>NZ_SAUN01000001.1:4358529-4669852 GCF_004011505.1 Nonomuraea polychroma
GCAACCAGAGGCCCTCTGGGTCAGGTGCTCCAGCAGCGCCGTCTTGCCCACTCCCGCCTCACCGCGCACCACCAGCGCCCGGCTCTGGCCGACGCGAACCGCGGCGAGCAGCCGGTCGAGCGCCTCGCACTCGGCCTGCCGGCCCAGCAGGCCGGCCTTTGTGCCGGAACGGTGAACCCTGCCGGGCAGACTCCTGACGCTGCCCAACGTCGGCAGTCCTCCGCCGTGTCCGCCCACGTCCCCGAGAAGCTCGAGGCTCGACTTGCCAAGCACCCCGGAATCACCCCCCACCACATCTCCCGAACCTTGACGTGTTCAAGAACGTACGAGTGGTTGAGGGGGGACTGCGTACGTAGGAGTACGTAATGGTGCGAGAACGTGCCCCGACGCCGTCCGTCCCCGGAGCCTGGCGGCCGGGCACGCGGGATCGGCGGCCGCCGCCCGCCCTCGTCAGAACGACCGTTCGGCCATCATGGCGGCGAGTTCGCTGCGCGACTTTACCCCGACCTTCGGGTAGATCCGATAGAGGTGGGTGGTGACCGTGCGCGGAGACAGGAACAGCCGTTCGGCGATCTCCCGGTTGCTCAGCCCGTCGGCCGCGAGCCGCGCGATCTGCTGCTCCTGCGGGGTCAGCGCGTCGATGGCGTCGATAGGCTTGCGCCGGGATTCGCCCGTGGCCCGCAGCTCGGCCCGTGCCCGTTCCGCCCACGGCGCCGCCCCCAGCGCGTCGAACGCGGCGGCCGCGGCGCGCAGCAGCGGCCGCGACTCCGCCGCCTGGCGTTGCCGGCGCAGCCATCCGCCGTACGTGAGCTGCAGGCGTGCCCGCTCGAACGGCCAGTCACGCAGGTCCGCGGCGATCGCGGCCTCGTACGCCGCCGCGTCGTCGGCCAGCACGGCTTCCGCGTAACGGAGCCCCGTGAGGAGGACGGGCAAGCGGCTCTGCGCGGCGATCGGGGTCAGCTCGGCCACCACGACGCCGACCTCGTCGAGCGCGCCGCAGTACACCGCCGCCTCGGCCAGGTGCCCGACAAGGTGGAAGCGCAGGTATGGGTGGTACGCGATGTCGCCTGCGTCGAACACCCGATACAGATGACTGAACGCCTCCTCGAACCGGCCGGAGGCGAGCGCGTTGATGCCGCGGATGCGTTGCGTCAGCGACAACATCGCATGCATGCCGGCCGTGAGCATCGTCTTCTCGCTGACATCCGCGATCTCGGTGGCGATCTCCTCGTTGCCGCGCAGCGCCTCGGCCATGCCCAGCTGGAGCCGGGCCTGCAGTGCCCAGACCGGCGCCCGGGTCTCGGTGGCCAGCGCCACGCACTCCGCCGCGGCCGACACGGCGGCCCTCGCGTCGCCGGCGGCGGCCGCGTTGTAGGCCAGGCTCGTGAGGGTCTGCGTCAGCATGCCGATCCGGCCTTGTGCCCGCAGCGCGTCCGCGCTCGCCTGCAGGAACGTGTTCGACAGGGCGTACGCGCCCAGCGCCGACGCCGCGAAGCCAAGGTCGCGCTGCTGCGGCGGGGTCAGGTCCAGCCGGGACCGCAACGCCGTCAATCCCTCGAGGCAGGACGCGCCGCGCTCGACGGGGGCGACCTGGGCCAGCGCGCAGAGCACCCGGGTGTCATCTTCCGGTGCGTCGATCTGCTCCGCGACGTGCACGAACCGGAGCCTGATGAGGTCGTCGGGGTTGGACCAGTAGAACCTCAGGCAAATACTGGTCAGAGCCTCAAGGGCCAGCTCGATGTCACCGGCGCGCCGGATGGTGTCAATGAGCTCGATGTAGACGCCCAGCCGCGCGCTGCCGGTCCAGCCGCTGCCGAGATACGTCTCGCGATACCAGGACAGCCGCGCCAGGTCCGCCGGGCGCAGCTGGGTCTCGTCCACCAATTCGAGCAGGCGGCGTGCCGCATTGGCGTCGCCTTGCTCATCTGCCGTCGTCGCGGCCCACAACAGCCGGCTGCCGCGCTCCTGCGGGTCCTCGCTCAGCTGCGCCGCCCGCTCCATCGCGGCCAGCGCGATCTCCGCGGCCTGCGCGTAGCGGGCCCGGATGGCCACGGCGGCCAGATCCGCGGCGAGGTTCTCGTCGGGGCCGGTCGCCGCGGCCGCGCGGTGCCACAACCGCCGATTGTCGTCAGCCACGACCGCTGCGAGGCAGGCGTGCGCCCGCCGCCGCTGCGCCGCGCTCGCCGACTGCTGCAGGGCCGAGCGCAACAGCGGGTGCCGGAACCGCAACCGGTATTGCTCGTCCACGCTGACCAGCCGGCTGACCACGGCCGGCTGCATGTCGTCGGCCGTGACCGGCCGATCTTCGAACTGGGATGCCGCCGCGAGCATCTCATCGAGGTCGTCGCCATCGTCCAACGCCGCCACGAGCAGCAGCGCGCGCGTCGCCGCAGGCAGTTCGCCGACCAGTCCGGCGAACGTCCGCTCCACCCGGGTGCTCAGCGGAAGGCGTGACGGCAGCAGCGCGGCGCCGCCGGAGCGGGCGGCCAGTCCGCCGAGCTCGACCAGTCCGAGGGGGTTGCCCGCCGACACGGCGAGCACGCGTGCGCGCAGGGCGGGCGAGAGACCGGGCGCGACCTGGTCGAGCAAGGTCCCGGCAGGATCGGCTTCCAGCGGCTCGAGCCGCAGCTCCGGCAGCGCGGCGGCGGCGAGGAGCCGGTCGACGTCCTCGCCGTCGCGCGCTGTCAGCACGAGCGCGACCGGGTCGGACTCCAGGCGCCGGGCGACGAAGGCCAGCACCTCCCAGCTCGCCCGGTCCAGCCAGTGGGCGTCCTCCACGGCCAGCAGGACCGGCTCCTCCAGACCGCCGAGCAGGTCGAGCACCTCGACGCCGACCCGGAACGGCGACTCGCCCTCGACCGCGCCGAACTCCGGCCGCAGCCGGCGGAACAGGTGCCCGACCCCGGCGTACGGCAGCTGCACCTCGGCCTGCACGCCCACGGTGGTCAGCGCCCGCATCCCGCGGACCTCGGCCAGCGCGCAGGCTTCCCGCCACAGCACGGACTTGCCGATCCCGGCCTCGCCCCGCACCACAAGTGCGCCACCGCGGTGCTGCGTGGCCTCATCCAGCACGGCGGTCAGCGCCTGGATCTGCGCCGCCCGCCCGACGATCACCCGGGGCCCCCGCCTGGCGCGCGCCGGACCGATCCTTGCGGCCGTCCCACCCCTCTGGCCACGCCCACCCCTTCCATCTGACGCGAGAATCATTCATCAGATGCAAGGAGCGGTGCAACACGAGCAGGTCACGCGGTATCTGGCAGCCCCCTGGGCCGCCGAGGATCGGCGCCGACGTCGTCGACTACGCGCGGGTTGTGGCCTCGTTCGCGGTGGTGCCGCCGGCCGGGCTCAGGGTTGACAGGGCGACACGTGGGTGGAGCATCCGGCTGTTCCGGTCACCCGCGGGATACGGTGACGTCGGCCTTCTCCATGGGCTGTGCGGGTGATTCGATGATCACAGGGCGCAGCCGTTACGCGGTCCGGCGTTCTCCGTTGCGCCGCCGTACCGGCTGGTGGCGGGCTGGTCGTCGGTCATGTACCGGCTCCTTTCCAGGGAGAAGATGGTCATCGGAAGATCACGTTGAGGGCGGTGACGAGCACCAGGGAGATTCCCGCAAGCTTCGCCGGCGCCTGGTACCAGGGCAGTCGTCCAGCACCTTGCGGGCGCCGTCGAAGCCCAGCTCATACAGGAGGGGCGGCTTCGATGTCGCCTCCGCCAGCTCCCACGCGACCGGCTCCAGGATGTGTCTGCTCATGATGTCTTTCCTTCGCTCGTGATTTCACAGTGCGTTGTTTCTCGGCAGAGGTCGCCGATGCTCACCGGCGCGACTCGGGTGGCACGTATTCGAAGGTGAGCCCGGCCGTGGTGCCGTCTTCGTCGGGCATCCGCATCAGGGCCTCGGCTTGCGCCTTGAGCGCGAACATGGTGCCGGTGGCGACCCCGAGCTGCTTCGGGCTGCCGTTGAAGGCCTGTTCGAGCTGGTTCAGGAGGGCGCAGTAGGTGTGGTTGAACTCTTCCTGGGCCGTGCGGATGGCGCTGCCCGCAGCGTAGTCGGACAGACGCGGGTTGGGCCGCATCGGGCGCACGGCGGCCAGGTTCACCAGGACCTCCTCGCCGGTGGGCCCGGACTGCGGGGTGTCGCCCCGCCGGTACCGCCGACCGGCCCTGAGTTCCTGGAAGCGGTAGTAGTGCGCGACCTCCTCCCGATCGGGGTGGAAGACGTCCTGGTCACCGTCCCAGACCTCACCGTGGGAGGTGCCTTCGCCCTGTTCGACGATCTCCCCCAGCGCCCCCAGAGCGGACTCCAGATCCTCGACCGCGAACAGCGCTCCTGCCGTGTGCCGGAAATGGGCGCCGCTCACCTGGCGAGCCGGATCGCCGCAGAAGACCTCGCGCTCGCCGAGCCGGTCGCACAGATCGCGCAGGCCCTGCTCGACCGCGTCGTAGAACTGCCCGATCGTCTCGTAGCCGTCGCCCTCGGCCGGAGCGCCGGGCGGCGCCGGCCGTTCCAGGCGCAGGAACATCTCCAGCGCTTCGGCGCCGAACGGCAGCAGCGACAGCTCCAGCTCACCGTGGGGCAGCCGCCGGGGATACGGCGGCAACATCTCCGGCGTGTCCAGCCGCGGCCGGCCGCCGACGGCGTTGAGCAGGTTGGCGGCCAGCGCCAGGTGCAGCATCTCTTCGACGAAGACGGTGCTCACCAATTCGACGGCATCCGGATTCCGTTCCGGGTCGAGCGAGTACAGCGCGCACAGGTACGGCGGCAAGGTCGCGTGTTCCAGCTCGATCGCCCACTGAAGGTGCTCACGAAGGCTGTCGAGGGTGTCGATCCGTGCGGCAGCAGGTCGCTGTGGTTCAAGGTATGTCATGAGTCTCCTGCCTCGGTTGTCGGAAGGAGCGTTTCGCCTCGCCCTCGGTCCTGAGCTCGTACGCGGCTCGAGTGGAGGTCCGGCAGACCGGCTGACCGCGCGAATTCAGGCGCGCGGAGATCTGGCGGCGCTCCGGACTCGCCGGGCGGGTACTCGACAGACCACGGTCATCGCGTGCGCCCCTTTTGGGATGACGGGCTGATCTGAGGTGAGGGTCTGCTGCTACTGAGCGGCGGTCTTGAGCCAGTCGCGGTAGCGGATCTGGCCGAAGGTGGCGCCGTCACCGGGCACCAGCGTGCGCTCGCCCGGCACGCTGCCGAAGTAGCGCGCCTGCGGGTCGGTGACCACCTCGCGCGAGTCGCCCCAGGCGGCCAGGGCCTCGCGGAAGAACTCGTCCATCCGGAACTGCTCCGGCCCTGCCACCTCCACCCTGCCGTTCAGCGGCGACCCCACCGCGGTCCGGCCGACCGCCTGGGCCACGTCGTCGCCAGCCATGGGCTGGAAGCGCACGGGCGCCATGTGCACCTTGCCATCGACCGTGGCCTCGTCCGCGATGGCGCGGGCGAACTCGAAGAACTGCGTCGCGTGCACGAGCGAGAACGGGATGGACGACTTCTCGATCAGCTGCTCCTGAGCGATCTTCGCCGCGAAGTAGCCGTTCTCCGGCATCCGCTCGGTGCCCACGATTGACACCGCGACGTGGTGGCCGACCCCTGCCGCCGCCTCCGCCGCCAGCAGATTACGGGTGGAGGTCTCGAAGAACTCCAGCACCGCGGCCCGCTCGAACGACGGGGAGTTCGACACGTCGACCACCACCTGCGCGCCCGCCCTTCGCCGGTGAGGGTGTTGACTCCGGTGTTCGGCGCTGCCGCCACCGCCTCGTGACCATGCTCAGCCAACTTCGTCACGAGCTTCGACCCGATCAGACCCGTCCCGCCGATAACCACGATCTTCATGAGCAAGCCCTCCTGTCCGCCGGGGGTACCTGTTACCAACCGGTCGCCAGCTAAGACCGGACATCCTCCGGACTCGTGACAGGTGCCGCGAAATTTTCTTTTCACGCTGCAGAGGACTCCCGCCCCCGAGGGGTGGACACCGCAGGCGGATGGTCAGGCCGTGGCCCGCCGTTCGCGGGCGCGTAGCCGGCGGCGTTCTGCTGGGGTGGTGCCGCCCCACATGCCGTCCGGTTCGCCGGTGGTCAGGGCCCAGTCGAGGCAGTTCTGCCTTACTGGGCAGGCCTGGCAGATGCGCCGTGCCTGATCATCGGGTTGCCTGGGGTGGTCGTCCCAGGTGATCGGGAAGAACAGGCCGGGGTCCGCGTCCTGGCAGGCGGCCCGGGTCGACCAGCGCAGAGGGGATCGCGGGGCGTAGTGCTGGTGAGTCTGTTGGATAGTCATGATCGCCACCTGGTGAACGAGGGTGCATGGGTCGACATGGGGGCTGGCTTCAGCTGATCCGGGCGACGGTCAGAACGGCGGCGAGGGCCTGGTCGACCGTGTTGTACACGGGCAGAAGCGCGTGAATCCGGACAATCTCCAGCAGACGGGCGGGGGCGCCACGGGCACCCGCCAGACGTACGCCCGCGTCCTCGGCGGCGGCCCGGCGAGCGCTGGATATCAGGACTCGCAGGCCGGAGCAGTCCAGGAAGGACAGCTCGGTCAGGTCGAAGACCACATGGTCGCCGGGTCGCCGGACGCGGTTGATGTAGTGGGCCAGCCGGCCGCTGGTGGTGAGGTCGGCCTCACCCCCGACCGCGATCAGGCACGTGCCGGGAAGATGCTGATGCCTCAGTGTCAGCGACGTGGTGGAGGCCTTCGCGGGGCTGGCCGAGGGCTTGAGGTGCCGGGAGGTGACCATGCGATCAGCCGCCTTCGTGGCGCCGCCAGTGCCCTTCGAGCGCGGCGGCGACCTGCGCAGGCCGCTGCAGCACCGGCCAGTGGTTGCAGTCGAGCTTGATCACGTGTTCCGCCCGGATGGCCTGGCCCAGTTCGTCGGCGAACTCGACCGGGCAGGCGGGGTCGCGCGCGCCCCAGAACACGAGGCCGGGCGAGGTCAGCTTCGTCAGACCGGGTTCCCACTCGCTGCCCATCCGCACCGCGGAGCGGTAGAGCTTGAGAATGCTGTCCTTCATCAGCGCATCCACGTGCCGCACCATCTCCTTGGCCAGGCCGGCGGGAACCTCGAAGCCGTTGATCAGATCGCTTGCGAAGCCGTCCTGCGTCAGCCCGGCCATGAAGCGGTCCCCCTCGACCGGGTCCTGCCAGATCTTGGCCAGCGGATGCCATACGTATCGGGCGCTGATCGGGCCGTTGCCGCCGGCCCAGGTACGCACCAGGTCGGGGCGCAAGGACGCGACCCGGGCGGTGAGGATGCAGCCCCAGTCGTGCCCGACCAGGTCGACCGGCTCGCCGACCGCCTCCAGACGGCCGATCAGCCAGTCGGCGTACTCCTCCTTGGTACTGCCGAAGCCGTCCGGCCGGGGAGCGCCGAACCCGGGCAGGTCCCACGCTTCCACATCGGTACGCGTCAGGTGCCGGCGAACGCCTGCCCAGAGGCGGTGGGTGTCGGGGACGCCGTGAATGAGGATCGCAGGCATGGGCGTATCACTGGCCGACGGCGTCGAGGATGGCGGCGACCACGGCGTCGGGCTGGGACGCCGCGATCGCATGTGAGGCGCCGGCGATCTCGCGGGTTCCGCGCGAGCCGGCCCGTTCGGCCATGAACCGCAGTGCGGCGGCCGGGATGTTGAGGTCGCTCTCGCCGTGGACGAACCAGGACGGCGTGGTACGCCAGCCCGGCTCGTCCGCCGTCAGCCCGTCGGTCAGCGCCCGCTCGGTCACCGGTCGCTGGGTCGCCGCCATCAGGGCAGCCTCACCGGCGTCCACGTCGGCGCAGAACTGGTGGTGGAACTTGTCCGGGTCGATGCGGAACTCGTTGCCGCCGGAGGCGACCGGGTAGGCGTTCAGGGCGCCGCCCAAGGTGCTGCCCTCGAACTTGGCGGACAGCAGCAGTGCGCTCTCGCCGGGTTCGGGGGCGAAGGCTGCGACGTAGACCAGGGCGCGGACGTTCGGGTTGCCGACCGCCGCCTGCGTGATCACCATACCGCCGTAGGAGTGGCCGACCAGGACGACCGGCCGGCCGAGGCCGGCGATCACGTCGCGCACGTACGCGGCGTCGCCCTCCACGCTGCGCAGGGGGTTGGCCGCGGCGACGGCGGTGAGCTGGTTGCTGTGCAGGCGTTGAATGACGCGGTTCCAGCTGGCCGATTCGGCGAAGGCGCCGTGGACCAGGACGATGACGGGCTGCTCGTTCATGAGTGTGCCTTTCCGGTGTTCAGGCTTGGTTCGCCCACTTGGACCGGGCGGCCACCGAATCTGTGACAACGCCGTGCTCGTACGGGAGGTGAATCGAGCAATGTGCTCACCCCTCAGTCTCGGCGTGCGGCCGGTCATGCCGGGCGACGCGTGGAAACACGCTGTCACAACCCCGCGCGGCCGTCCGGTCTTAGGAGGAGGCCGCACCGCCGGCTGAAGAGACGACCACGCAGCCACCGGAGGGCGACAGCATGATCGAACCGGACCACGTGCCGTGGCACGCGCTGCCGGCCGGCGATGTCGCCGTCAGGCTCCAAGCGGCCCCGGACCAGGGCCTGTCGGCCGGCGAGGCGGCGCGACGTCTCGAGCGCCACGGCCCCAACCAGCTGCGGGAGGCGGCCCGCGAACCGCGCTGGCGCGCGTTCCTGCGTCAGTTCCAGGACCTGATGATCCTGATCTTGCTGATCGCCGCTGTGGTCAGTCTGCTGATCTCGCGCGAGTGGGAGACCCCGCTGGCGATCGCCGTGGTCGTGCTGCTGAACGCCACCATCGGCTTCGTGCAGGAATCCCGCGCCGAAGCCTCGCTGGAGGCGCTGCGGAAGATGACCTCCACCATGGCGACCGTCCGGCGAGACGGCCGGCTCGCCCGCCTGGACGCCAAGGAGCTGGTTCCCGGTGACGTGGTGGTCGTCGAGGCCGGGGACCGAGTGCCCGCGGACGGGCGGCTGGTGTCCGCGGCCTCACTGGAGGTGCGGGAGGCGGAGCTGACCGGAGAGGCGCAGCCGGCCGCCAAGTCCGCCGTCGGCCGCGTCGAGGAGGGGGCGCCGCTGGCCGACCGTACGAATGCGTTGTTCATGAACACCGCGGTCACCCGCGGACGGGGCGAAATGCTCGTCACCGCCACCGGCATGGCGACCGAGACCGGCCGGATCGCCGGCCTGCTCGCCGCCGCCAAGCCTGCCCCGACCCCGCTCCAACGGCAGATCAACGCACTCAGCCGGACCCTGGCGCTCATCTCGGCCGTCGTGGTGGTCGTGGTGGTCGCGCTCGGGCTGGTACGCGGGCAGGAGTTCGGCGTGCTGTTCATCACCGCGGTCTCGCTGGCCGTGGCCGCCATCCCCGAGGGACTGCCGGCGGTGGTGGCGTTCACCCTGGCCATGGGCACCGACCGGCTCGCCCGCCGCGGAGCCATCGTCAAACGGCTGTCCTCGGTGGAGACCCTCGGCAGCACCTCGCAGATCTGCACCGACAAGACCGGCACGCTGACCCTCAACCAGATGACCGCCCGGGAGCTCATCCTCGCGCAGCGGCGCTTCACCGTCTCCGGTCACGGCTACGCCATCGACGGGCGGATCCGCTCCACCGACGGCCGCCCGCCACCGGACACCATGGACCAGGCGTTGATCGCGATGGCACTGTGCACCGACGCCGTGCTCCGTGACGAGGAGGTGGTCGGCGACCCCACCGAGGCCGCCCTGGTCGTGCTCGCCGAAAAGGGCGGGATCGACGTCGCGGCACTGCGCCGACAGCGCCCGCGCTTGGCCGAGATCCCGTTCGACGCGGACCACAAGTTCATGGCCACCTTCCACCACTGGACCGACGATGACGGCCAGCCGATCGTGCGCTGCTTCATCAAAGGCGCGCCGGACGTCCTGGCCGCACGAGCCGCTCACTACCTGGGCCCGGGCGGCATCACCGGAATCGACCCGCAGGCCCGGCGACGCTACGGGGAAGGGAACGCGACCCTGGCCGAACAGGGCCGCCGGGTCCTGGCCGTGGCCCGCCAGGACTTCGCCGCCGACGGCTTCGACGCCGGCGGCGATGCGAAGAAGCTGCTGGACCAGATCGTCCTGATCGCCCTGGTCGGCATCGTCGATCCACCGAGGCCGGAGGCACGGCAGGCCATCGCGCAGTGCCGCGACGCGGGCATCCGCGTCCGCATGATCACCGGCGATCACGCGGTGACGGCCGCGGCCATCGCCCGCGACCTCGACATCCCCGGCCAAGCCGTCACCGGCGCCGAACTCGACCAGATCCCCGACGACACCGAGCTGGCCCGCCGCCTGGACGACATCGGCGTCATCGCCCGGGTCTCACCCGAGCACAAGCTCCGCATCGTCGGCGCCCTCCAGGCCCGCGGCGACGTGGTCGCGATGACCGGCGACGGTGTCAACGACGCCCCGGCACTACGCAAGGCGGACATCGGCGTCGCCATGGGCCTGACCGGGACAGAGGTGACCAAGGAAGCGGCGACCATGGTGCTCACCGACGACAACTTCGCCACCATCGTGGGAGCCGTACGCGAAGGGCGCGGCGTCTACGACAACATCGTCAAGTTCACCCGCTTCCAGGTCTCCACCGCGCTCGGCTTCGTGCTCACCTTCCTCATCACCTCGCTGACCGGCATCGCCGGCGGCGCCCCGTTCACCGCCCTGCAGATCCTCTTCGTCAACCTCGTCATGGACGGCCCGCCCGCGATGTCGCTCGGCGTCGACCCGGTCAGCCCGGACGCGATGAGCCGGCCACCCCGCCCCATACGCGAACCCATCCTCACTCGGGAGCGCCTCATCCGCATCCTGATGACCAGCGCCATCATGGCGACCGGCACCGCCGCCGTCCTCGCCTGGGCACCGGAGCCCGCCTCTGCCGTGGGTCAGGCCAGCGTCGCGGGCACGATGGCGCTCGTCACCTTCGTCTTCTTCCAGGCGTTCAACCTGCTCACTGTCCGCCACCCCACCCGCAGCCTGTTCCACCGCGAGACTCTGCACAACACCAACCCGCTGATCGCCACCCTCGCGGTCGTCGCCCTGCTGCTGCTCATCGTCGAACTGGATGCCCTGCACGGCTTCTTCACCACCACCGATCTCACCTTCGGCCAGTGGCTGACCTGCCTGGCCGTCGGATCGGCCATCTTGTGGGTCGGCGAACTCGTCAAAGCCGTGCTCCGCGTCCGCGACCGCCGTCAGAGCACCCACGACGCGTGAGCGCCGATCACGGCGTCAGGCCGTGGCCGTCGTGTCTTCGAGCAGAGTGGCGCGGATCTGTTTGCGGGATGCGATGCCGAGCTTCACGAAGACCTTGCGCAGGTGCCATTCGACGGTGTGCGGGCTGATGAAGAGCTGAGCGCCGATCTCGGGGTTCGTCAGCCCGTCACCGGCTAAGCGCGCTATCTGCGCTTCCTGGGCGGTGAGAGTGGTGCCCGCCTCGACGGGGCGCTTGCGGATCGTCTCCCCGGTGGCCTGCAGCTCGCGCCGGGCGCGTTCCGCGAACGCCTCGGCCCCCATCTGGCTGAGCATCTCGTACGCGATGCCCAGTTGCTCGCGCGCGTCGACGCGGCGGCTCTCCCGGCGCAGCCACTCGCCGTAGAGCAGCCGGGTGCGGGCGAGCATCATCCGGACGTCGGCACGGCTGAGCCGCTCGATCGCCTCACGGTAGAGAGTCTCGGCGGCCGGCCCGTCGCTCACCTGGGCACGCACGCTCGCCGAGGTCCCGAGGGCCCAGTCGGTGCCGCTGGCCTGCGCCATCTCGTCGAGTCGCTGGGCGACTTCGGCAGCCCGGGCCGGCCTTCCGCTCCGGACGGCGGCCTCGACGAACTCGATCATGGACCAGGTGGACAGTCCGAGCTCCTGTGGGTGCTCGGCGCCTCGCTCGGCCGCGACATACGCCTCCTCGTAGCGACCGAGGCCGTTGTAGAGCACCGAGCTCGCCCATTGGGTGGCGGTCAGCACCTTGCCTTCCCCTTGGAGGGCCGTGTCTCGCGTGATCGCTTCGATCACCTGACGTGTCGCAGCTTCCCGGCCCCTCCACGGCTCGGCCACCAGGGCTCCGTACTGGGCCATGAAGCGGCTGCCCGTCACCTCACCGATCGTCATCGCCTCGGCGACCAGCGCATCGGCGACGGCAAGCTCGCCGGCGAGGACCCGAGCCGACAGAAGCAGGAGGAGGGCCGGCGGCAGCACCGACAGAGCCCCCGTCTCGCGTGCCAGGTCGACCAGCTTCTCCGAGAGCACCGAATAGCTGTCGAAGTCCCAGACGTTATGGGCCGTGCGGCACGCGAGCGGGAGCCAGCCAAGGCCCTCTGCCCTGGAGATCCCTTCGGTGCGGAAGCCGGCCAGGGCCCGCAGCACCATCGGCATGCCCGCCGAGTAACCCTCGATGGTCGCCACAGCCAGGCCATTCAGGAGCAGATCGTTGCGCTCCGGGGGCGGCCCCGGCGGTGCGGCGAGGGCCGCCTTGGCGACGTCCACCATCTGAGCCCCGACCGCCAGACGGCCGGCGGTGAAAGCCGCGTAGAGCGCGTCACGGTAGGTCTCGCGGGCCAGCCCGGCGTCCAGCGGCTCCAGGCGCCTGCCGGCTTTGAGCAGCAGCGGCAAGCCGGCGCCGGCACTTCTGGAGGCGAACATGATCTGGCCGCGCAGCAGGTCGGCCTGGGCGAGCTCGCGTTCGTCCAGCGGGCTGAGTTCGGCCGCGTCCAGGAGTTCCAGCGCGGCATCGTATCCGCCGGCCTGGTATTTGGCCCGGGCTGCCGCCAGCGCCCTGGTTCCACGGCGCGCGGGGTCGGGGGTCAGCTCGGCCGCCCGTTCAAGGAAGGCGGCCGCCGCTGCCACTCCGCCGCGCGCCTGTGCCCGATCGGCGGAGTGCTCCAGCCCGGCGGCCACCGTCTCGTCGGGGCTGGCCGTCGCGTTGGCGAGATGCCACGCTCGACGGTCGGGATCCGATTGAGGATCGGTCGCGTCGGCCAGCGCGCGGTGCACGTTCTGCCGGTCGGCCGGGGCCGCCACGTGGTAGGCCGCCGAGCGCACCAGGGGATGCCGGAAACGCACCCGGGTCCCGATGGTGATCAGTCCCGCCGCTTCAGCCGGCGATGCGGCGGCCGCTTCGATTCCCAGCAGCTCTGCCGCTCGATTCAACAAGGTCACATCGCCCACCGGCTCGGCCGCCGCGATGAGCAGCAGACGCTGCGTCTCGGCCGGGAGCGACTGGACCCGCCGCAGAAAGCTCTGCTCGATCTGGCTGGCCAGCGGCCGCGCGTCGGGCCGACCGAACCCACCTGCCAGCTCCGCCGCCGTCAATCCCCGGGGCAGCTCGAGCAGGGCCAGCGGGTTTCCCTGCGTCTCGGCGACGATCCGGTCCCGGACCCGCTCATCAAGTCGCCCAGGAGTCACGGAGTCCAGCAGGGCGCGAGCGTCGCTGTCGCTCAATCGCCCCACCTCGAGCTGCGGCAGCCCCGTCAACTCCTCTTCGAGGCCGGGCTCGCGCACCGCGAACACCAGCCCGATCGGCTCGGCGAGCAGGCGTCGCGCGACGAAGGCGAGGGTCTGCGCGGAGACTCGATCAAGCCATTGGGCGTCATCGACGAGGCAGACCAGCGGCTCTTTTTCGGCCACGTCGGCGAGCAGGCTGAGCACCGCGAGCCCGACCATGAAGCGGTCTGGTGGAGTGCCTGCGCTCAGGCCGAATGCCGTCCCGAGCGCGTCGCGTTGTGGCTGCGGCAGGCGACCGAGATGATCCAGAAACGGGGCGCACAGCTGGTGCAGTCCGCCGAAGGCCAGTTCCATCTCGGACTCGACGCCCGCCGCTCTGACGATGCGGCAGCCGGAGGCGCTGCCCCGCGCGTACTCCATCAGCGCCGTCTTGCCGATGCCTGCCTCGCCGCGCAGGACCAGGACCGAGCTATGGCCGGCCTGCACCGTCGCCACGAGCCGGTCCAGCGTCTCGCACTCGATCTGCCGCCCACGCAGCTGCAAACCAGGCCCCCTGCTTGCCATGGGCACCGCCCCCGCCCCACCCACCGTAAGCCCGTGGACCATCAACGCCGGAGGTACGAGACGACTGGCGTTATGTCATACATCGGCAGGCTATCGCTCCGATCTCGATCACGGCAAAGAGCCGTTGACACCGGCCGCAGCGTCAGCAGACGAACAGGTCTGCCGCTCGGCAGCAGCGGGAGGCGTCGTCGGCAACGCCCCCGCCCAGGCACCACCCTGGAACACCTGGCCCGCGGTGTCACAGATGCGGGTGGCCGCCCGGTCCAAGTGGGCAAACCTATCCGATTCGTGATGAAGAAAGGTGGATCATGAGGTTTGCATGTCGCTGGAGACCGGTCTCAGACGGGGACCCGCAGGTGGCGGGCTTGCGTGCCCTTCCCCATCCCGTAGCCGACATCCCCATGAGGAGATCGTGATGAGCCACGACATCGGAGCGCCGCGACAGTCGGGCAGCCGCGTGCTGCCTCCGGACGTGCCCGCATCAGTCTCGGCCGGGCCGCCGACGACCGGTGCGCCGGCCGGGCCCGAGACGGGTGAGCCCCGCTTCGGGCTCGGTACGGCGTCGGCGCTGGTGGTCGGCTCGGTCATCGGGACCGGGGTATTCGCTCTGCCCTCCGCCTTGGCGGTGTTCGGTCCGATCTCGCTGGTGGCGTTCGTCCTCGTCACGATCGGCGCGATCGCGCTGGCGCTGACATTCCGCGATCTCGCGGTACGGCTGCCCGGCGCGGGTGGCCCCTACGTCTACGCCCGCGACGCGTTCGGCGAGTTCGCCGGATTCCTCATCGCCTGGAGCTACTGGATCACCGCGTGGGCCGGAAACGCGGCGATCGTCGTGGCGTGGGTCGGCTATGTTGAGGTGTTCTGGAACACCGGGCACGAGGCCGGGTGGTCGATCGTCATCGCGCTGACCGGGCTGCTCCTGCCGGCGCTGGTGAACCTGTTGGGATTGCGCAGCTTCGCCGCGTTCCAGGTCGTCACGACCGTCCTGAAGTTCATCCCGCTGGTGTTCATGGCCACCATCGGCCTGCTGTTCATCAACACGGCGAACTTCGGCGACTTCAACGCCAGTGGGACCTCCTGGCTCGGCGCGATCAGCGCCGCGGGCGCCATCGCCCTGTTCAGCTACCTGGGCATCGAGACCGCATCGGTCGCCGCGGCCCGGGTCCGCGACCCGAAACGGAACGTCGGCCGGGCCACCGTGCTGGGCACCCTGGCCTGCGCCGCGGTCTACATCCTCGGCACCGTCACCGTCTTCGGCACCGTGGCGCACGACGACCTCGTCAGCTCCACCGCGCCCTTCACCGACGCGGCCAACGTCATCTTCGGTGGTCGATGGGCGGGGGCCACGGTCGCCGCCGCAGCCGTCGTGTCCGGCTTCGGGGCGCTGGTCGGCTGGACCCTGATCGTGGCCGAGATGCCGCGCGCAGCGGCGCAGGACGGGTTGTTCCCGACCGCCTTCGCCCGGCAGAACCGTGCCGGGGTTCCCGCGTTCGGGATCGTCATCTCCACTCTGCTGGCCGCGGGGCTCACCGTCGTCAGCTACACCAGCTTCGAGCAGGTGTTCATCACCGTCGTGCTCTTGTCGGTGCTCACCTCGGTCGTCCCGTACTTGCTGTCCGCCGCGGCGCAGCTGTACTGGCTGCGCACCGACGGCAGGCGGCTGCGGGTCAGGCATCTGGCTCGCGACGTCGTCGTCTCGGCGCTCGCGCTGGTGTTCGGGTTCTGGGCCCTCGCCGGGAGCGGCTACGCGGCCGTCTACTACGGGACGTTCTGCCTGTTGCTCGGCGTGCCGGTGTACGTGTGGGTCAAGGCCCGCCGCGGCACGTACGGCGAGACCCCGGCTGTGACGCGATGACCACAGACCAGGACGTCGCGTTGAAGGTCGGCATCCATTCCGAGATCGGCCGGCTGCGCGAGGTCATCGTGCACCGGCCCGGATCTGAACTGGACCGGCTGACCCCGGACAACGCCGCCCAACTGCTGTTCGACGACGTGCTCTGGGCGGACCGCGCCCGCCGCGAACACGACGAGTTCGTCGAGGTGCTGAGAGGCCACGGCGTACGGGTGCATCTGTTCGCGGATCTGCTGGCCCAGGCGCTCGCGACGGACGCCGGCCGGCGCTTCGCCGTGGATCGCGTGTGCACTGATCAGCAGTTCGGACCGGCTCTGGCCCGGGAGCTGCGGGCGCTGTTCACGGATACCGACCCGGTCTTGCTGGCCGGCTACCTGATCGGCGGGATCCTCAAGTCGGACATCGACCTGCCCGGCGGGGCAAGCGTGGCATGGCAGAGCCTCGGTGCCGACGAATTCGTGCTCACCCCGCTGCCCAACACGCTGTTCCAACGCGACAACGCGGCGTGGATCGGACGGGGCGTCGCGGTCAACCCGATGGCCAAGCCGGCCCGGAGCCGCGAGTCGATCAACACCCGCACCGTCTACCGGCACCATCCGCTGTTCGCCGACGCCGACTTCGTGACCGTCTACGGCGACGACGACCTCCACCACGCCCCGGCCACGCTGGAGGGCGGCGACATCCACGTCATCGCCGACGGCGTCGTCATGGTCGGGATGGGCGAGCGCACCACGCCGATGGGCATGGAGATGCTTGCCCAGCGGCTCTTCTCGGGTGGCCATGCCCGCCGCGTGCTGGCCGTCGAGCTGCCCAAGAGCCGCTCGACGATGCACCTGGACACCGTGCTCACGATGGTCGACGTGGCCACCTTCGTGGCTTACCCGTACTTCGACCAGGCCGCGGCCCGGGTCTGGCTGCTCGCCCCCGATGGGAACGTCCAGCACCGGACAGGGCTGACCGCCGGCCTGCGCGAGGCGATCGAGGACGACGACGTCCGCGTCCTCACCGCGGGGGGAGACCGGCGCGAGGCCGAGCGGGAGCAGTGGAACGACGCCGACAACTTCCTGGCGATCTCTCCCGGAGTGGTGCTCGGGTACGAGCGCAATACCGCGACCAACGCCATGCTGCGCGACCACGGCCTCGAGGTCATTCCTCTGGCCGGTAGCGAACTCGGCCGGGGACGCGGCGGCGCACGGTGCATGACCTGTCCCGTCCTGCGTGACCCCGTGCCCTTCTCCTCGAAGGAGTCGTCATGACCCGCTCAGCCGCATCCCGCTCGTTGCTCACCGTGACCGACCTCGGCCGGGAGGGTTTCCTCGAGATGCTCGACCGCGCGGCGGCACTCAAGGAAGCCAAGCGGTCCGGACGCGAACGACCCGCACTGGCCGGCCGCAACATCGCCCTCGTGTTCCAGAAGGACTCCACCCGCACCCGATGTGCGTTCGAGGTGGCCGCCTATGACCAGGGCGCCCACGTCACGTACCTGGGACCGTCGGGGTCGCACCTGGGCCGGGAGGAAAGTGTCGCGGACACCGCGAGGGTGCTGGGTTCGCTGTTCGACGGGATCGAGTTCCGCGGATTCGGCCAGGAGACCGTCGAGGAGCTGGCCCGGCACGCGGGTGTGCCGGTCTGGAACGGGCTCACCGACGAGTGGCACCCGACCCAGATGCTCGCCGACGTCCTGACCATGCGCGAACACCAGCCCGGCGAGATCGAGGCGATCAGCTACTGCTTCGTCGGCGACGGGCGCGGCAACGTAGCCCGGTCGCTGCTCGCCACCGGAGCCATGCTCGGCATGGATGTACGGATCGCCGCACCCGAGGAGCTGAGTCCTCCGGAACCGCTGGTGAAGGGGGCCGAGCGCATGGCGCAGGCCAGCGGCGCCCGGGTGCTGGTCACCGACGACCTCGCGACGGCGCTCGACGGCGCCGCCTTCATCTACACCGACGTGTGGGTCAGCATGGGCGAGGCCGACGCCGAGTGGGACCGGCGCGTTCCGCTGCTCACCCCCTACCGGGTCACGGCCGAGGTGATGGCCGCCACGGGCCGTCCCGACACGCGGTTCCTCCATTGCCTCCCAACCGTGCACGACACCAGCACCGAGCTCGGCCGGCGGATCCACCAGCGCTACGGCCTCGCCGGAGCCGAGGTCACCGATGAGGTGTTCACCTCCGCCGCCTCCGTGGTCTTCCAGCAGGCGGAGAACCGGCTGCACACCATCAAGGCCGTGCTCGTCGCGGCGCTGGGAGCGTGACATGCTGCTTGTCGTCGCGTTGGGCGGGAACGCCCTCCTTGAGCGAGGCGAACGCCTGGACGCGGAGGTGCAGCGGCAGCACGTGCGCTCCGCCGCCCGTGCACTGGCCCCGCTCGCCGCCGAGCACACGCTGGTGCTCTGTCACGGCAACGGGCCGCAGATCGGGATGCTGGCCGTCGAGAGCGAGAACGACCCTGCTCTGGCGCACCCGTTCCCGCTCGACACGCTCGGTGCCCAGACCCAGGGCATGATCGGATACTGGCTGACGCAGGAGCTGGGCAACGCGGGCATGGCCCGGCCGGTCGTCACGATCGTCACGCAGACCGAGGTCGACGCGGACGATCCGGCGTTCCGCACCCCTACCAAGTTCGTCGGTCAGGTCTACCCGGAGCCGGTAGCCCAAAGGTTCGCGCTGGAGCATGGGTGGACCATCGCCCGGGACGGCCGGGCCTGGCGCCGGGTCGTCGCGTCCCCGGCACCTCGTCGCGTCATCGAACTTCCCACGATCCGGCAACTGGTGGCCGGCGGCACGACCGTGATCTGCGGCGGCGGGGGCGGGGTGCCCGTCCTCGCCCGTGACGGCGGGCGATTCGAGGGCGCGCAGGCCGTCGTCGACAAGGACCTCACGGCGGCGCTGCTGGCCATCGAACTGGGAGCCGACCGCCTCGTGGTGCTCACCGACGTCGACGCCGTCCGGCGTGACTTCGGCACCCCTCAAGAGCAACCGCTGTCCACAGTGAACGTCGACGAGCTCCGCGCCATGCGGTTTCCCGCCGGATCGATGGCGCCGAAGGTCGACGCCTGTATCCAGTTCGTCACCGCGACCGGACGACCGGCCGCGATCGGGGCGCTGCGGGACGCGTCCGCGGTGCTCGCCGCCATGGCGGGAACCACCATCACGGCGTCGGCCGGCTCAGCGGGTGCGTCGAGGAGGACAGCATGATCATGGCGCGATGACCTTTGGGCTCCGAGCGTGGTACGCGGCGCAGGGTGGCCGCAACCGTACACGCGTGCCACACCGCCGGCGTGCAAGCGTTCTTGTCACAGTTTGCCGGGCTGTCCGGTCCAGACAGGAGGTAACCACCGGCAGGGAAAGGATCGGATCATGGTGCAGAGAGCGCGGGTCGTGGTCGTGGGCGCGGGGTTCGCGGGGCTGGCCGCCACGAAGGAGCTGGCTCGGACCGGGGCCCTGGTGACGCTCGTCGACCGCAACCCGTACGCGACCTTCCAGCCCCTGCTCTACCAGGTCGCCACGGCCGGGATGGGAGCGTCGGACGTGTCGTATCCGATCCGCGCCTTCGCCGCCAGGTGGCCCAACGTGCGCACGCGCCGGGCCGGCCTGAGCAAGGTGTCGGCCGGAGAGCGGCGGGTGGAGTTCGAGGACGGGAGCGGGCTGGACTACGACTATCTCGTGCTGGCCACGGGCGTGACCACCAACTGGCTCGGCGTCGACGGGGCGCGGGAGAACGCGCTGCCGATCTACTCACTCGGGGACGCGGCGGCGGTGCGCGACCGGCTGGGGCAGCGGTTGGAGGACACCGCGCTCGGCCGCCGCCAGAGCACGCACGTCGTGGTGGTGGGCGGGGGCGCGACCGGGGTGGAGATGGCGGGCACGCTGGCCGAGCTGCGCCGCCGCACGCTGCCGCTGACACATCCGGAGATCACGCCGGGCCAGACCAGCGTGACGCTGGTGGAGCGGTTCGACCACGTGCTGGCGCCGTACAAGCCGCGGTTACGGAACGCGGCGGCGAAGGCGCTGCGCAAGAGAGGGGTGGAGCTTCGGCTGGGGTCCACGGTGGCGGCGGTGGAGCCGGACGCGGTGGTGCTGGCGGACGGGACACGGCTACCGAGCGACCTGACCGTCTGGGCGCTCGGCGTGACCGCGCCCACGCAGGTCGCCGACTGGGGCCTGCCGCAGGGCATGGGCGGCCGGATCACGCTCACCGCAGCGCTGAACGTGCCGGAGCACCCGGAGATCTTCGTGGCCGGCGACCTGTCCGGGCCGCCCGCGCCGCTGCCGCAGCTCGCCCAGCCGGCGATCCAGATGGGGGAGCATGTGGGCAGGCAGATCGCCGCGGCCATGCGGGGCAGGCCGCTGCGGCCGTTCTCGTACCAGGACCCGGGGATCATGGCCACCGTGGGCAAGGCCCAGGCCGTGCTGCAACTACCCAACGGGCTGACCGTCCACGGGCTCCCTGCCTGGCTGGTGTGGATCTTCATCCACGTGGCCTACCTGCTGGGCGGCCGCAACCGGGCCAGCGTGCTGCTCAACTTCTTCTGGCGCTACGCCGGGCCGCGCCGCAGCGCCACCAGCGTCTCCCAGTAGCTCAGAGGAGCCGCCAAGGGATGTTCAGGGCCGGGCGCAGGCGTACGGAGCGGGCCCGCAGCGCAGCAACAGGACGCCCTGCTCCTCCCCCGAGCTTGGTCGCCAGGGCGTCCCTGGCGGGCTGGTCGACCGGTCGAACGCGCACATCAGGCCCTTGCCGCGGGGAGTCGAAGACGTAGGCCTCGACGTCCCCGATCGCCTCCGAGGCGACATAGAACGTCCGGCCCCTCCTTCGATCGCGTCACCACGGCTGCGATCTTGCCTGGGTAGTACCGGGCGGCTTCCAGCCGCCGCTATGGAACCTCGAACGTCAGTAGCGACCCACCCTCGCTCCGGCGCAGCCCCGAGGACACGAATAGCCGCACGAAGGCCACGTTCCGGACCTCCATGCGGCCCACCCAGCCCGGTTCGGGACCCCTTCCTTCGTGTGGCCGCGCAACCGCGGAGACGTTCGGCCCAGCGCTTCTGAACCGGGTGTCGGGTGCCCCCGGCGCGCAGCTCGCCGCCGCGACCCCCAATCGTGGCACCGACGTTCGTCCCCAGCTCAGGACACCTCCGTCGCGGGGGTACCCTAGGCCGCCGCGCTGAGACCCTAGGCGGCCACAACGGTGGACCAGGGTGCCGACCACGGTGTCCCAAGGGCGCGACACCGGGGTCCCGAAAGCGACCGTTATCGCAGTGGCATCGCCGGATGCTGTGGGCGAACGGAGCTGAGACCGTGACCATGACCCTGTGGGAGTCGCACAGAGACGACGCAGCGCAGACCAGTCCGACGGTCTCCGCAGTCGATGACCGGTTGATCAGCGAGTTGGACAGGGCCGCTTCGGTGTTCGTCACCGCACGGCCCCGGCTCTTCGCGATCGCGCTCCGCGTCCTCGAGGACGTGGGCGAGGCCGAGGACGTGGTGCAGGAGGCGTGGCTGCGCTGGGAACGTACCGACCGCTCGGTCGTCATCAGTCCGCCCGCGTTTCTTGCGCTGACCACCACCAGGCTCGCCATCAATGTCGCCCAGTCCGCCCGCAGGCGTCGCGAGACGTCCTCGGGCCCTTGGCTTCCCGACATGGCGGACCGCAGTGTCAGCCCTGAGACAGCGGCTGAACGACATGTGGCGGTCGATGTGGCGATCCGGTTGATGTTGGAGAAACTGACGCCCGCCGAACGGGCGGCATACCTCCTCCGCAAGGCATTCGACTACCCCTACCGGCGGATCTCCGAAATTCTCGACCTGGGTGCAGACCACACGCGGCAACTCGTGCGGCGCGCCCACGAACACCTCGCCGCCGAGCGACGTCGGCCGGTGAACACCACCGCACACCGGCGCCTCGTGCGGACGTTCCTCGCTGCGGCGCAGACCGGCGACCTCGCCGCATTGGAAGAACTGCTCGCTGCTGACGTGTCGGCCAGGTCCGACGACGGCGACTCGAGGGTGAAGCCTCCCTCGAGTTGCCATCTTCGGGCCGCCGACCGGTCACCTCGTCGACGGATTTCCACGGAGCCGATGAGAGCTGAGCGAGCCGGAGCCACGACACCAGGCGTCAGCGCTGGGCTTCGGCCCGCTCTCGGATCCCGCGCAGCATCCGCCGCTTCATCGGGTAGTCGTCTACTCCCCCTTGACGGAGCAGATCGCCGATCCGATCACGGACGTGACCGCGTCCGGGTGCGAGACGAGGGTCAGATGGGACCCTCCCGCGAACTTGGTGACCTCGGAGTGGGCGCGCTGCGCCATGGAGAGCTGTGACGCCGGCGTGATGATCCGGTCGCCGGTGCTGACGAAGTACCAGGACGGAATCTTCTTCCACGCCGCGGCCCGTGACGGGGTCTGGAACGCGCTGGTCGAGGCGGCCCGCTGGGAGGCCCAGAGGCGTACGGCGGTGTCCCGCGGCAGGTCCGAGGCGAACGAGCCGACGAAGACGTCCTTCTTGAGGTAAAGGTCGCTCGCCCCCCGGGGCGCGTTGGCGTAGGACGCCTTGTCGTACAGCGAGTCGGGGTCACCGTTGAGGGCGGAGCCGGATCCGCTGAGCTGGGCGGTGGTCTCCCCGATGTCCGGTACCGCCGCGTCGACGTACACCAGGGCCTTGACGTTCGGGGCGGTCGCGGCGGCGTTCGTGATGACGGAGCCTCCGTAGGAGTGCCCCACCAGGACGACCGGGCCGGAGACGGTCTTCAGGAAGTCCGCGACGGTGGCGGCGTCCCCGTCCAGGTCGCGCAGCGGGTTGGCGATGGCGCGCGCGGTGTAGCCGGCCCGGCGCAGCGCCTCCATCTCTCCGTTCCAGCTCGAGGTGTCGGCCCAGGCTCCGTGGACCAGGACGATCGTCGGTTTGACGGAGCCCGGTGACGGACAGGGCAGGGGTCCGCTCGCCTCGGCATCGGCCGGCTGCGTCGTGACCACCGTGGCGAGCGTGGCCAGGAATGCGATCGTCGTTCCGGTACGTGTACGACGTCGGGCGAGAGGTCCGCGAACATGCGCGCGTACGGCTCGACGGAGGTGTGGATCGCCCCGACCCCGACTGTGCCGGCTCCAGTCCCGGGCGCGGTTCGCCGTCGATGCCATCGCTTGCCCCCCGTCGCGCGCTGACCAGGCCTTCTCCTACCTCAGGAGCAGCGCGTCTAACGCAGAGTGGCCGCCCGTTGCAGGTCGGACCCAGCGTCTGGCGAACGGCTTCCGCATCGGCAAAGGACACTCGTGCGCCTCAGGCAATCGGCCGCGCAGGCGCTAACGAGGAGCATTACCTCGGTTGGCGGGATGAACGTCCCTCAGGTGCCGGAGTCGGCGCAGACTTGTCTATCTCCCTGCTGTGGCGGAAGGTTCCGTGCAGGACTTGGAGCGTAAGCCCGTGCAGCTCCTCTCCCCTGCCATCAGCGACATCACCATGCCGATCATGAAAATCGCACAGGTGATAAGCGCCAACATGAACCAGACCTGAAGAAGGGAGGAGGTGGTCGACGATGACGACTCTGGCCTCGGGGCGCGGGTTGCCGAACCGGAGAGCACCGCGTCGAGCTCGGGATCGTCACAGGCCAAGCGCTTGGCTATCTCGTCGAGCGCTCGGCGCTCCTCCCGCGAAAGGCCCATGGTCTCACGCCTCGTTCGATAGCCGTCTGGGATCCGGCATGGCACCGGGACGACGCCAGCAGCGGCTGGCTGCGGACGCCCATCGCCATTGCATTATGCAACAGTTGGACGACGCGCGTCTCACACGCCTAGGACGGTGAAGAGGTGGGCCTTGTGTCGGCGAATACCGGACGAGGCTCTCCCGCTCGGCCGGTGTGCCCGTCTGGCCACGAGGGGGTCGCACGTGCGGGTCGGACCAGCCTACCGGCGAGTACGTCTCCCGCTTCGCCGGAATTTGATGGTCGAGCCGCTGTTCACTACCGCCCTGGCGATGATCTGCCCTAACGGCCGACGGCGCCATGGTGATCGCCCAGACGAACTTCCCCCACGAACTCGCGCTGCAGAACTCCGGCCCACCGCCGCTCGGATACTACCTCCCACGCGGGCAAAGCCGTCGCGCCCACGTCACACCCGACCACCTCGTGGACAACGAGGAGAAGCTGACGGTCGGCGGCGTGGACTTCACGCTCATCCCGATCCCCGGAGGAGAGAGCGACGACGGGCTGGTCATCCACATCCCGAGCCTGGACGTGGCCTTCACCGGCGACATGAGCATGCCCTATCTCGGCTCACCGACCCTCGCCGGAGGCTCCGCTCAGGGCCTGTTCGAAGCCATGCAGATGATCATAGACCTACGACCGCGGCAACTCATCCACGGGCACACCGCGCTGACCGACAACTACACGATCGAGACCTTCCCCGGGCTGCTGGCGGCCTTACGCGACCTGGAACGGATCGTCGCAGCCGGGATCGCAGACGGGCTGACGCTCGTCGAGATCCTGCAGCTCAACCACCTGCCAGGCGTTCTCAAGGATCATCCTGTCTCCGTCATGCCCTACCTGGTCACCCGCGACAACTTCATTCAACGTGTGCACCGCCAGCGGACCGGATACTGGCACCGGGGAGGCGAGGGCATTGAGCGCTTCGCACCTGCGGAGCTGGCGGCTGCGCTGGACCTGCTGGCCGGCGAGAGCCCTGCGGCCTTCAACACGGCAGGCCTCGCACTAGCGCGGCGCGGCGAGCACGCACTGGCACTGCATGTCGTCGACCTGGGGCTCCTTAGCCATCCCGACGATCCCGAACTCGTCGGCCTGCGGCAAAGCCTGCTGGATTCGCTGGTCGCGCAGAACCAGATGCTCAACCCATTCAAGTTCATGCACTACGCCGCACTTGCCGACCTCGAACTGGCGCCGCCCGACTGATCCTCAGCGCACCAAGATGCGACCCAAGCCAGACGCGCCCCCGCCGCATCGCCCATCACCATGCTGGTGCGCCCGGCACACCGAGCCGGGACGGGCTGCCCGCGGCACACGTCGACATGACCCGAGATGAGAAGGGGCTAATGTCCGTCTCACTGGGCCCTCACCGCTGATCGACATCCTTCTCATGGAGCAACTGAGACCCAAGGGGAAGGAACGACATGAACAACATCAAACTGATCCTCGCAGGCACCGCTCTCGGCACCGTGTTCGGCGGACTCGTGGTGGCCACCCCGGCGCTTGCCGACGAGCGGACCTGCCGCGGCACGATCCGCGCCGTGGCGGTGGACGGCGTGTACGTGCCGAAGGGCGCGACGTGCACCCTGGTGGGCACCCGCGTCGACGGCGACATCAAGGTCGGGCGCAACGCGACGCTGGTGGCGCACAAGGTGAGGGTCGACGGCAACGTCCAGGCCGAGGGGGCGCGGTCGGTGTCGGTGATCTCCGGCTCGCTGGTGGACGGGAGCGTCCAGGTCAAGCAGGGCGGTGCCGCCACGGTCACGTCATCGCGGATCAACGGTGACATCCAGCTTGACGACAACCGGCGCTACCAGCGGGTCAACGGCAACCGGGTGGGCGGCAACATCCAGGTGATGAGCAACCGCGGCGGCGTCCAGATCCACCGCAACGCCGTCAAGGGCGACCTGCAGTGCAAGGAGAACCGCCCGAAGCCGACCGGCGGCAAGAACGTCGTCGGCGGCAACAAGGAAGACCAGTGCCGACGCTTCTGACCTGACGAGCCGCGGCGGCCTCCCCGCCGAAGCGCCTGCACTGACCCTTGCCGGGCATCGGCTTTCTACAAGGCCATCGGGCGCTCCGCGCGCTGATCCTCATCGAGCAGGGCGTGGGCCGTCGCCACGTCCGTGATGATGACGTTGACCCAGCCGCCGCTGATCGCCGCGCGGATGGCCGCGTGCTTGCGCCGGCCGCCGGCCAGGGCGATCCGACGTGGAATCGTACGGAAGGTCTCAGGGTCGATACCGACGACGCGGCTGTTCAGGTCACTGCGGATGAGCTGACCGGTCGCGTCGAAGAACCGCTGGCAGACGTCGCCGACGGCGTGCGCGGCGAGCAGTTGGTCCTGGTCGGCGGGGGCGATCGCGTTACCGCTGTCCCGCAGCAACGGCGAGGGCTGCACGCTGCCGATGCCGACCAAGGCCATCGTGAGGTTCTGCCACTCCTCGGCCACGGACTGCATGGCCGCATCGGTGACCAGGCTCCGGCGAATCTCGGCCGTGCCGACCAGGCCCGGGGCCTGGACGTAGATCGGTTCGGCGCCGACCAGTTCGGCGAGATGACTCAGCAGCCGGTTGGCCTTGGCCTGGACGGCACGCTCGCCGACGCCGCCGACGAGTTGCACGACTCGCTCGGCGCCTGCCACGCGGAGCGGGTGCAGCCGGTCGACGACCGACAGCAGAGTCTGGCTCCACGGCGAGATGCCGATCCGCTCTCCACCGGTCAAGGTCGCCTCGAGGTAGGCCGCTCCGGCCGAGCCGATGCCGGCGATGATCTCCGACTCGTCACCGTCGACGTCGACGACGACCGCCTCCCGCAAGCCGTACCGGCTCTCCAGGGACTGTTCGAGCGCCAAGTGCACGCCTTGGGAGACGACGACCACGGTCCGTACGATGCCGATCTCGCCCGCCCGCTTGAGCAGCCGGGACACCTTCGTCTGGGAGATGTGCAGGGCGTCGGCGATGTCGGCCTGGCGGATTCCCTGTTCGTGGTACATGTGCGCGACCTTGGTGATCAGCCGCACCCGCCCGTCGGGGACAGACCGGCCGGCGCCGGCCGCGTGCACAGCCATCAGGATCCGTCCCCTTCACCATCGCGAAGTCTCCTCGCCCAACATTTTCCATCCCGCATGTCACTCCTCGCGCCCTCAGACATAGCCCGTCGCCGCCCCGGCCGCCCGGTTCGCACCGCCCCACGAGAAGCTCCTCACTGCCGAACGTGGCACGAAGTTATTGACAGTGCTCCGAGAATCAGCCAACCTACCGGCACGGAATATTATGCAGCAGCGCATAATTATGCACTAGGAGGCTGCGGTGCGCAAACGCAGAGTGATCATCAACACCGACGCCAAGAACGAGGCGGATGACCAGTTCGCCATCGTCCACGGGTTGTTGTCGCCGACTCTCGACATGCGCGCGCTGATCCCGGCCCACTTCGGCACCCGGCGATCGCAGCGCAGCATGGAGGAGTCCCGTGAGGAGATCGACCTCCTGCTGGACCTGCTCGGTCTGACGGATTCCGTCACGGTCGCGAACGGCGCGGCAACGGCGCTGCCGGACGAGCACACCCCGATGGACTCGCCCGGCGCGCGGCTGATCATCGAGGAGTCGAAGCTCGCGAGCGAGGACGATCCGCTCTACGTGGCGTTCCTCGGGCCGCTGACCGACATGGCCTCCGCGATCCTCCTGGACCCAGACCTCGTACGACGACCGGTGGTCGTGATCTGGATCGGCGGCGGCGGATACCGCGGGTTCGACGAGGGACCGGGGATCGAGTTCAATCTCTCCAACGACGTCCACGCCGCCAACGTGGTGTTCGGCTCCGGCATCACCGTGTGGCAGGTGCCCAGAGACGTCTACAGCAAGGTCTCGGTGAGCTATGCCGAGCTGGAGGAGAAGATCGGCGACGCCGGTCCGCTGGGCCGCTACCTGATCAAGCAGCTGCACGAGTGGAACGCGACCTACCACTCCGAGCCGATCGAGTCCCGCTCCCTGGGCGACTCCCCCGCCATCGCGCTGATGCTCTTCCCGTGGAGCGGAAACTTTCGCGTGCGACCCGCCCCGCGCTTCGGCGCGGACGGTTCCTACCTGCCCGGTTCGAACCATCCGATCCGGGTCTGCGAGGAGGTCGACGTGCGGTTCCTGCTGGAGGACATGTTCGCCAAGATCCGGGCCTTCGGGCGCGAGCACGGCTGACGCACGGCCGACGTAAGGAGATCGACATGACTGGCAGGTCGTACACCCGTCGGGGATTCCTCACCCTCTCATCCGTCGCGGTGACCGGGCTCGGTCTCACCGCCTGCACCGGGGCATCTCTCAGCAGCGGCGGCGCGACGGCTCCGGCGTCGAACAAGCTCCGCCTGTTCACCTACGAGGACGATGAGACCATCGGCCTGTTGAAGGCCCAGGTGAAGACGTTCGACGAGCAGAACGGCACGACCACCACCATCGACAGCCTTCCCGGTTCAGGCGCCGCCCAATATCCCGACAAACTCCGGACGGAGCTGCTGGGCGGCAGCGGTCCCGACATCTGGCGCATCTGGGGCGGGCAGATCGGTGCGCCGTTCGCGAAGGCCAAGCAGGCGGCGGACCTCGCGCCCTACTACCAGAAGTACGGCTGGGACTCCTCGATCAACACCGCGGCGATCGAAGGCATGACCTTCGACGGCGTCAAGAGCGGCGTCCCGTTCACGGCGCGCGGCCTGGGCGCCTGGTACAACAAGGAGCTGCTGGCCAAGGCCGGTGTCACCGCCGTGCCCACGACGTACGCCGAGCTCGAGGAGATGAACGGCAAGCTCGTCGCCGCCGGAGTGACACCGTGCGGACTGGGCGGCAAGTTCGGCTGGCATGTCATGCGCCTGTTCGAGTACCTGCTCGAGCACACCGCAGGTCCTCAGCTCCACGACAAGCTGCTGGTCGGGCAGGAGAGCTGGGACCGGCCTGAGGTCGTCGAGGCGTTCACCCTGTTCAAGAAGTGGCAGGACGAGAAGTGGCTGCCCGAGGGCGCGCTGGGCCTCGATCCCGCGGACATCGGACGGGCATACGTGGAGGGCAAGACCGCGTACAGCATCGAGGGTCAGTGGTCGGAGACCTCGGCCATCCTGGCGGCGAAGAAGGATCCCGCACAGTTCGGGAACTTCCAGCTGCCTACCGATCACACCCCGGCCCGGCACTCCGGGTTCGTCGAGGGTTACATGATCAACGCCCGTTCGGGCAACAAGGACAAGGCCGCGGCCCTGCTCGACTTCCTCATGAAGCCGGACAGCCAGAAAGCCATGAAGATCACCTCGTCTACGGTCACAGGCGCCGAGCCCGACCCCAAGGAGCTGCCACTGTCGGCGGAGTGGGGCGAGAAGTACGGCGCGCGCCCCTTCTACACGATCCAGGACCAGGCCTTCCCCAAGAAGGAGGCGGACCAGTACTTCAGCGTGCAGAGCGATCTGCTCCAGGGCTCGATGACGCCGGCCGCGGCGGCCAAGAAGATGCAGGAGATCGTCTCCGCCTGGTCCCGCGACTGACACGGGGCACCTGATGGCAATCCTGCGCGCCCACCCTGCCCGGCGGGGGCGATGGCGGCCGTGGCTGTTCGCCCTTCCCGCGCTGGGGGTCTACGTCGTCTTCCTCGTCTATCCCGCCGTGTCGTCCCTGTGGTTCAGCTTCACCGACTGGGACGGCCTCAGCCCGGCGTACAACATCGTCGGGCTGGACAACTACGCGCGGATGTTCAGCGACCCGGTGGTGCTGACCGCGGCGAGGAACAATCTCATCTGGTCGCTGGTGACGATCGTCTTCCCGGTGACGATCGGCCTGGCGCTGGCGATGGTGCTGAACGGCAAGGTCCGCGGCAAACCGGTGCTGCGGTTGATCTTCTACGCGCCCGGTGTGCTGCCGCTCGTCTCGATCGCCTCGATCTGGGGATGGCTCTACAACCCTCAGTACGGCGCCATCAACTCCTTCCTGAGCCTCGTCGGCTTGGACGACCTGGCCCAGCCGTGGCTCGGGCAGGACTCCACCGCGCTGTGGGCCGTGATGGTGCCGGCGGTGTGGCTGCGGACCGGGTTCCCGATGTTGCTCTATCTCGCCGCCCTGCAGGGGATTCCCTCGGAGCTCTACGAGGCGGCGAGAGTCGACGGGGCGAGCCGGTGGCACCAGTTCTGGCATGTCACCATGCCGGGCCTGCGCTCCGCGCACTACATCGTGCTGGCGCTGTCCCTCATCGACTCCTTCAAGGTCTTTGACATGGTCTATGCCATGACGTACGGCGGTCCGGGCACGGCCACCCAGGTGATGGGGACATGGATGTACGCCAACGTCTTCCAGTACTACCAAGCCGGATACGGCACGGCCATCGCCGTCGTGATCACTGTCGTGGCCATCGCGGTCGGCATCCCGTACGTGCTGTCGCAGACCAGGGAGCGTGCGGCATGACGTCGGTTGTCTCCGCCCCCAAGACCACGGCCGTCGCCCCCGCTGAGCCGGCCCAGCCCGCCAAAGGCAAGGGCGGCCTCGGCCTGACGATCGTGGTGACCGTGGTGGCGCTCTTCTGGATCTCGCCGCTGGCGTTGCTCCTCGTCACCGCGATCCGGCCGCTCTCGGACTTCGTCGGCAATGGCCCTCTGTCCTGGCCGTCAGCGTTCACCTGGCAGAACTTCGCCGACGCCTGGGACATCGGCAACTTCGCCACGACGTACGGCAACAGCGCCCTGCTGCTGATCCTCAAGGTGCCGCTCGGCGTGCTGATCTCGGCGATGCTCGGATTCGCCCTGGCGAAGCTGCGGATGAAGTTCCGGCGGACCGTGATGTTCTCGGTCTTCCTCGGGCTGACGATCCCGATCTACATCGCGATCGTGCCGGTGTTCATCATGATGCGCACCGCGGGCGCGACCGACAGCGTCATCGGCCTGATCGGTCCGTATCTCGCGTTCGGCATCCCGTTCGAGGTCCTGGTCCTGCAGTCGTTCTTCCGGCAGCTCCCGAACGAGATCTTCGAGGCGGCGCGTGTCGACGGCGCCGGGGACTGGCGGATCTTCTGGAGGATCGTGCTGCCGCTGTCCGCACCCGCCCTGGTCACGGTGACGATCCTGGACGCCGTGGCCACGTGGAACGAGTTCCTGTTCGCCCTGATCCTGCTGAACTCCGACGCGAACAAGACGCTCCCTGTCGGGCTGCTCAACTTCCAGGGCCAGTTCTCCAGCAACAACACCGGTTTGGCCGCGGGGATCCTGATCGCGGTCGTGCCGATCCTCATCGCGTACACGCTGCTCCAGCGGTGGATCGTCGGCGGTCTGACCGCTGGAGCCACCAAGGGATGACTGACTAGGAGTGATCATCGTGACAGATATGCCGACCTTCGGCGCCGGTATCTGGCATTTCGCCACGTATAAGGACCGCTATGCCACCGACGGGTACGGGCCGCCGGTCGGCCTGCTGGAGCAGATCGACCGGGCCGGAGCCGTGGGCGACCTCTCGGTCGTCGACCTCAACTGGCCGTTCGCCGGTTTCGACGGCACGCTGGATGACGTCAAGGCCGCGCTGGACAAGAACGGCCTGCGCGCCATCGCGATCACTCCCGAGATCTACACGCGGGACTTCGTGAAGGGGTCGTTCACCAACCCGGATCCGGCGGTTCGCAAGCGTGCGCTCGCGTTGATGCACGATGCCACCGACGTGGCCCTGGAGCTCGGTTGCTCCTACGTGAAGCTGTGGCCCGGCCAGGATGGCTGGGACTACCCGTTCCAGGTGGACTACCACGACATCTGGCAGCTCGCGCTCGACGGCTTGAAAGAGCTGTGCTCCGCGCACCCGGAGATCAACTATGTGATCGAGTACAAGCCGCGTGAACCGCGAGTGAAGATCATCTTCCCGAGCGTGGCCAGGACGCTGCTCGGCATCGAACGGATCGGCCTGCCGAACCTCGGCATCCTGCTCGACTTCGGCCACTCCCTCTACGGGCAGGAGACACCGGCCGACGCGGCGCAACTGGCCATCGACTACGGGCGGCTGTTCGCGATCGACGTCAACGACAACATGCGCGGCTGGGACGACGACATGGTCGTCGGCTCCGTCCACCTGGTGGAGACCTTCGAGTTCTTCCACACCTTGCGGAAGAACGACTGGCAGGGAGTGTGGCAGCTGGACCAGTTCCCGTTCCGCGAGGACAGCGTACAGGCGGCCAGGCAGGCGATCCGCTTCCTCAAGGCGGTGCACCGCGCGCTCGACGTGCTGGACGACACGGCACTCGCCGCTGCCCAGGCAGCGCACGACGCGCTGGCGGCACAACGACTTGTCCAGAACGCCTTGCTGACCTCGATGGCGGGGCTGGAGGAGGACGCGTGACGGCCATCCATCCGCTGGAGACCACTGAGCACGTCACCATGCCCGTGCTCGGCCGGCTGGCCGCGCACGCGGGCCGCGCGGAACAGATCGCGCACATCGCCGAAGCCGCGCGGCAGATCCGGATCCAGGACCTCAAGCTCGTGTACCACGCGGGCGCCGGGCACATCGGCGGTGACTTCTCGGCGATCGACATCCTGGCCACCCTGTACGGCACGGTGCTGGACATCAGCCCCGACCGGCTCACCGATCCGGAGCGCGACCGGTTCATCCTCAGCAAGGGTCACGTCGCGGGTGCGCTGTACACGACGCTGGCGGCGTTCGGCTTCCTCCCGGTCGCCGACCTCGCGACCTTCCTTCAGCCCCTGTCGGCGCTGAACGGGCATCCCAACCGCACGAAGGTCCAGGGCGTCGAGGCCAACACAGGGCCGCTCGGGCACGGGTTGCCCGTCGCGGTCGGGCACGCGTTGTCGGCCAAGCTGGACGTGTCCCTGCGTCGTACCTATGTGCTGGTCGGAGACGGAGAGCTGCAGGAGGGCAGCAACTGGGAGGCGATGATGGCGGCCTCGCAGTACCAGCTCGACAGGCTGACCGTGATCGTCGACCGCAACCGGCTGCAACAGGGTGCCACGGTCAAGGAGACGAACGACCTCGACCCGCTGCCGGACAAGGCGGCCGCCTTCGGCTTCGCCGTGGTCGAGGTCAACGGGCACGACCACGGCGAACTGCTGGACGTGCTGTCGTCCGTGCCGTTCCGGCCGGGCAAGCCCACGTTCGTGATCGCCCACACGCACAAGGGGCATCCGATCTCGTTCATGAGCAACAACGTCGCCTGGCACCACAAGGTGCCGAACGAGGCGGAGTACCACCAGGCGCTGACCGAGCTGGAGACGGTGCGCCATCCCCGATTCGGCAAGGAGCATTGATGCCGCGAACCTCGGTCGCCGACCTGCCCCGCTTCGACTGCCGGGACGCCTACGTCGCGACCTTGTCCGAGCTCGCCCACGAGGACCACCGGATCGTCGGAGTGGTGAACGACTCGATCGGTTCCAGCAAGCTCAACAGCTTCCGCAAGTCCTTCCCGAACAGGCTCATCAACGTCGGCATCGCCGAGCAGGACATGGTCGGCGTGGCCGCCGGGCTGGCGAACGGCGGCCGGATCCCCTTCGTGTCGGCGGCCTCCTGCTTCCTCACCGCACGAGCGCTGGAACAGATCAAGGCCGACGTCGCCTACTCCAACCACAACGTGAAGCTCTGCGGCATGAGCCCCGGTGTCGCCTACGGCGAACTCGGCGCGACACACCATTCCATCGAGGACATCGCCTGGCTGCGGGCCATCGCCAACCTGACCGTCATCGTCCCGTCCGATCCCGTCGAGACCGGTGCCGCCCTGCGCTGGGCGGCCGCGGTCGAGGGGCCGGTGTTCGTGCGGGTCAGCCGCATGAGCGTGCCACAGGTCAACGCCGACGACTACGAGTTCGTCCCCGGAAAGGCGGTGACACTGCGCGAAGGGACCGACGTGACGCTGATCGCCAACGGCACCGTCCTGTGGCGGGCGCTGGTCGCCGCCGAGCAGCTCGCGGCCGAGGGGATCTCGGCGCGGGTGCTGTCGATGCCGACGGTGAAGCCGCTCGACGTGGAGGCGGTCGTGGCGGCCGCCCGGGAGACCTCCGGCATCGTCACGGTCGAGGAGTCGACCGTCGCCGGAGGCCTCGGCGGGGCGGTCGCCGAGACCGTCGTCCAGCATCATCCGGCGCATGTCACGATCCTCGGCGTGCCGGAGTTCGCACCGACCGGCTCGGCGGCATTCCTGCTCGACCGGTACGGGATGTCCCCCGAGGGGATCGCCGAGTCCGCGCGAGGACTGCTCCGCCATGGCTAACCCGCTCATCCTGGCCATCGACCAGGGCACCAGCTCGACCAAGGCGCTCCTCGTCGACGAGAACGGCCACGTCGTCTCTCGCGCGGTCGCGCCGGTCACCGAGGCGCAGCCCCGCCCCGGCTGGGTGGAGCAGTCCGCCGAAGAGTTGTGGCAGAGCGTGCGGCAGGCGGTCGCCGTCTGCGTGAACCCCGCACTGGCCGATCGGGTCGCCGGCGTGGGATTCAGCAACCAGCGAGAGTCCCTGGTGTTGTGGGAGCGCCGCACCGGCGAGCCCCTCGGGCCGCTGCTCAGCTGGCAGGACCAGCGCACCGCCGCCCGGTGCCACGAGCTGGCCGCCACCGGCGCGGCCGAGTTGGTGCGGGCGGTGACCGGGATGCCGCTGGACCCCATGTTCTCCGCGCTGAAGGCCCGCTGGCTGCTCGACGCGTACGATCCGGACCGGCGGCGCAGCCGCGCGGGCCAGCTGTGCCTGGGAACCGTGGACTCCTGGCTGCTCAGCCGCTTCGGCGGGGAGCATGTCATCGAGGTCGGCAACGCCTCGCGCACCCAGCTCCTCGACATCGGGACCAGACAATGGGACTCCCGGCTGCTGGAGCTGTTCGGAGTGCCGCTCGAGGTGCTGCCGCGGGTGGTGCCCTCCTGCGGGGCCTTCCCCGCGGTCCGCGACCTGGCTCCGCTCCCCGACGGGGTCCCGGTCCTGGCGGTCATGGGAGACTCGCACGCCGCGATGTTCGCCCACGCCGGCTGGCGCCCCGGGGTGGTGAAGGCCACCTACGGCACCGGCTCGTCGGTGATGGCCATCGGCGACGGCGGCCGGACGACTGGCCTCTGCCGCAGCATCGCCTGGGACATCGACGCTCCCATGATGTGCGTCGAGGGCAACATCCGCGCCACCGGCCGCACGATCGCCTGGCTGTCGGAGCTGCTGGGCGTACCCGCCGAAATCTTGCTGGCCGAGGCGGAGGACGCCGACCCGGGAGGGGTACACTTCGTGCCCGCGTTCGGCGGACTCGGGGCCCCCTGGTGGGACCCGGACGCGACCCCGGTTGTCACCGGCCTCACGCTGGGCACCCGGCGCGCCGAGCTCGTCGCCGCCGCTCTCGAGGCCGTCGCCTTCCAGATCGAGGACGTGGTGGCCGCCGCCGACGAGGCGGTCGGACACGTACGCGTCCTCATGGCTGACGGCGGGCTCACCCGCAGTACCCGGCTGATGCGGTTGCAGGCGGATCTCAGCGGGCGCGTCGTCGCCCGCTCCGGCGAGCACGACCTGTCCGCGCTAGGTGTCGCCGACGCCACCGGGCTCGCAGCCAAGCTGTGGACCCTCGACCAGCTGGAACAACGGCCACGCCCGGCCGACCGGTTCGAGCCCACCCTCGATGAGACGGAACGAGCGGCCAGGAAGCACGCCTGGCACGCGGCCGTCCGCAGATCCCGGCCTCCGGACTGAACAACAGCATCCTGGATGCCGGTTGATCGGCGTTCCTGACGATCCTGTCGCACAAGGCTGAGAGCGCCGGTCGAGGCCTGATCGCGGTGAACCCCGCCAACACCTCCCGCACGTTCGCCGAATGCGGGCACTGTGCAGCTGACAACCGGATCACCGAGGCCGAGTTCCGATGTACGGCATGCGGCACACCGCGCACGCCGACGTCAACGCGGCGATCAACACCGTAGACCATGACGTGATCGCGGTGGAGGACTTTCGTCCGAAGTTCCTGGCCAAGTCCAGCATGGCGCGTAAGGCCGCCGACGCGGCCATAGGTGCGACCAAGCGCGCCCTGGTCGAGACGGCCCGCAAGCACCGCCGTGACCTGCGGCTGGTCAACCCCGCGCACACCACCATGGACTGCGCACAGTGCGGAGCGAGAACCAAGCACGCACTACCTCTTTCCGAACGTACCTACACCTGCGCCGCGTGCGGAACCGCCTGCCGCAGAGACAAGAACTCCCCGGCTGGTGCTGATCGCGTAAGACCTGACCGTCCGCTGGACCGGCAGGCAGCGTGAGCCAGGAATCCCCGCCTTCAGCTTCAGGCGGAGGAGCAGTCAACAAGATGGAGACCATCGGTTCACGCGGTCGCGACGCTGAAGGCCGCGGGCCTGCTGAAGAAGGTCGTGGTCGTCGGCTTCGACGGCAGTCCCGACGCCATCGCCGCCATCAAGGCGGGCGAGATGCACGCCACCGCGCTGCAGCCGGCCGCGCTCGGCGCGACCAGCGCCGTGGACCAGGCCGACCAGTTCATCAAGAGCGGCAAGACGGGCGAGGAGGAGAAGCAGTCCATCGACTGCGAGCTGGTCACCGCGGAGAACGCCGACGAGTTCGGCGTGCTCGCCAGGAAGTGACCAGCGACAATCAGCGCCGCATGACCGCCTCCTGAAGGAAGCGGTCACGCGGGACTGGGTGGTGCTACGCGTCCGCTGCGACCAGTCGGATCGCCATGTATTGGCGCGCCGGCAGGGGGACCCGGAAGCTGCCCGAGTAGGTGCCGGGCAGCCTTTCGACGGTCATGTTCCACGTGTCGATCACGTCGACCGTCCAGACCGTGCCGGGCTCCATCGTGATGTCGCGATAGGACAGCCGGTTGAAGCCGAAGTAGGCGATCAGGTAGCGCGACGCCACGCCGCCCCAGGGGACGTCCCAGTCACCGGGCAGGGGGTCGAGCACACCGGTCGGCGATTCCTCGATGATCTGCTTGAGGAAGGCGATCCGATCCGGGCTCGAGCCGACGAGTTCGCCGCCTTTCGACCACCACAACTCTTCGCGCTCGTTGAGGTAGGTCTCCCCATGTCCGACGTAGCCGCCGCGCACCGCGCCTTCCCAGAACCGCCGGGTCATCTCCTCACCCGTGATGTTGCCCCAACCTTGGTCGATATCGCCTTCGTAGGCGCACTCATCGATGACGACGGGCTTGCCCCACTGCTCACGCCACTGGTCGGTGTTCTCGGCGGTGCGGTAGACGTCGATGCGCTGCACACTCGCGTGGGTGATCCACGGCCGGCCGTAATCGTAGAAGCCGAAGCAGTTGTGAATGGAGAACAGGTGCCCGACCGGGTCCTCCTCGACCACGATCGCGGCCAGCCGCTCCCAGTCGTCGACGGTCTTGGAGAACAACAGGTCGTATTCGTTCGCGAGCGACCACCAGACATTCGGCAACGCCGACAATCGCCGGACCACGTGCCGGACGTAGCGATCGTCCGCGGCGGCGCCCATGTCAGAGAAGCCCCAGCGATCGTAGGCGTGGAACAGGATGACATCGGCTTCGACGCCGATCGCCGCCAGATCCGCGATCCGCCGCTCGAAGGCCTGGAAGTAGGCGGGGTTGAAGCGGGTGACGTCCCACGTGCCGTCGCTGTTCCGCTCGAACGGATGGAGCGGAGGCTCGTTGGCGTTGAAGAGATACGACTTCGGGAAGACCCCCATCCGGATCTTGGTGAAGGGTGAGCCGGCAAGCGTACGCAGGGTCTGTTCCTGCAGCGCTTCGCTCTGGTGGGTCCAGGCGTACGCGGTCGTGCCGAGCGGCAGGTGACGCGTGCCGTCCGCGTACGCGAAGTGATGCCGGCCGGCCACCCGGACCGGTCCCCGGCCGGTACCGGCCGCCGCGGTGAGCTCCACGGTGATGCCGTCGAGGGAGGGCGTGGTCGCTTCCGTGGTGACGACCCAGCGTCCGGCCTGGTCGGGCAGCAGCCGGATGCGCCAGATCCCGTCGCCGTCATAGAAGCCGCCGAGCCGGCGTGCCGACCCGTCGGGGGCGGTCACGCGTGCGTGGACCTCGACGTCGACGAACGGATTGCCGTGGCTCGGTCCGGCGAGTGCGAGCTCCCAGGTCGCCCACACGTCGCCGGCGGGGGGTGCGGAGATCACGTCGGCCGAACCGCGAGGCGTGCCGGCCGGCTCGTAGCGGGGATCCGGCGCGATCGCCGGCGGATCAGCGGGTACGCGCGGGTCACCGGCGTCGAGTGCGGCAAGCTCGCGCCACAGGTCATCGAGCTGTGCGGGGGTGAGCCGGGCGTACGGTCCCGAGGCCGTGATGTCGCCGAGGGCGCGCCGGCGCAGCTGGACGAGCAGCGGCGAGTTCACCACCCCCGGCAGCGTGCGCCGGATGATGGTGCGGGCCTCGGCGTGGTCGAGGAGATCGGCGAGCAGGGTGTGCGGTCCGAATCGCCGGTCGTTCATGCCGCGCCTCCCTGGGCGCCGGTCCCATCGGCGGGATCCTCACGCTCGTCGAGGTCCCGAGGCGGTGCTGTGCCGAGCAGCGACCACAGGTAGTCGAGATGCGCCGCCATGTCGATCGAGCGGTCGTACTGCCACTGCTGCTGGAGACCGTCCGCGACCGCGATCAGGATGCGGGACACCATCTCGGCGTCGAGCCCGGGCCGCAGCTCGCCTGCGTCCGCGGCGTGGCTGATGTCGGCGCGCACGTTTCCGGCGACCCGGCGGTAGCGCTCGCTGAAGTAGTCGGTCAGGAGGTCCTCCTTCGAGCCGACGTGGTGGAGCAGTCCTGCCTTGGTGAGGTTCGCCGCGTCGGCGATCTGCTGCAGGCTCGTGTTGCCGTAACCGTTCGCGGCGATCAATGCCAGCGCGGCGTCGAGAATCTGCCGGCGCTTCGCCCGCCCCTTCTCGTATCGGCCGGGGCTCTCATAGGGGCGGGGACGCGACGGTGTGAGCGCTTCCCTGTCGGGCAACGGTGTTCCCTCATCTCAGGTCCGGGTGATCCCGGCTGTGTGCTGGCAGCGTATCCGGCGCGGAACAATGCGTCGGCGGTGTCCCCAGGAACGTCCGGGAGGCTCCTCTCGACCGCGTCCATCGAGCGTGGGCTGTCGAACGGCAGCCGTCCCTCCGGCCGGTTTCCAGCATGCACGTCTCCCGCGCCTCCCACGGCGCCGCGATCCGGACCACGATCAGGTCGGCGTCGCGCGGGTCGTCGACGATCTCGGCGGCCCCGCCCACAACCACCGGGTGGAGACCGTCGACGTAGAGCCGCGCAGGCCGCACCGGCAGCGCGTCGAGCGCGACCATGGCGCGAGCCTTGGCCGACCGCCACCGCCTCCTCGCACAGCAGCTTGAGCAGGACGCGCAGGCGAGCCTTTAGGGCAAGTCCTCGGGGTGGGCCGCGGATGCCGGTGGCCGCGGATCACACCGAGTAGATCGCGATCAGCCCGGTGGTGACGCCGGCGAGCCCGACGGCGGTCAGCACGCCGCCGCCGAGCGCGGCCGCACGCAGGTGGCGGCGGGTGACGCGGGAGCTCCAGTACAGGACGACGTACGGCAGGAAGCCGAGCGCGCCGACGCACAGGAAGGGCAGGATCAGCGCGGTCAGCACGCCGCGCGGCCCCGCCACGGCCGCCCGCTCGCCTTCAGGGGTGAGCTGCGCCGCCACCGTGTCACCCGCCTCCAGGTCGGGCGGGGCGGAGACCGGGATCGCGGGGCCACCGTCGCCGGGCACGAACGTGCCCTCGCAGTCGTAACGTCCCCGGCCGAGGCTGACGCACGCATCCACGGTGAGCGTGCCGCGCGTGCCGACGGCGCCTGCCGCCAGCAGGATGGACGGCACGGACAGCGGAATCGGCACCAGGAAGGCGCCCGCCCACATCAGCACGATCAGCGCTCTGCCGATCCGCCCGGGACCCCGGCCGCGGGAGGCGGTGCCAAGAGCCGGACGGGGGCCCGCGTCCTCGCCGTTCGGGCGGGTGTGGCTCGGGCCGTAGCGACGGAGTCTGCTCGTGCCTCCACGACGGCGTTTCCTCATGACCCCACGATGGCGGCACCGGCTTGTATGCGACTTGTCATCGTCTGGGCAGGCAAACCGGCCGTCCGCCGGGGCGCTCTCGGCGGCCGGCGTGCCACTCGCTACCGCTGCCCGGACCTGCGGGAAGGGAGTCTTCAGGTGAGTTCCAGGCCGCCGTCGACGGTGAGGATCTGGCCGGTGATCCAGGTGGCACGGGGATCGGCGAGATGCACGATCCAGGCGGCTATTTCCTCGGGAGTGCCGCGGCGGCCGAGCGGGATGCGGGCGGACTCGTCTTGCTTGATCTGCTCGACAACGGTGTCGGGCAGGCCGGCGGCGGTCAGGGCCTCGCTCTCTGTGGGGCCGGGGGCCAGGGCGTTGACGCGGATGCCGTCGGCGGCCAGTTCCAGCGCCCAGCTGCGGGTCAGCTGTTCCAGGGCGGCCTTGGTGGCGGCGTAGTGGGCGGCGCCCGGTAGGGGGCAGTGGCCGTAGGTGCTGGAGATGTTGATGATCGTGCCGCGGTTGGTGCGCAGGTGCGGCAAGGCGGCGTGGGCGAGCAGGCTGGGCGCGGTGACGTTCAGGGCCAGCAGGTCGGCGATGCGTGCGGCGTCGGTGTCGGCCAGCGGCATGACGGCGGTGGCGCCGGCGTTGTTGACCAGGATGTCCAGGCGGCCCCAGCGGTCGATGGCCTGCTTGATGACGGCGCCGGGCATGCCGTCGGCGGTGATGTCGGCGGCCATGGTCGTGATGCCCGGATGGTGGGCGGCGGTCTGATGCAGGGCGTCGGCTCGGCGTCCGACGCCGAGCACGTGCGCTCCGGCGCGGGCGAGGGCGATCGCGGTGGCGCGGCCGATCCCGGATCCGGCTCCGGTCACGATCGCGACCTGGTCCTGCAGGTGATTGGCGGGTGGGACGGTCACGTCACCCTCCTTTCGTTCGTTGTTCGTGAAACATCGAACAAGCTACCATGGTGGCATGAGGCACGTGCAGCACCCCGAAGTGGGCGAGATCGGGCTGACCGGGGTGATGGCGGCGCTCAGTGATCCGATCCGGATCGGTCTGGTGCGGGTGCTGGCCGACGGTCGTGAGCGCGGGTGGGGCGAGTTGCGGGCGCCGGTGGCCAAGTCGACGCTCAGCCACCATCTGCGGGTCCTGCGTGATGCCGGGCTGACCCGCACCCGTCAGGAGGGCACCCGCTGCTTCGTGACCTTACGCGTGCAGGATCTGCAGGCCCGCTTCCCCGGGCTCCTGCAGGTGGTGCTGGCCGCTGCCGAGGATGAGGAAATCGGGCGTCAGGTGAGCCTGAAGGACGGTCAGCAACCTGCTTGAAGACCGTCGGCGGGATGAGTGGATCAGCGGACGAGGGGGATGCGCAGCACGAAGCGCGCGCCACCGTCGGCCGCGTCCTCGACGTGCAGGGTGCCGTGGTGAGCTGAGGCGATGTCGTGGGCGATGGCCAGGCCCAGGCCGACGCCTCCGCGATCGCGGCAGCGGGCGGTGTCCAGGCGGGCGAAGCGCTCGAATATGCGTTCTCGGTCGGCCGCGGGGACTCCCTGCCCGTCGTCGGCCACGGCCGGCTCCGCATGGTCACCTGCGCGACGCAGGTCAACCTCGACGCTGTGCGTGGCGTGACGTAGGGCGTTGTCCAGCAGGTTGTCGAGCAACCGGGCCAGCTGCCAGGAGACGGCCTCCACCGTCACCGCGGCTTCGAGGTCGAGCCGCACGTCATGGCTCTCGGCCCGCCGAGCCGCCACTGTCTCGACCAGAGCCGTCAGATCCACTTCCTCCAGCCCTCTGCCGAGGTCGGCCTCGAGGGCGGCGAGCAGGAGCAGGGGCGCACCGGCATGGATGTCACAAATCACGCCGCTACCCGGTCTTGCTTCCGGAAGTGCTGTCGTCGATGCGGCCGAAGGAAAGCCGTGGACGCGGCGGCGCTCATGGTCGCCGCCTCAACACCGCTGACGGTGCAATGGCGCCTCCCCTTGAAAGGACAGCAATGACGAGCCCTGTAGTCGTAGGCGTGGACGACTCTGAAGAGAGCCTGCGGGCTGTGGAGTGGGCCGCCGGCGAGGCCGAACGCCGCCGTCGGCCGCTGCAGATCCTCCACGCCTTCATCTGGCCCCTCCTGGGAGTCCCCCTCGGACCGGCACCGGGAGCGCCCCCCGAAGGCGGCCTCCGGCACGCCGCCGAACGCGTCCTGGCCACCGCACTGGACCGTGCGCGGGCGGTCGCCCCCGGCATCGAGGTGACCACCAGCCTGCCGGAAACCGAGCCCGCCACCGCACTGCTGCACGACTCTCACCAAGCAGAGCTCCTTGTCGTGGGCAGCCGCGGGCTGGGAGAAATCGGCGGCCTGCTTCTGGGATCGGTAGGCGCCCGGCTCGCGACCGAGGCCGCCTGCCCCGTCGTCGTCGTACGCGGACCCTTCACACCACACGGACCTGTCGTGGTCGGCATCGCCGGCCACGACGAGAGCGAGGCGTTGCTGAGCTTCGCGTTCGCGTACGCCACCCGGACGGCGAACACCGTGACACTGGCGCACGTCGGCGCCGACGGATCAGCCGGCCCAGGTCGCGCCGTCCTGCCGGAGCACTTCCTGGACCGGTGGCAGGAGCGCTACCCCGCAGTCGCCGTCGTCCAGGAGTCTCTCGCCGGCCACCCGGGCAAGGCGCTGATGCGGGCCTCGTCCGAGGCATCCCTGCTCGTCGTCGGCTCTCACCACCGCCACGAGCTCAGCGCACTGGTGCACGGCTCGGTCAGCCAGGCTGTCCTGCACCACGCCACCTGCCCAGTGGCGATCATCCAGGTCCAGCAGTAGGCAGCAGCGGTCGATCGGCGGCGGCCAGGTCCTTGATCCGCGTCAAGGGCCCGGCGGAATACAGTCGAGGATGACGTGCCCGCGCGCAGTGCTGTGAACGTCGGCGACATCGAGCCCGGCCTCGGCAGCGAGGGCGATGTAGTCCTCGACAGTGCGCTCGCGGCCGCCGCTGAGCAGGAGCATGCGCAGGTTCATCTCGGCGAACATGGCCGGGTCGTCACCGGAGTGGCCGTGTGACTCGATCACGACGACCCGTCCGTGCGGCCCGGCCGCGTCGGCGCACCGACGCAGGATCAGCAGGGCGTCGTCGTCGCCCCAGTCGTGCACCACCCGCCCGAGCACGTACGCGTCACCCCCGGCGGGCAGCGGATCGAAGAAACTTTGGCCGACGAACGCGCACCGCGTATCCAACCCGCGCTCCGCCAGGTAGTGCCGGCCTCGGTCCACTGTGTCCGGCAGATCCACGAGCGTGGCCCGGATATCCGGGTGGGCGCGCAGCACTTCGGCGAGCAGGGCGCCGGTGCCACCGCCGACGTCGACCACGTGCCGCACACCGGACCAGTCGTACCCGCTGGCAGCATCGGCGACGTAGTCCGCTCCGGCCGCCATCATCGCGTCGAACGACACCCTCAGCTCTGGGTTCGCGGCGAGATGGCGCCAGAACGGGGCGCCGAAGACCGTCTCCCACGCCGGCTGCCCGGTGCGGACCGTGTGCAGCAGACCGATGAATGCCAGGTCCATCTGCCCGCCGAAGCCGTCCAGGTCGAGCCGCGCCCGCATCCCGGAAGGGTGGTCGGACGCCAGCAGCGCGGCGGGCTCGTTGACCGCGAACGTGCCCGGCTCCGGTTCGGTGAAGACACCCCGGCAGACCAGGTGACGCAGCAGCCGGCCCAGCGCGTCGGCGTTGCTGTCAGACCGGCGTGCCAGCTCCTCGACCGGCACAGCGTCGCCGGCCATCAGATCGGTCAGCCGCAGCGAGGCCGCGACCCGCACCGCCATCGGCGTGACCAGGTCCGTTACGGGTGCCAGCACGTCCCATGCCGCTTGCCATGCCGATGGCCGGCCTTGCTCGTCGTGATCGTCCTCGGTGGTCACGCCCGGGCACTCTCCTCGCGCCGGATCAAGGCTTCCTTGCCCGAAGCTACCACGCGACCGATCGGCTCGGTCTTGCCACCAGCCTGCCGATCGAAGGGCGAAGAGCCAGCATGACCGGCAGATCGGGCGCTACCGGACTCACGTCGGTTCGGCGCGCCGGGTCGTGCTCGCGTCGGCGAGTGGTGTGGCGGGGTTGAAGCCTCTCGTGAGCAGCCAGAGCGCGAGCACCATTTCATTCACCGCCAGCGGGACGATGAGGATGGTGTGCAGCGGCGAGGAGAGGCTGAGCACGCCGAACATGACGAGGAGGCCGTCGGCCAGATACGGCGCCACCGCGGCCAGCGCCCAGGCCGATATCAGCCGGGGGACCATCGATGACCGGTAGAGCACCCAGTTGAGCAGCAGGACACTCAGGCAGAAGAAGATCGAACTTACGGGGTGGCCCCAGTCGTCGTAGGTCTGCGACCACGTGTACGCCGCCTGGAGGCGGGCGTCGGCGTTCGACGAGTTGGGCGACGAGGCCTCTCGGCTGACGGCCACCACCATCAGCGGACCGATGGCGCCGGGGAGCAGGAGGACGACCTCGACCGTCCTGGACACGACGTACCCGAGCGCCAGCGGTTCGCTGCGCTCCTTCAGCACGGGAAAGATCAACGGTGGGATCATGGCGATGGCGGCAGCCATGATCAGCACCATGAGCGCGCCGGTCGTCGTGGTCCGGGCGCCCTGTATCACGGCCTCGCGTGAGAGCTCTGTGTCTGGTTGTCCGAGGAACACCACGCTCAGCACGCCCGCGGCCGTCGCGATGAAGAAAAGGACACCGACGGCTCGTGCCGTCGTCCGCCTGCGCATAGCCTGGCTCCTATGGTCCGATGTCGTCCGATCGAGGGCTCGGTCCGGCCCGCTGGCTTCCACCGCGCTGCCGGTCACACTCCCACCGTGGCCGAGCCCGGTGTGCCAGTGGTGGGCCGGCGGTGTGCGGGCGGTTGGGGGATCCCGCCGCGGTGTTGCCCGCGCGGTCTGGCCGTGGCAGGCTCGGCTGAGGCCGAGGTTCGGGAGCAGCCCTGTGGTCTGGATCCGGGTGTTCGGCGGCGTCGGCGCCGAGACCGATGACGGGCAGCCGATCGACGTCGGATCGGGCAGGACCCAGGCACTGCTGGGTGCCCTGGCGATGTCGCCCGGCTCCCCCGTCCCGGTCACCCGCCTCATCGAGCTGGTGTGGGGCGACGCGCCGCCGCGGACCGCGGCGAAGACCCTGCAATGGCACGTGGCCCGGTTACGCAAGGGACTGGGCCACGCCGCCATCAGGCGGGTCGGTGCCGCGTACCGCCTCGACGTGCCGCCCGACGCGGTCGATGTCGCACGGTTCCGGAGGCACCTTCGCGAGGGTGACGTCGGCGCGGCCCTCGCGGAGTGGACGGGAATCCCACTGGCGGGCGTGGACGCTCCGGGCCTCGCCGCGACGGTGGACGGCCTCGCGGAGCAATGGCTCGGCGCGGTCGAGGACGACCTCGAAAGCAGCGTGGACTCCGACCCGCACGCGTCCATCGCCGCGTTGACAGAGCTGGTCGGGCGCCATCCCCTCCGTGAAGGACTCTGGGCCTTGCTGATGACCGCGCTCGCCCGTACCGGACGCCGGGGCGATGCGCTGGCCGCGTACCGGCAGGCCCGGCACCACCTCATCGAGCAGCTTGGCATCGAACCCGGACCGCGGCTGCGGGAGCTGGAATCGCTGATTCTTCGTGAGGACGAGCGGCTGCGCGAGCCTGACGCGCCGGCGTCGGCGCCAGGCGGGCAGGAAGGCAACCTGCCCCGCCGTCTGAGTCCTCTGATCGGCCGGGACGACGCCCTCCGTACCATCGACGACGTGATCGCCGGGGCGACGGTGATCACCCTGGTGGGGCCGGGCGGGATCGGCAAGACCCGGCTCGCCCTGGCGGCGGGAAGACGCGTGGCCGCCGATCGAGGATGGCGTGCCTGGTTCGTCGAACTGGCCGAGATCAACTCCTCCAGCGATGTGCCACGCGCGGTGGCCGGCACGCTCGGGGTCGCGCAGCGGCCCGGCCGCAGCCTCACCGAGTCGGTCGTCACCGCTCTGGGGTCCCGTCCCGCGCTGCTGATCGTCGACAACTGCGAGCACGTCCTCGACGGTGCGGCACGGCTCGTCCAGGCGGTCGCCCTGGGCTGCGCAAGTGTGCGGGTGCTGGTCACGTCTCGGGAGCGCCTCGACGTCGACGGCGAGCAGGTGCTCGTCGTCGGCCCGCTGGATCCCGCCGCGGGCGCCGAACTGTTCCATGTACGCGCGCTCGCCGCGGACCGGAGTTATGAGCGTGATGCGTATCGAGACGACGTCGCGGAGCTCTGCCGCCGGCTCGACGGCGTACCGCTGGCGATCGAGTTGGCCGCCGCTCGCGTGCGCAGCCACCATCCGGCCGAACTGCTGGCTCGGGTCCACGATCACTTCAGGGCGACCGGCATCCGCCGGACCGGCGCACCACGGCATCGGAGCTTGCATGCCGCGATCCAATGGTCCTACGACCTGCTCACGTCTCCTGAGCAGGCGTTGCTGCAGTGCCTGTCGGTGTTCAACGGACCGTTCCACCTCGACGCGGTGGCGGCGGTCGCCGACGACCCGGCGCGCGGCCTCGACGAGGTCGACGGCGTTCTGAGCGCCCTGGTCGACCGGTCGATGGTGACCGTCGAGCCCGGCCCGTTCGGTTCGCGCTTCCGGCTGCTCGAGCCGATGCGCCAGTTCGCCGCCGTACACCTGCGTGAACAGGGCCGCATGGACCTGGTCGGCGAACGGCACGCGCGCTGGTGCCTGCGCGAGGTCACCCGCGTCGGTGAGCTCCTGACCGGTCCTGCCGAGATCGAGGGGGTCGCTCGCCTCCGCGAGCTGTGGCCGAACCTGCGTGCGGCGGTGGCGTGGGCGGGTTCGGCCGGCGATCCGCGGCTGGCCGGCGCGTTGGTCCGGCCGGTGGCGACGGAACTCGCCCTTCGCGGCCAGCAGGAGATCGGCGACTGGGCGGAGCGGATCCTCGACATGGTCCCGCCGGACGAGCAGGACGTGCGGGCCTTCTGGCTTCTGTGGGCGGCCGAGCGGTACACCCAGAACGGCAACCCCGCCGGCTACGACGACCTGGTGAACCGCGGCGGCCAGCCCGACCGGCCACTGAGCGGCTATGCCCGTGCGTACGCCGGTGGAGACGGCCAGGCCCTGAGCCGATGGCTCCCGGCGGCTGTCGCCGACCTGCGCCGCCAGGGCGAGCCGTACGTGGCCGCCTTCCTCGAGTTGAACTCGGCCGGGACGCTGCTCGGCATCGGCCACTTCGGCCAGGTCGACCGGACCGTCTCGGCCATGGCCGATCGGTACCGGTCGGGAGGTCCGCCCACGCTCCGGCACTGGGCCCTGCAAACCCTCGCATATTCGGCCTCGTTTCAGGGACGGCCCCACCACGCCGAGCGGTATTTCGACGAGGCGGCCACCGTCGACGTCCCTGAAGGCTCACTCTCGGCCAACAAGGCCGTCCAGGCGCAGACGGCGTTCCGCCGCGGCCACCGCCGGCGTGCGTTCCGGATTCTCCGCACCTACATCGACGAGCTCATCACCACCGACAACGTGATCGCCGCCAGCGTCGTCTGCATCGAATTCATCAACATGATGGCGGTGTTGGACCATCACGACGAGGCCGCGCGCATGCTCGCGTATCTCGAGACGCGAAACGACTTCGGTGCCATGGCTGCCCGGACGCTCGTCGTCCCCGCCGCCGGCAAAGTCTCCAGCAGCCCGTACGGCTCCCGCCCGCCCACATCAGAGCACCAGATCAGCGACCGCCAGGCCCTCACGTACATGGGCGACGTCCTCGACCGGCTGGCGGCGGACGGCCTGGTCTCCGCCTCACCGGAGGCGGAGAAGACGGTGCCGGAGTCGGCAGGGACGACGAGCATCCTCGGAGAATAGATGAGCGGTCGGCAGGTCCGGGGCGGCCGCGTTCGAAGGCGTCGAACCGCTGCTCCCTTGCTCACTGCAAGACTTGCATACAGCCATGAACATGGCTCCCCTGTGCGGCGTATCCCTAACTAGCTGACGGGTGCCGCTCGTCGAGGCCGCGCCCAAGGACCCGGAAGGGGATGACGGCATATGCGACTGCGCCAGAGCCGCCCCGTACTCACCGTCTGCGGCATTGCCGCGCTCTCATCACTCATCGCCTGCGCCCCCTACTCTCCGACGCCCGGCTCCGGCGCATCCGCCTTCAGCACGGAGCCGGCCGTCGTCGACGTGGACGAGACCAGCTCGCCTTCAGCGGAGGCCGAGCCCGAACCAGAGACCGGCACCTGGCAGACCAAATGGGGGCCACTGACGGAAACCGACCGCAGGCTCATCACCGGGGTCCGGCTCGCCAGCCTGTGGGAGATGCCCATGGCGCAGGACGCGGTGCAGCGAGCCAGCACCTCCCGCGTGCGCGAGATCAGCAAGGAGATCGCCGGACAGCACCACACCCTCGACGAGCAGGTCCGCGACGTGGCCGCGAAATTGAAGGTCAAGCTGCCGGTGACGCCCACCGACGAGCAACAGGACTGGATGAACGACATCTCCAGCAAGTCCGGGTCAGCCTACGACGCCACCTATGTCAAATGGCTGCGACTGGCTCACGGCAAGGTCTTCGCCCTGATCGGCACCGTCCGCGGCAGCACCCAGAACACCCTGGTCCGGCGCTTCTCCGAACAGGCCAACGCCGCTGTGCTCAATCACCAGCGTCTCCTGGAAAGCACCGGACTCACCACCCCCGAAAGCTTCCCCACCCCATCCGGCTGACAGGGCAGCGCGGCCGAGCACACGCCGGTCGAGATCGAGGCGCGGAGGTGGCTCTGTCCTGCCGGACGTGGCAGCTGGTGCGCACCGTCATCGCCGCGAGCATGTACAACTGTGACCATGGGATCGCGCGCTTCGGACCGGGCGAATGCCGAGGATCTCGGCGCGGTCGTCTCGGCGGTCCTCACCGGTTCCCGGCTGCTGGTCGCCATCACCGCCCGTTCCCTGGCCGCCGTCCAGGACCGCGTGACGCTCCCCCAGTTCCGCATGCTGGTCGTGTTGTCCGCCCATGGCGAGACCAAGCTCGTCACCATGGCCGACCTGCTCAACGTCAACAGCTCCACCGCCATGCGCATGGCGGACCGTCTCGTGAACGCCGGCCTGATCGTCCGCGAGGTCAACCCCCACAACCGCCGCGAGGTCCTCATGCGGCTCACCTCCGAGGGACGACGCATCGTCGATGAGGTGACCGGACGCCGTCGCGAGGAAATCGCCGCCATCGTCTCTCGCATGACCCCCGAGCAGTGCCAGGCCCTCATCTCGGCCATGACCGCCTTCAACCAGGCAGGCGGCGAACCACCGGCGAACCTGCCCTATCCACTCGGCTGGCCGGACCAATAGGCCCGTGCCGGCTCGGTCTAAGGCCTGGACTGCTGATCCCCAGGAGTCTTGGGCGGGGGCGGCGGCGCCTTGTCCGGCGCAGCCGGCTCGTCCGGCGCAGCCGGCTCGGGGAAGGCGAGACCTCGCGTGACGGCACGATAGACCACCGCGGTGAGGGGAACCGCCACGACCCCGCCCGCGATCCCGCCCACCAAGGTTCCGGCGGTGACAGCCACCAGCACCACGGCCGGGTGCAGACGGACGGCCTTGCCGATGATGACGGGTTCCAGCAGGTTGCCCTCGAGCTGCTGCACGATGACGACAGCGCCCAGGACCAGGAGCGCGTCGGTCACGCCGTTGCTCACGAGGGTCACCAGCACGGCCACCGCACCGGCCACGACCGCGCCGACGATGGGCACGAAGGCGAACAGAAAAGTGAGGAACGCCAGCCCCAGGGCGAACGGCACCTGCAGCAGGATCAGCGCGAGGCCGATGCCGACCGCGTCGACGGCCGCGACTGCCATGGTTCCCCGGACGTAGGCGACCAGGGTGCTCCATCCAGCCCGGGCGGCCGCGTCCACGCGCTCGCGACGGCGGGCCGGCAAACGGTGCACGATCCATTCCCACATGCCGGGCCCGTCACGCAGGAAGAAGAACAGCAACACCAGCGCCGCGGCCATGGCGGCGAGCGTCTGCAGCGTGGTCATCGCTCCCGCGACGGGATCCGGAGCGGCGCCCCGCAGGGCCCTGATCAGCTCCTCGATGGCCGCGTTCAGCTGCTGCTGGTTCAGCGGGCCCGAGGTCAGGAAGGCACGCAGCTGATCCAGCCCGGCCAGGAGCTGGCGTCGCAGATCGTCGAACTGCGCGATCGCCTGGTTGGCCACCAAGGTCAGCGGTCCGGCCACGACGAGTACGAGGAGGAGCACTCCGGCGAGCGCACCCAGCCCCTTGGGGACGTGCAGCCGGTGCAGGAAGGCCGCCACAGGGTGCAGCAACGCCGTCAGGAACAGCGCGGCCGTCACCGCCAGAGTCACGGGCGCCAGACGTACGAGCACCCAGCCCACCAGCGCGATCGCGGCAGCCGCGACCAGCAGGCAGGTGCTCGTCGCGGCGATGGTGCGGAGCAGGCCCGGTACGGCAGGCCAGCCGGCTGGTGGCCGGTCGCCCGCGCCTGCCTGACTCCGCCCGGTCGCGGCGTCACCGAGTCGTCGTGCCACGATGCGACCTCCGGATCAGCGACCGCCAGACTGCGTCATCACAAGCGGATGCGGCATGCGCTCGCCCTACCCCGTCGCCATGAGACCAAGCATCCCGCCAGGGCCCTCGGCGGACACGGCGGCGCTCAGGTGAGGCGGTGCCACTGCCGGACCGCGTCGAGGTGCTCCTGCCGTCCGATCGCCACGAGATTGGAGCGGTAGAGGCCGACAGCGTCGGGTTTGCCGAGGTCGGCTCGCGAGCACGGCCGCAGGACGTTGTCCAGCTCGTCCACCAGGAAGACCCAGCGATAGCGGGCGAAGACAAGGTCAAGCAGGTCGCCGGCACTGCAGCCGCAGGCCGCTTGGAGTTCGGGATGCAGCTCGAACAGCAGCGTCGGCAGGGCGGTCAGGGTCTGGGCCGAGCCCCGCAGCACGAAGCCCTCGTAACCCTCGACGTCGATCTTGATGATGTCGGGCGGTTCAAGGCGACTGCCGGCAAGGTAGGCATCGATCGACGTCATGGGCATGGTGACCGTCCCCGCGGGCGTGCCGACATTTGCCTCCGCAGCCGAGTGTTTGCCGGACTGTTCGCCCGACAGATACATCGTCAGCTCGCCAGGCGAGGCTCCCACGGCCACCGGCTCCACGGTCACGCGGCCGGTCAGATCGTTACGGTCTACGTTGCGTCGCAGGTAGGCGGCGTTCTCCGGCACCGGTTCGAAGGCGATCAATCTGCCGCCCCGCGGAAGGCGCGCCGCACCGGTGCAAGCGTAGACGCCGATGTTCGCTCCGACGTCGACTATCACTTGACTCACCGTGGCCAGCCGTTCGAAGACGCTCACCTCGAACTCTTCGTAGTATCCCGCCGAGACCGAAGGCATGATCGTCGTGTCCCATGCCGGGCCGGTCAGCACCACCCCTCGATAATGCGCCTCGGCCTCGCGATTCCCGGCGATGACGCCCAGCCGGAACACCGTGTGGTAGAGCCGGTTGACCAGGGAGAACCGCCGGATGCTACGGCCGCGCAGCAGTGCGCGGGCCGCCCGGCTCCGGTTGGCCGCCCTGGCCGCCCGCATCACGCTGATGGCGACTTTCCGCCGTATTTTCATCATTAATGCGGCCATGATATGGAGTTTCACTAATTACTAGTCATATGGAAAGAAGCCCAGCGAGCGTCACCGGCCGGTTTTCGGAAACAGGGTGGGGCCGATCAGCTCGTTCCATCGCCCGCCGAAGATCGTTCAGAGCTCGCGGATCGGCTTGCCGACGTCCGGCATCATCGGCTGCCATCTGACTCGGCACCTTTCTGTTATCCGGGCCCGCCGGCTTCGTCCCCTCTCACGAGAGCCCCCACTCGGGGGGCGGCGATGATAAGGCAGCAATGAGCGACAAGGGTTTTGCGAACCCCTCAGCCCGTCACCTGGCCCTCGCCGTGCTGGCGACCGCGGTCGCCGTCTGCGGCGCGCAAGGGCCGGCGGCCTCCGCGACCGTGCGCACCGGCGCCTCGGCGGCGCCGTACGGCGGCACCGGCCTGCCCGATCCGGTCAAGGACCCGGGAGCCGATCCCGTCTTCTCCTCCGACGGGGATCTGAGCAGGAAGGAGACCTACACCTACCGGCCGTCCGCGCCCGGCGACCACGCCTTGCCGCCGGGGACGTTCACGCTGTCGTACGACGTGTCCCAAGCCGCACGGCGCCCTCTGAAGGCGGAGCTCGTCAAGGCGCGGGCGGAGCTCGCGCACAGCACGGGCATCGCGCTCTACCTCACCGGCGGGACGGCGCTGAACGACGCCGACCTGAGGGCGGTACAGACCGTGGGCAACCCCGAGAGCGCGGGCGGGCTCGGGCTGACCAAGCTCAATCGGCTGCACGTCTACAACCTGCGATCGCTCCAGGGCGGGACCGAATGCACCCCCGGCTCCGGCCTGGCCTGCGCCGGGCAGATCGCACGCGGCGGGCGCTCGCCGTACCTGTGGCACAACGGCTGGTGGGGATCGTGGGTCAGGCACCTGGTGCTGGACGATCTGCAGGACATCAAACCGGGCTCCTTCAGCAACCACAACTTCGCCTCGGTCAGCTTCAAGGCGGCCCGCACCGTCGGCGCGATGGCGTTCGGGCACGGACCGTACGCCAAGCTCAGTGTGCTCTACCTGCCCAGCGTCACGGAGATCGGCGCGAACGCCTTTCGCCGGAACCAGTACCTGACGAAGGTCAACCTCCCGCGGGTGCGCACGATCGACGACTTCGCGTTCGACGACGCTTCCCGCCTGCGCTACTTCAACGCCCCCGAGCTGGAGTCGATCGGCAGGAACGGACTGAACGACAGCCACGTGCTGGAAGCGGTCAACCTGCCCGAGCTCCGCTACATGGGCATCAACTGCTTCGATCTCAACGGCAACGCCGCCGCCGGGACAGGGATCAAGGTGTTGCGGCTGCCGAGCCTGCAGGCGCTGGACAAGAACGCCGTCGTCCGCCTCGCCTCGCTCAAGGAGCTGTACGCGCCCGCGCTGACCACCGCCTGGCACGACTCGATCTCCGACAACGCGAGCCTCACCTCGGTGTACGCGCCGAGCCTGAGCAGGCTCGGTCCGCGGGTCTTCGCGCGTGATCCCCAACTGCGGGCGCTGTACCTCGGTCAGAAGCCACCGGTCCAGGACCCGGCCGCGTTCGCGGGAACCGATCCGGCCAAGCTGATCATCTACTACACCGGCGACACGTCCGCCTGGGCGAGCTTCGTGCCCGCGGGAAGTCCTAGGATCAAGCTGGTCAAGCGGAACGCGGACGCGACCCCCTCCGCCACCCCGTCGGCCGCCTCTGTGCCGTCCCCGACCTCCACGCCCGGTCCGTCAGCCGCGGTGTCCCCATCACGGACGTCCACACCGCCGGCCACTGCCGGACTGCCCACAGGTGTCAGGCGGTCCTTCCGGTCGGTCGGCACTCCTGAGGCCTTCATCCAGGCGTCCCGCGGCCGCGCCCGGCTTGCCGCCATCCGCGAGGAAGACCCGGTCGCAGCGCGGCAGGCCGCCGGCTTGCGTATCGTGCCGGGCCTCGCCGATCCCCAGGGGTACTCATTCATCGGCCCCGACGGCCGTTACTTGCGCCATCAGCACTTCCGGCTGCGTTTCGACCGCGGTGACGGGAGTGCCCTGTTCAAGAAGGACGCGACCTTCTACGCCCGTCCGGGTTCGATCACCGGATCGGTGATCCTGGAATCGTTCAACTACCCTGACCGGGTCGTCCTCCCCCGCAACGGTCAGCTGTGGCTCGCTCCCCGGCAAGCGACCGCCGCCTTCCGCGCCGCAAGCTCCTTCCAGCCGGTCTCGCCTCTCTGAACAGCATCACGTTGCTTCTGAGGCGAACGAACACCCGCGGCGCGGCGCCGTACGGTCCGGGAAGGCTTCGAGAGCTGCTGGCGGCGAAAGCCAGAGAACACGGCTCACGGTAGGTTGGCGAGCTACGTCCAGGAGATCACGGTTATGGTGGGCCGCAACGCGCGCGCCCACCACAGTTTCCCCACCCTGCCCGACCATCTGCTGCTCGCCTACGGCCGCGCCCAGTGCGCCGCCTACCCGCGCTCGCGGATCAGCTTGGGCGTGCTCGCGCCCATCTGCCCGGCCGCCGCCGCGGACCGGCGGCGCGAGCCGCACGCGCAGGACGTCGAGGAGCAGCGGCTGGAGGCCGAGATGCGCCGGTAGGACGCGCGCAACCAGGCCACCTGCGACAGTTCCCGGCACGGTCCCCGGATCCGACGTGATCATCTGGTGGCGGAATCCATCACAGCACCCCCATAATGCCCTGATGATCCGCCAACGCCTGACCCTCCTCGCCCTGGCCCTCATGCTGGCGCCGACCACCGGTTGCGGACTGGCCGGCATGGCCCTCGGCAGGTCCACGTTCACGGTGACGTCCGAGGCCATGGAACCGACGATCAAGAAGGACTCCCGTGTGTCGGCGCGGCGGACTGATGACGGTTACGTCCCGAGCCTCGGCGACATCATCATTTACCGCGCGCCAAGGGAGTGGTCCTCCACGACATCTGACGGCACGTATGTCTCGCGGGTCATCGGCGTACCCGGAGCGAGGGTGAAGTGCTGCGACGCCCAGGGCCGGCTGGAAGTGGACGGCAAGCCCCTGGACGAGCCCTACCTCGCCGAGCTTCCGGCATCCCATCTGAGTTTCGAGGTGTACGTGCCGCGGGACCGACTCTGGATCATGAGCGACAACCGCGACGTCGCCCTCGATTCCCGTGCCCACAGAGGCGACGCCGGCAACGGCACCATAGGAGTGGCGGACGTTGCCGGCGTGGTGGACGATGTGGCGAACTCATAGATCCGTCGCAGGTCAGACGGCTTCTGGGGCGACCTCCACCGCCCGGCGGGACATGCGCCGCTCGAACCACACCGAGGCGAACGGCGGCACCCCGCAGGCCAGGCCGAGCACGATCGTCCCCCTGCTCCAGCCGTGGGTGCGCGCTGCAGAGATCACCGCGGCCACGTACAGCAGGAACAGCCCGCCGTGGACAGGACCGAAGATCTTCACGCCGAGCTCGCCGGTCACCAGGATGTACTTGAAGAACATCCCGACGAGCAGCCCCGCCCACGACAGCGCCTCTGCGATCGCCACGAGCCGGAACAGACGAAGCTCCACCACACGCCACCTTTCCTGTCTTCCTGCGACTTCCAGATCTTCCGACCTGCCTGGCTCCAGGACGACGCCCGCCGCGGGGCCATGACCGCAGCCGGAAGTCCTGAAGGCAACGCCACTTACTCTACGGTGCGTAGAGCACTGTGCGCGGCCACTCGTGCCGTACCAGGGCCGACCGCGTCAGGCACCGACCGGGGCGGGCCTGCGCCCGCGGCGGCTCCTGCGGATCGCCCATTCGGCGACGGCCAGATTGATCGCCCAGCCGGCGCCCAAGAGCAACTGCCTGGTGAGCTGGCCGGGTGTGCCGACGGCGGCGAGCCAGAGGGCATGGGTCACCGCCTGCATGCCCGCGCCCATGCCGATCGCGTAGCCGCGGGTCATCCAGGCGCGGTGCCGGGCGATGTCGCGCCGCCGGATCGCGGCCAGGCCGAGTGCCAAGGAGACGACCATGGCGGTGCCGAAGCCGAGCCGGAACACGGTGAGAAGGCCCTCGTCACCGACCGGGAGAGTGTGGAACAAGGTCATCCACAGGCCCGACAACGCGGCCAGGAGCCCGGCCGGGACCAGGATCCGTCCGGCGGCGCGGTGCAGGCCGGGCCGGCGGCGGCGCAGGCGCGGCGCGAACTGGAAGGCGCCCAGGACGCTGAACGCGCTGGCGGAGACGATGTGCAGCACCACGGGGACGGGGGCGGCGAAAAAGCGCTCGTTCGCCGGCGTGATCTCGGCGCCGGCGGTCAGCTCGGTCACCCGGATGGCGCCGGCGAGCACCGGGATGACGCTGAGGACGATCAGCCCGGTGGGAAGCAGCCAGCCCGCCCGTGGTGCCCTCGTCGTGCTCTGGTAGGTCATGCCTCCGATGGTGGCCTCCGGGGCGGTGCCGGCTCATCGGCAGAACGGTCCGCGCCGGATCCGCCTATGAGCCACCGGGGCCGTCGTACTTTCGGCCAAACGGCCGCCGTCCCACCTGTGACAGTCCACGTTGCGAACATGGAGGTACAGTCATGTCCACGCCGCCCTTGTGGCCGGAAGAACTGGTCAGCACCGGTGCTGAACGCGAAGTCCTGGAAGCGTTCCTGGACTGCCAACGCAGACAGATCAAAGCGAAGCTCGCAGGGGTCGCGGAGGAAGCCGCGCGCCGGCGAATCGTGCCCTCGAAGACCACGCCGGCGGGATTGATCAAGCATCTGACCGCGGTGGAGAGAAACTGGTTCCACCGTCAGCTGGCACAACGCGATCCCGCCGGCATCCCCGGCAACTCCAGAGGTGACGATCAGAGCTGGGAGCTGGGCCCCGACGACACCCTCGACCACCTCATCGCCGAGTACGACAAGGTATGCCAGGAGAGCCGCCGCATCGCAGCGGGATTCGCTCTCGACGACACGGTCCCCTCCGAGAGGCTTGGTCGGGTATCGCTGAGGTGGATCTACACCCACATGATCGAAGAGACCGCCCAGCATGCCGGACACGCGGACATCCTCCGCGAACTCATCGACGGTGCCACCGGGCTGTAATCCGCTTCACCGTCGCCTCGCGGGCCCGCGCCAGATCAAAGCCCATCCCCGGCACTGCCGCAATATTCGGGGGTGTCTGCCATACCGAGTTGCCGGCCCGTTCCATCGCTTCCGCCGATAGCTATACAGCTGGGCAAGAGTTGAATTCAATTTCAACATCGAGATCTCATCGCAATTGACTCAGGACAGGCGCCCTTAGGACTCCAATCGCCCAGAGCCGAGTCAGGCCCGATGCTTAGCGCGGACGCGCGCGACAGCGACCAGCGACTTTCGCGCCGGCCGAGGCGCGCCACGGGGCCGGAGACGTGATGATCCCGGATATCGAGGCCCACGCGGGTCCCGTGGCGATGTCGGGGTCTACCTGGAGTGCGAGGTTGTCCGTCGAGCGGATCGGTTGAGGTCTCACCGGCCCTGGCCATGAGCCAACTGGCTCACGATGAATAACAGGCTTGTAACACTCGAGAACCACGCACACGAGTGAAGGACTTCGCGGTCCCGGCCCGTTCTCGGATCTCGTGTTCGAGGGAGGCGCTCCAGGCGATGCATAATGTACTGAAGGACGCTACAGTACCTGCAACCATAACGTAATTGGAGCATCATCATGGCAAAGCGCATCGTGGAATCCTTTATCGATGACATCGACGGCAGTGACGCCGAGGGAACCACCACGTTTGCTCTCGACGGCACGTCCTACGAGATCGACCTGTCGGGCCGGAACAGGGAGAAGTTGGAGAAAGCCCTCGCTCCCTTCATCACCAAGGCCCGCCCGGTCCGCGCGGAGAAGGGCGTTCGTGGCCGGCGCGGAGCCGCCGGCGCCGGTCGAGGCATCAGCCGTGAGAAGTCCACTGAGATCAGGCGGTGGGCCAGGGAGCAAGGCCTGCCGGTGAGCGAGCGAGGCCGCATCGCGGCCAGCGTGGTGAAGCAGTACGAATCGGCCCACTGAACGATCGACCGCCCGAGCTCTGTGTCCTGGAGCCGCGCTACGTGGCCCTGATCCGGTCCTGGCGTGACGATACCTTGGGCTTCAGAGCCACTCGCGTTTGCGGAAGGCGAGGTGGAGGCCGACCGAGGCCACGACGAGGGACGAGGTCCACAAGCCGATCGGCTGCTCAGAGCCCGGATAGGGCACGTTCTGGCCGTGAAAACCGGTGATCATGGTGGGGACGGCGATGATGGCGGCCCAGCTGGTCAGCTTCTTCATGATGTCGTTCAGCCGGCAGCCCTGCTGGGTCAGGTGGGTCTCGCGGATGTTGCTGATCAGGTCGCGCAGCGAGGCTCTTACGCAACGCGAAGGTGTGGCGTCGCAGCGCAGGGCTCGTGTCGGAGGCCCTGGCGACCGGGAAGCCTAAGCTTCACAGCCGTGTCCTGGCGGAGCACGTCGGTTTGATGAGCGCCGGTCCCCTGGAGCCCGCCGCGATGGTGACGCGGCCGCCGAGTACGGGCTGGAGCTGCACCAGCCGCAGTGAATGACGCATCGATCCATGCATGGCCCTCCAACGGGCCCGCGCCGCCGGGGTCGGCGCGGGCCCGGGCCCGGCGAGCCAGCAGCGACGGAGAGGGGCTGCTTTCGCCGGAGCTCAGAAAGGCGCTCAGGAAACAGCCGGAAACCGGATTCTCCAGCCAGGGATCCGCTCGTTACCGCTGATGCTCCTCACGAAGGGCTCCTTCGGCGTCAGGCAAGCGGATCGGGACCATGGCCGGCAAGACCCGCGGCGTACATCTCGCGATCGAGCCGGGCCAGTGCCCCTTGCACTCCCGTGGAAACGGGATGTTCTCCCGCAGGAGTCGTTGCCGGACCGGTCGCCGAAGGTGAGGCCTGAGCGGGAATCAGGTGATGTTGCGGAGCCACGGTCCCTGCGGGGATCAGCCCTGATTCAAGGAGTTTCTTCAGGAGTTGCTCCAGGTCGGCCTGTCCCCCGGGAGCCGGCACCATCCCCGACGGAACGGGCTCGAACACTCGTATGGCGTCGGGCATTCCCCTTCCCGTACGGTTCGGATCGCCGAGTTCAACAGGCACGCAGCTGGCTTTGAGCACCTCGAACAGGCGGTCGACGCGCCGGTGGTCGCGCGACCGATACTCGTTGTGGAACTCCTCTCGGTGTGCCAGCACGAGCGCGGCCAGTCCGGTGACGTGAGGTGCCGCCTGGGACGTGCCATCCCAGCTCGCGTAGCCGCCAGGGACGGTCGACAGAATGGCCACGCCTGGGGCGCAGACATCGATCTCCGGGCCGAGACAGGTGAAGCGCGCGGAGAAGTATCCGTCGCCGTTCGGCTGCAGGGCCTCGGCCGCGTGTCCGCTGTCTGCCGGGTAGGTGCCTACCTTGCCGATGGCCGCCACGGTCAGGACCGTGGGCATGTTGCCCGGGAAGTTGACGGGGCCCGCGGTGTTGCCGGCCGCGACGATGCACGCCACTCCGAGAGTACGGGCATCGTTGATCTTGTCTGCGATCAGGTTGTTGTAACCGAGCATGCCCATGCTGAGATTCACCACATCGATCTGCTTGTCGATGCAGTAGTCGAGGGCCTCGATGAGATCGCTCTCGTATCCCCCGGGGAAGATCTTGCAAATGTGCATCTCCGCTTCCGTGGCGAATCCGAAGATGCCCTGGCCATTGTCTTCCGCCGTGATGATTCCGGAACAATGCGATCCGTGCCGGATGGCGTCCACGGTCCATCCGTTCGGCTTCCGATCGACCAGGTCCTTTCCAGCCGCGACCTGATTTCTCAGATCGGGATGCTGGATGTCGGCCCCCGAGTCAATGACCGCGATCTTGACACCTGCACCCCGGAAAGTGGGCGACAACTGGTCCAAGCGCATGGCCCGCTGTCCCCAGCCGAACATCTGCTGTGCCGGAAACCCGGTGAACGTGTCCGACAGTTTCCTCAACGTCACCACGTTGTCTCGGGTCGGAGACAATGCGGGCCGGTCCATGCGCCAATTCCAATGCCCGTGGGCCGGCATGACCAGCACGGACTGGACGGATTGGGGTGTGTCGCCGAACAGCGTGACCTGCGCCCGTCCGTCGTTCCCTGTCACCGCCTGGAACCTTCCCGCTGTTCCCATGACATGGATCGTCGCGTCCCGCAGCGGAGTGGCTGCGGCGTCCTGGACCAGGAAGGAGATGGTGGTCTGCAGGCCGAGCGGGGTCAGCAGCGGCTCGGCATGCACCGTGTCGATCGTTGGCGTGCTCTTGGCCAGGGTGAGCAGGCGATCGCGCTCGATCTGCACCTGCGGAAGCTGCTGGCGCAGCATGCGCGCGTATTCGACGTCCATCTCCGCGACGACGATTTCCGGCACGGCGACCGCCGTGGAGAAGAGTGTGGCACGGGCCGGCTGGAGACGGCGCACGACCTGGACCCGGGAATCCTCCTGGAGCATCTGGTGCAAGGCCGCCGGGCTGACGGGCTGCTCGGCCATTCCGGCGCCCATGAGCTGCATCGGGGACTTGGCCGCCAGCATATAGCGTTGGAGACGAGCCTCTATTCCCTCGGCGGGTTGCCGCTTCTTCACCGACTCGGAATCCACGGGCTGCGCGTTCGGCTGCGGTTTCGATTTGGCTGAACGGGCTCGCGACTTCCCGTTCTCACCTTTTTCTTTTTCTGCCATTGGATCGCCATTTTCAGTAGACTGTGATTGCGGACCGGAGCCCAGCGGAGTAAGGGGATTGTCAGGCTCGATGACCACCTGAGGCCCCAGCCGGCGCTTGAGCGCCTGGGCGTGTGCCGTAGTCATCTCCACCACGACAAGGCTGGGAGCCTGCTCGTTGCCGACCGTTCGAAGCACCCTGACCTGTGGATCGCGGGCGAGCTCCTGCGCCAGCCGGGCGAGCAGACTTCGGTCCCTGCCGCCGATCATGAATCTCACGGCCCGTCCGGACCGGAACATGTCCGGTCCGGACGGCTCACCTGGTTTGCTCACGGCTGGATCGGAGCCGGATAGCCCACCAGCCGGAGGATTTCTGCCGCGTCCCGGAGCCGGCCGATGCATGCGTCGTACTGCTTGGTGCGGTACAGCTGAATGGCCTGAATCGCTACAGGGACGATTCCCACGAGATGGGGTTGCTGCGGCACCGTTGCCTGCAGCCAGTTATTGAACTGCTCCAGCAGCACCCGGCATCGTTCGCCGATTTCGACGGACGGTGGTGCCGTCGCACTCTCCGACATCGGACGGAATGAGATCGATTGCGCGGACGGCGTGTTGGTTTGTGCTGATGATGACATCACTTCTACCCGTCAGGCTTTGATGAGCGGAAAGCCGGTCGGCGAACATTCCGGTGGGAAAATGTCCGACCAGCTTCGGTTGGCGGAATATACGTGGCTGGTTGCAGCCCGTTTCTCGGCGTCCCCGCGATGAGTGTGTTTCGCGCATGTCTCCAGGCGCAGGACTGCGGACCCAGAATTGTCCGCCGAGTCGTCTTGGAGAGGCCGGGCCGAATTTGCCCGCGCAGCTCAGAATTTACCGCTCAGCGCGCCGAAGCAGTCGGTGATGGTGTAGGAGGGGTACCGCTTGAACAGTTCCCCGATCGTGTTGACGACGTCCGCGGGCACCATCTGCTGGCCCTGCTGCCCCAGAGCTCCGCCCAAACCAGCCGACGCCGGCTGCATCCCCTGCTGCTGCGTACTGAACAGATCGAGGATGCCCTTGAGCAGGACAGGACCGTGCTGTCTGGCGAGATCCACGATCGTGTTGACGACGTCCGCCGGAACCATCTGCTGGCCCTGCTGCCCCAGAGCTCCGCCCAAACCAGCCGACGCCGGCTGCATCCCCTGCTGCTGCGTACTGAACAGATCGAGGATGCCCTTGACCAGGCTGGGACCGAAGGTGACCCCGAGACCGACCAGCGTGCTCACCAGCTCCGCAGGATAGAGCTGCTGACCCTGCTGCTGAGTGCTGTAAGGAGTGAACTGCTGCTGCCCTTGACCGCCGAAGCCGACCGGCGAAGCAGGACGCATACCTTGCTGTTGTGTGCTGAACAGATCGAGGATGCCCCTGATCAGGCCGGGTCCATGCTTGATCGCCAGATCCACGACCGTGCCGATCGCATCCGCCGGAACCATCTGCTGGCCCTGCTGCCCACCAAAACCACCACCAAATGACGCCGGCTGCGCACCCTGCATCGGCGTGGAAGGCTGCCAAGCCCTCGTTGTTGCGTATGTCATTTCTCCCCCTGTGTGTGTCGTGAAGGCGCGACGCGCATGACGGATGCCGCCTTGGCCAGGCACGGTGATGCCCATTGAGGCACGGCGATCTCCGCGGCCTCTGAAACGGCAAGCGACGACTCACCCCATCTGAGTCGTCGGCCCCGCCTGCTTGGCCACGAACCGTGCCACCCCGTCAGCTTCTATCCGCCGAGCTCCCACCTTGCTACATATGGCCGCTGACCTGCAAGGACACGTCTTTCATAGGAAGGGCCCTCCCACGGAGAGCCGGTCATACGTGCGACAATCCCCGTTGTGGATCACGAGAGCAGCGGCAGCAGTAGTCGTGGCCCGCTAGGGGACTTCTTGGCCGCGCGACGGGCATCGGTCAGCGCAACCGAGGCCGGCTTGCCGCAAACCGGGCAGATCCGCCGTGTACCCGGGCTGCGCCGCGAAGAAGTGGCGCAACTGGCCGGCATCAGCACCGACTACTACAGCCGTCTGGAGCAAGGACGCGTGCGTACCGCCTCGCGCGCCGTGCTGGACTCCCTTGGCCGGGCCCTGCAACTGAACGGCGACCAGCAGCGCTACCTGATCCAGCTCGCTCATCCCGATGACGGCGATCGCTGTGGCGACGGAGAGGTGGAGCAATGCGTCAGTCCACAGGTGGCGCGCCTGCTGACCAACCTTGTCGACACGCCGGCCCTGGTCTTCAACCCGTACCTGGACATCCTGGCGTGGAACCGGCTGGCCTCAGCGCTGCTCGGAAACCTGGCGGATCTGAAGCCGCGGCATCGTAACTACGCGCGCATGGTCTTTCTTCATCCGCACACCAGGTCCCTCTTGGTGGACTGGAGGGAGCGAGCGCAAGAAGTCGTGTCCAGTCTGCGCATGGCCGTCGGCACGTACCCGGCGCATGCCAGGTTGCGCGAGCTGGTCAACGAGCTGACCGCTTGTGATCGCGATTTCCGTACGTGGTGGAGGCAGCACCTCGTCACGACGCGCACCTGCGGTCAGAGTCGGCTCAACCATCCCATAATCGGGCGATTCCTCGTCGATTGGCACGTTCTCACCCAGGTCGACGACACGGAGCAGGGAATCGTGCTGCTCAGCGCGCCCGCCGGATCCCCGTCCCACGCCGCCATCCGATGCCTGGACGCCTGGGCGGTCGAGCAAAACCTGCAGCATGGCGTGGGCGCCCGAGCAACCGGGGCCGGCTCGCAATAGCCCCGCCAAGGGTCGCCAGGCCCCTGTGGCGGGGTGGCCGACGATCCCTGAATTTCGCAAGATCACCGTTGGCGAGGCGATATACGGTGAGATCATGACCGCGGTTGCCGATGGGCTGGAATTACGTTTGGCGTCGACCTCCGACCGTGAGTGGATCTACCGCCTCCGGCATGAGGTGTACGCGCGTGAGCTTGGCCAGCACGCCCCCAATGCGGCAGAGCGGCTCACCGACGACCTCGACGAGAACAACGTCTACATCGTGGCGGCCCTCCGGGACCGACCTGTCGGATTCGTCAGCGTCACGCCTCCGTGGGCGGGCCGCTATTCGATCGACAAGTACCTGCGCAGGCAGGAGCACCCGGAGCTGCGCGAGAGCGGCCTGTTCGAGATCCGGATCCTGACCGTTGATCCGAGTCGACGGGGTGTGATGACCGGCAAGCTCTTGATGTACGCGGCGCTGCGGTGGGTGATGTCGCACGGCGGCCGCACCATCGTGGCCTTGGGCCGTGTCGAGCTCCTGCCGGTGTATCTGGATTTGGGGCTGACCTCTACCGGCGTGCCCGTACGTTCGGGTGCCGTCGACTTCGAACTCCTGACCGGCGAGGTCGCCGATCTGACTGACCGGACACTGCGGCGGTACGGTCCCTTGCTGCGTGATGTGCAGCGAACGGTGCGCTGGGGATTGGAGGTGTCCTTCTTGCCCGAGGCGGAGTCCTGCGAGCACGGCGGCGCTTCCATCGAGGCGCTGGGGCACCGGTTCGACACCCTGGGAACGCGCCGCGACGTTGTGGCCGCCGACGTGCTCGACGCCTGGTTTCCGCCTGCCCCCACCGTCGTCGCGGCGCTCGCGGGTGGCCAGGAGTGGATCATGCGGACATCTCCGCCTGCGCGGGCCGCTGGGCTCATTGAGGAGATCGCGGTTCGCCGGAACGTCCCGGAAGGCGCCGTCGCCGTCGGTGCCGGTTCCTCCGATCTGATCTTCCGGGCTTTCGGCCGCTGGCTGGACGCCTCTTCGCGGGTGCTGCTGGTTGATCCCTCCTACGGCGAGTATGCCCATGTCGTCGAGCGGGTGATCGGCTGTCGTGCCGACCGGTTCTCCCTGCGCCGTGAGGACGGGTGGCGGATCGACCTGGACCGCTTCGCCGACTGCCTGCGCGGACGCTACGACCTGGTGGTCGTCGTCAATCCGAACAACCCCACCGGCGTGCATCTCGACTCGGGCGCGCTACGGGAAGTGCTGGCACAGGCGCCGGGCGGAACCCGGTTCTGGATCGACGAGGCCTACGTCGGCTACAGCGGACCCGGGCAGTCGCTGGAGCGGTATGCGGCGAGCACGGACAACACCGTCGTGTGCACGTCCATGTCAAAGATGTATGCGCTGTCGGGTCTGCGGGCGGCGTACCTGACCGCACCACCACAGATCGCGGCCGAACTACGCCGCTGGACACCACCGTGGGCGGTGAGCCTGCCCGCACAGATCGCCGCGGTGCACGCCCTGCGCGATCCCGGCTACTACACCGCCCGCTGGGCGCAGACCGCCCTGCTGCGCGCCGAGCTGGCAACAGCGCTCACCCAGATCGACGGCGACCTCCAGGTACACGAGTCGGTGGCGAACTTTGTCCTGATCACGCTGCCCCGCGGTGACCCGAGTGCCACCCGCCTGGTCGACTGGTGCCGGCGGCAGGGGGTGTTCCTGCGTGACCTGTCACCACTGTCGCCCGGGTTCGAGGGCAGGACGGTGCGGATCGCGGTGCGTGAGGCCTCGGCCAATGCCCGCACCGCCGACACCGTCGCCGATGCGCTCCATGACCTTCGGCGCACGGTTTGACCGACGTCGGTGATCTGATCCCGTACCTCGCCGGCGCACTGGCGGCCGGCGGGATCGCCGTGGCCGTGTCGCGGCGGCGCGAGTACGTTCTGCGGTGGTGCGCCTGGGCGGTGGCCGTACCTGTAGTGGTCGCCGCCCTGTATCTCGGGCCCGGTGGTGCGGCCGTCCTGGCCGCGGCGGCGGGTGTGGGATGCGCCGTCGAGTACGGCCGGCTGACCAGCCTGCCTCGGCCGGACCGCGTGGTGCTCACCCTCGCCGTGCCCGTGGCACCCCTGGCGGCCTGGCTTGCTCCTGCGCAGCTGCCTCGAGTGCTCGCCGCCGTAGTCCTGGTCGTCGCGCTGGTTCCGCTGCTGGCCGGGGACGCGGCGGGCGGGCTGAATCGGCTGTGCCTGGATGTGTTCGGCGTCGTGTGGTTCGCGCCGCTGATCGGAGTGGTGCTGCTCGGCCCGGCCGTTCTCGCGTTGTTCGCCGCGGTGTCGGTCGCTGACATCACCGCCTCGTTCGGCGGCAGGCTGCTGGGCGGGCCGCGGTTGTCGCCGCTGTCACCGGCCAAGCATTGGAGCGGCCTGCCGGCCGGCGCCGTCGCCGGCCTGGCCATGCTGGCCCTCCTGGGTACGTTCACGCTCCCTTTGGCCGTCGCCGTGACGGTCGGTGCGCCCCTGGGGGATCTGCTGGAGTCGATGATCAAGCGAGGTGTCGAGGCCAAGGATTCCGCTTCCTGGCTGGCGGGCGCCGGTGGACTGCTGGACCGGCTTGACTCCCTCCTGCTCGCCCTCGCCCTGGCCATGCTGCTCGGGGCCTGACGGGTACGGGAGATCATCCCAGCAGGGGGAACTCGGCGCGTCGGTGCCAGCGGTCGCCATCGCTGACGAAGAGGCTGACCGCAGCAACCTCCGCGGTCACCGGCAGCTGCGCGGTCAGGTGTTCTTCCACGTCGTCGAACACGTGGGTCTGCCGGCCATGGGCGACGGTCAAGTGCGGGATGATCTCGGCGTACTGTCCTCCGTAGGGAGGCGCCTCCGGCCATCGCGCCGCGACGGTCTCGGTCAGCGCGCGAAACGGCTGGTCAGGCGTCGGCGCGAGAGAGAGCACGCCAGGGAAGCGTTGGCACTTGTCGAACCGGACGGTGAAGGGACTGTGCTCGCCGATCAGCACCGTGAGAACGTCCATCACTCCAGGGTCCATACGGTCGATGTCCAGGAACGGAACGAGCACCGTCACGTGCGCGGGAACCCCGGCCGACGCGGAGGCATCGAAGCGCCGCCGCCAGTGCCCGACCAGCGGCTCGGCTTCGTCCATTACGGCCAGCAAAGCTGTTTGGCCTGCTCGATAGCGTTCTGAAGCATCGTTCGACATGGTTGGACGATCTCGAAAGTCGGAGCCGGTTCGCCACCTGTTTTGTGCCGCGGTCGTCTGCGAGCGGTTCGGCGAACTACGCGCTTCTGCTGATGAGTGGGGACTGTCGGACCGTGGGGTTACTGTCGCGGCATGGCTGACTTCATGGGTGAAGAACTCAAGGGTTCGCGGTTCGAGCGCGTCGATCTCAGCGGCGCGCGGTTCCGCGCCAGCGACCTGGCCGGTGCCCAGTTCCGCGGCGTCAAGATGAGCGGTGTCGTGATGCGCGGAGTCGAGTTGGTCAACGCCGACATCTCCGGCGAGATCGTGAACGTGACGATCAATGGTGTGGACGTCGGGCCGCTGATCGACGCCGAGCTCGACCGGCGCCACCCCGAACGGGCCACGATGCGCCCGACCACGCCCGCCGGTTTCCGGGACGCATGGGACACGATCGAACGGCTCTGGGACGGCACCGTCCAACGGGCCCGCCGCCTGGATCCCGCGCTGCTGCACGATTCCGTCGACGGCGAGTGGTCCTTCGTCGAGACCTTGCGTCATCTCGTGTTCGCCACTGACGCCTGGGTCAGAAGGGCCATTCTCGGCGATCCCGCTCCGTGGGATCCGCTGGATCTGCCGTGGGACGAGATGCCGGACATACCGGGGATACCGCGTGACCGCACGGCACGACCCTCGCTGGACGCGGTGCTCGAGCTACGCCGCGACCGGATGGCGACCGTGCGGGAGGTCATCGGCGGCCTCACCGAGGAGTCGCTGGACGGCCAGACCGAAGTGATCGAGACGCCGGGATGGCCACCCTCGCGTAGCTTTTCGGTGCGTGAATGCCTGCTGTGCATTCTCGGCGAGGAATGGGAACACCGGCTCTACGCCGAACGGGATCTTGCCGCTTTGCCGGCACGCACCCCATAGCGCTCGGCGGTTTCCGTACCACGGGGAGTCGTTCGTTCCAGGCCACTTCGGCCTCTTGTCGCCGAATGTTCCTCCATGCCCGCACCACACCCGCCCGCATTCCGCCGCCGCGCGCGGTTGAACTCGCCTGCCACAGCGACAAGGTTCCAGGTATTCAGATAAAACCGAAACCCGGCGCTACCCCAAAATTTCTTTCCGTTCCAGGGGTTGCCAGACTCCCGACACGCGCGTAAGCGGCGAATCTGAATTCGATGGAAACATCGTGCTACGCTCCTGCGTCGCCAGGGATTCTTGATTTTGACGGCGATTCCGCTTTTCTCCTGGCCTTTACCCAACGATGCTTCAACAACTGACGGGGTCATGGTGAAGGTGAATTATCGATTGCGGGCGCGGTCGGCATTCCGGGTCCACCGGCGGCTGGGCACCTCGTTGTGCCTCGTGACCGCGCTGGTCCTCGGGCCGGCGGGCGTGGCGGCGGGCACGGCGAGCGCGGCGGGCACGGCGAGCGCCGCAGGGCGCGGCGCCCGCGCTCCCGAGACCGAGGTGCTGACCTGGGAGCGCGACCAGTTCGGTCAGCTGGGGGACGACTCCACAGACCACGGCAACCTGCCGGTGACGGCGCTGCTTCCCGACCGCACGACGATCACACAGATCAGCGGAGGCTACGGGTTCACCGTGGCGCTGGCCTCGGACGGGCAGGTGTGGGCCTGGGGCGAAAATCTCAACGGCCAGCTCGGGGACGGCACCACGAACAGCAGCCCCGTACCGGTCCGGGTGGCCCTGCCGGCCGGCACCACCGTCACCGCCATCGCCACCGGCGACGACCACACCCTGGCACTGACCTCCACCGGGAGCCTGCTGGCCTGGGGGTACAACGACTTCGGCCAGGTCGGAGACGGGACCACCATCGACAGAAACGCCCCGGTCCCGGTCGCCTTGAGAGCCGGCACCACGATCACGGCGATCGGCGCCGGCGCCGGGCACAGCCTGGCGGTGACCTCGACCGGGCGCGTGCTGAGCTGGGGATACAACAACACGGGCCAGCTGGGGATCGGCGACACCACCGGCAGCAGCCGGCCGGCGGAGGTGCCCCTGCCCGCCGATGTCACGATCACCGCGGTGGCCGGCGGCTCGGCCCACAGCCTGGCGCTGACGTCCACCGGGGAGATGTGGTCGTGGGGGTTCAACGTCCGCGGCGAGCTGGGCAACGACTCCACCGCCCAGAGCAACGTCCCGGTTCAGGTGAACCTGCCGGCCGGGACCACGGTCACCGCCATCTCGGCAGGCCATGGCTGGTTCAGCCTGGCGCTGCAATCCGATGGGCAGTTGCTCGCCTGGGGCGACAACGCCTACGGCCAGCTCGGCAACGGCACCACCACCCAGAGCAACGTCCCGATCCAGGTCGACCTGACCGACGGCACCACCTTCACTCAGATCGCCGCCGGCGAAGACCACACCGTGGCGCTGACGTCCGAGGGACGCGTGCTGACCTGGGGATACAACCGCTACGGCCGGCTCGGCGACGGCACCGACGTCAACAGCAGCCTGCCCGCCGAGGTAGAGCTGCCAGCCGACGTCACGGTCCAGGCCATAGGGTCCGGCTCATCCAACGCCATGGCCATCGTTCCCCTCGCACTCGAACAGACCACGACCACGCTGTCGGCCTCACCGGAAACACAGGCGCACGGCCGGCCGGTGACACTGACACCCGACGTGGCATGCCCGGCCGGAACCGCAACGGGGGCCGTCGTCTTCACCGCGAACGGCACCGAACTGGGCACCGCCACCCTTGTGGACGGCCGCGCCACGCTCACGGTCGCCTCTCTCGCCCCCGGTCGGCACACCATCATGGCCACGTACGGAGGTGACGACGCATGCGCCCCATCAGCCTCGGAGCTGGTGACGGTGACGATCACGGCTGCGACCGGCAACGCCAACCCCGACCCCGACACCAGCCCCACGCCTGGGCATCAGGACATGGGCCACCCGAAAAAACCGACATCGTATGCGCATTGCCCAGCAGGGGGTGCGACCAGCACCAGCAGCAACAGCAGCACGCGCATCGCCACCGTGGTGAACGGCCGCGCCACAGTCGCCGTCCGCACACACAAGGTAGGCCCGCACACCATCCGCGCCCACACTGGCGGAAGCGCCACCTGCACCCCCTCCGCCTCAGCCGCGCGACCGTCGTCGTAGGCCGACACCGCCCTCCCAGCGGGGCGAACACCAGCGCGTGCCCGTTAGCCGTGCACGGGCCGGGGTAGCCGCGATCGGTAGGCGAGGAAGGGGGGACGTCGTGCGCACTCATGACGTCGATTCGCTGGTGACTACGGCGGCAGGGCATCCGTGGACCAGGACCGTACGCGTGCTCGGCACAGGCGCCGCAGCCGGTGCCACCATCCAGTATCTGTTCGACCCTGAGTGTGGGCGAAGCCGCCGGGCCAAGGTCCGTGACCAGGCCGCGCACGCCGTTCACGAGTTCACGTACGGCGTGGGCCGCGTGGGCCGCGATCTACGCAACCGGTCACGCGGAATCGCCGCGCAGACCCGCTTCCGGCTGACCGGCCGTTCCGCGGACGACCGGATCCTGCACGAACGCGTGCGAGCAGAGCTCGGTCGTTACCTGACGCATCCGCATGCCGTACACGTGAGCGTGGACGACCACGTGGCCCGGTTGGAAGGCGACGTCCTCAGCGGCGAGGAGCGACCGGCAGAACGCGCGGTCCGCCGCATCCCCGGCGTGAAGGCCGTCGATGCGAGGTGGAAGGTGCACCGAGCTCCGTCGGATCTGCCCCAGCTCCAGGGTCCTGGCCGCGTCCGCCCGCCCGCCCCCGAGTTGCTCCATCAGCACTGGGCGCCGTCCGCCAGGTTCGTCACCGGCACGGCCGCCGCCGCCCTGTGGGTCCTTGCCCGCAGATCCCGTCCCGCGATCGCCTGGCTCCTGCGCGGTATGGGGGTCACGCTCGCCGTCCGCGCCGCCACGAACCTTCCGCTACGCCGGCTGACCGGCATCAATGCCGGCCGGCGTGCCATCGATGTCAACCGCGCCATCTCGATCGCGGCGCCCCCCGAGGACATCTGGCCGCTGATCAGTGACTACTCCGTCTTCGCGACGTTCATGCCCGATGTGCGCGAGGTCCGGCGCTCCGCCGACGGCCTCCGTTCGCACTGGGAGATCACCGGCCCCGCCGGTCGGCTCATCCGGCTCGACGCCATCGAGACCAGCCGTGAGGAGGGCAAGCACATCGCGTGGAAATCCGCCGAAGGCCGGCTGATCGCCCACGCCGGGACGGTGCGGCTGACGCCCGAAGAAAACGGCAGGACGCGCGTGCAGGTGCAGATGTCCTACAACCCGGTGGTGGGTGCGGCCGGCCATGCGATCGCGCGACTGCTGGGCGCGGATCCGGCGACGAAGCTCAAGGAGGACTTGATGCGGCTCAAGTCGTACGTGGAGAGCCGGCGCCGGCTCGCCGGCGAGCCCACGGCCGAAGCGGCACATGCCGCCGCCCCTCATCCGGCGTCGTAGCCAGCCACGACCCGCTTCGGGGTCTTGTGCCGCCAGGCGCGCTCGACGAGCTCTTGAACACGCTCCTCCGGCACTTTGGCGAGATCGATCCGCAGACCGGCCCAGATCCTCGTGCCGGCGGCACGCCAGATGCTTGGCCGGTCGTGGGGGACCGACTCGGCGAGTTGGCTGGTCCGTATCATGGTCATCTCCATGGGCGGACAACTCCGAACTGGACAAGCTCGCCGTACGTCTCCGGCTTGACCGGCTGGAGGGCAAGATCGAGCAGGGCGGCCGCGGCCTCGGCGGGGCTCTGGGCCTCGTTCATGTTGTCGAACCATGGACGCGAGGCGTCCGTGTCCACCAGGCCAGGACAGACGGCGGCCAGCAGCGTACCGGCGGCCACGTCCGCCTCGCGCCGCTCTCGAGCCAGGACCCGGACGGCGGCGACCTGGCCGACCTTGGACGGGATGTTGATCCAGTCGGGCCACCCCCTCCTGCTCGGCCGTCCGGTTGAGTACGGCGTCGCGCCATGCGGTCATGACCGTGTCCACGTCGGCGAGGGTCATCGCGTCGGTGCCGAAGCGCTCGTGCAGGCCGGCGGGGAGGCTGCGCAGCGTGCCGAAGTCGCTGGCCACGACCAGTAAGCGGCCGCCTGGACGCAGGATGGGCGCGAACGCGCGCAGCATCCGGGTCGTGCCCAGGTTGTTCGTCTCGACGAGCGGGCCGACCAGTTCGCTCCAGGGCGTGTCGGGCGTCAGGCGAGCGGCGGCGTTGGAGAAGACGATGTCCACTCCCCCGTGGCTCCCGCTCAGCTCCTGGGCGAATCCGGTGACCGAGTCCTCATCCCGTACGTCGAGCGTGTGGGTACGGATCCGGGCGACGGTCGTGTCGAGGCGGCTCGCGGCCTGTTGGATCCGGTCCCGGTCACGTCCGGTGAGATAGACGATGTCCTCCGGCCCGAGACGCTGGGCCAGTCCCTCGACCAAGGCGTATCCGAGGCCTTGGTTGGCCCCGGTGACAACGGCGATTCGGCTCACGGGCCCAGCGTAGATCGTCAGCACCCGTCTCAGCGGGTCAGCGCACGATCACAACGTCGGCGCCACAGCGCCATCGCAGATGTGGACGGTGGTCGCCCGAACAGGAATCACGTCATGAAAGTTTCACAGGCAGTTGACGCGGGGAAAGCGCTTTCCTACTGTGGCGTCGTTTCATCGATGTTTCCATGCTTTGCCCGGGCAGGGACACAAGGCGATCTTGTCGGCGGTTTCGTGCGCTGGAACACGCGCCTGCGCCGCCGTACCGACACCATGGGAGATGGATCATGCGCCTGAAAGGCGTCCTCGTGTGCTCCGGCCTGTTGGCCGGGACGTTCGTCGCACTGTCACAACCCGCCGCGCATGCCGCGCCGACGCGGTACGAGGCCGAAAGCTCGCCCGCGGTCTGCACCGGCACCATCGACAGCAACCACTCCGGATACTCGGGCAGCGGATTCTGCAACGGCAACAACGCCACCGGCGCCTACGCCGAGTTCACCGTCAACGCCGGCACAGCCGGGACGGCGACTCTCGGCGTGCGGTTCGCCAACGGGACCACGAGTGCCCGGACCGCCGACCTGATCGTCAACGGCTCGACCGTCCAAAGTGTCTCGTTCGAGGCCACCGGCGCCTGGAACACCTGGGTCACCAAGACGCTCACCGTGTCGCTGAGGTCGGGCAGCAACACCATCCGGCTCAACCCGACCACCTCGAACGGCCTGGCCAACATCGACTACATCGACGTCGAAGCGGGCGGCACAACACCCCCGCCATCAGGGAGCACGCTCTATGTGGCGCCGAACGGCAGCGACAGCGCAGCCGGGACGGAGTCGAGCCCGACGACACTCGCCTCGGCGATCACCCGCATCGCTCCCGGCGGGACGATCCTCATGCGCGGCGGGCGCTACAACTACTCGCAGACGATCACCATCGCGGCGGGCAACAACGGCACCTCCAGCGCCCGCAAGAAGCTGTCCGCCTACCCGGGTGAGACCCCGGTACTGAACTTCTCGGCCCAGAGCGAGGCCTCGGCGAACCGCGGGCTTGCCGTGAACGGGTCGTTCTGGCACGTCTATGGCATCGTCGTCGAGCGCGCCGGCGACAACGGGATCTTCGTCGGCGGCCACAACAACATCTTCGAGCGCACGGTGACGCGCTTCAACCGCGACACCGGGCTGCAACTGTCGCGGATGACCTCCACCACCCCCCGCGACCAGTGGCCGTCCAACAACCTCGTCCTGAGCGCGGTGTCGCACGACAACGCCGACTCCGACGGCGAGGACGCCGACGGCTTCGCCGCGAAGCTCACTTCCGGCCCCGGCAACGTCTTCCGCTACGCCGTGGCGCACAACAACATCGACGACGGCTGGGACCTCTACACCTATGCTGACGAGGGACCCATCGGCGCGGTGACCATCGAGGACTCCCTCTCCTACGAGAACGGCACCCTCAGCGACGGCACCCAGAACACCGCCGGTGACCGCAACGGCTACAAGCTCGGCGGCGAGGACGTGCCGGTCAACCACGTCATCCGGCGCAACTTCGCCTACGACAACGGCAAGCACGGATTCACCTACAACAGGAACCCCGGCACGATGACCGTGTCGAACAACGTCAGCATCGACAACACCGAGCGCAACTTCTCCTTCGACGCCGGCAGCTCGGTGTTCCGCAACAACACCTCGTGCCGCAGCAGCAGCGGGACCAACGACAGGATCGTCGGTGACGCCGACGGCACGAACCAGTTCTGGTCCGGCTCGAACGGGTCCCGGTGCTCCTCCTACACCGGCTCCCTGGGCTGGTCCTTCGCCGCGGACGGCCGCCTCGTCGTGACCTTCGGCGGCAGGGTGGTGACGCCGTAGCAGCCCCCGCCGCCGGGCGGTGGTGCCCACCACCGGCACCCCAGCCCGGCGGCCAGGTCATCACGTCGCGCAAGCCTATAGCGCGCACGGTGGGCGCAAGATCGGGGAATCCTGCGCCAAGGTGACCATCAAGGCCGTGAACTCCGGCACCGCGATGCGCAGGCTGGCCCACGCTTACAGCGCCGCCGACGCTGACCTGATCGACGAGGTGTTCGCCTCGTTTTCTCCAATTTCTGATGCGCCATGTAGAAGTACGGCCGGCAGCTTCGACTCTCTGGTGAGCGGGCCCAATGGGGGCGTCGCCAGGACCAGGAGGCGAAGCACGATGACCAAGGTCACGGCACAGATGTCGGTGTCGCTGGACGGCTTCTATGCCGGCGCACAGCACCTCGGCGACGGGAACTGGATCGACTCGGCGGAGGCCGCGGGCTTCTTCCGGATCACCCGCTGGGTGACCGACGCCATGGCCTGGCGCGAACGGCAGGGCTTTGCCGGTGGTGAGCAGGACACGAACTCCGACATCATCGCCGAGTCGTTCCAGGCGGCCGGCGCGTACGTCATGGGCCGGCGCATGGCGGACGGCGGTGAGGGGCCGTGGGGGGACAACCCGCCCTTCCGCGCGCCGGTCTTCGTCGTGACGCACCGCCCGCGGCAGACCCTGGTACGCCAGGGCGGCACCAGCTTCACCTACGTCACCGACGGCATAGCCAGTGCCGTGGAACAGGCCCGCGCGGCGGCGAACGGCAAGGACGTCGCCGTCGCCGGAGGCGGCAGGCTGGTACGCCAGGTACTCAAGGCGGGGCTGCTGGACGAGCTGGAACTCCATGTCGTCCCGGTCGTGCTCGGCACCGGGATGCGGCTGCTCGACGCCGACCTCGACCTGGCCGGCAAGGAGGCCATCGAACTGACACCGACCAGGGTCGTCCACACCCCGCACGTCACGCACCTGCGTTACACCGTCAACGGTCGTAGCGCCCTCGTGCTCGACGACCGTGGCAGCGGCACCGGGAGCGTGGCGGGGCGCGTAACGGATCCGGCCGCCTGAGACGCCGGCGCTCCGGCATCCGCGCGATCAGCTCATTCGGGCGTCCCGCGGGATGTGATCTTCGACCACAGCCACGCAGCGTGCCCGAGCGCCTGGTCGAACCGGTAGTACAGCCGCGGCGGCACGTGCGGGAGCAGCGCCGAGTGCCGCTGGGCGAGCAGGGCGAGCAGCTGTTCCGAGGGGAGGTTGACGTAGCGCGGGAGGCTCTCGTACCAGCGGGCGCTGTTGCGGGCGGCCTTCTGCGTGGGCCGGATCCCGGCCTGGCGCTCCCGCTCGTAGAACTCGAGTGCGGGCTCGAGCCGCGGCTTGGCGTGCAGTGCGTGGACGAGGAAGGCGGCGTCCCCGAGCGCGAGTGCGGTGCCCGCGCCGACGGAGTAGTGGGTGGTGTGCGCGGCGTCCCCGACGAGGACGAGGTTGCCGTGGTGCCACCTTTCGTTGGTCAGCGTGCGGAAGTTCAGCCAGCGGGCGCTCTCGCCGGCGTTGTCCTGGCCGACCAGCGAGTGACCGTCGAGGACGTCGGCGAAGAGCTTCTCCAGGAGGGCCAAGCTGTCGGCCTCGTTCGCCTGGTCGAACCCGAGCCCCGCCCACGTCTCGGGTGAGCACTCGATGACGCACGTGCTGCGCTCCTTGCTGTATCGGTAGCCGTAACACCAGATCCAGCCGTGCGGAGTGTCAGCGAAGGCGAAGGTGAAGGAGTCGAACACCTTGGTGGTGCCGAGCCAGAGGTAGACGTTGCGGCCGACCGTGACCTTGGTGCCGAAACGGTCGGCGTGGCGCTCGCGCAGCGCGCTGTTGACGCCGTCGCCGGCGACGATCAGGTCCGCGCCGGCCAGCTGCTCCTCGCTGGTGATCTCGCGTTCGTACTCGATGCGGACGCCGAGGGAGCGGGCCCTGTCGGCGAGGATGGCGAGCAGCCGGCTCCGGCTGACGCCGAAGCCCGAATCCCAGTGCTCGACCAGGCACGGCGGGCGGTCGTGGACGTGCGCCACCCAGGTGTCCCAGCGGACCGAGTCGTCGCCGATGGCACGCGCGGACTCGGGGTCGGCAGCGTGAAGATTGTCGTAGAGCTCTTCCCAGTAGGTCACACCCCAGCCATACGTGGAGCCTTCGGGATAGCGCTCGTAGACGGTGATGTCATGGGACGGGTCGGCCCGTTTCATCAGGACCGCGAAATACAGGCTGGCGGGTCCGCCGCCTACGCAGCCAACCTTCACACGAGCCCCCCATGTGACGCAATGCATTCAGTCTGATACATAGAGTAGCAGGCGGGCATGGCCGTGAGGTCTACCCCGGTAAGAGCGCCTTGTCGTGCCGACACCAGAAGGTACGTGCGCGCATTGCCCAGGTGCTGATCCCCTGGGGCACGGCCGTTCAGCCCCTCCTCCACCCCGGTCAAGCGCACCGCGCTGGGACGGATCAAGCACGAGGGCGCCACGGTCACCGAAGCCCGCGGCCGGATCGTCGCCTACACCGGCGACGACCAGGACGGCAATCGGAACCTGACGCTCAGCGGCGGACCGCGATGGCGAGCAGTGCCGCGCCCGCGCCGGACGGTGGCGCCTCCGGGCGCCACACGGCGCGGAACCACCTGCGCAACAGGGCCGGCTCGGCGTCGAGCGGCACCGCGACGAGCCGGCCGTCCTCAAGCTCACCGCGTACGACGAGGCGGCTGAGCACCGTAGGCGCCTCCCCCGCGGCGACCGCAGCCTTGATCGCGGCCGTGGAGCCGAGCTCGGCGGCAGGCGGAGCCGGCTCCCGCACGCGGCTCAGCACCCCCCACACCGCGTCACGTGTCCCCGAACCGGGCTCCCGCATGATCAGGGGTGTGCCGGCCAGCGTGGCCATGGACAGCCGGCCGCGCCGCCGCGCCCACGGGTGTCCCGGAGCCACCACCGCGACCAGTTCGTCCGACTCGACCACCCGGCTGCGCAGACCGCGAGGGACGCCGGGCCCCTCGACGAAGCCGAGATCCGCCGAGCCGCCCTGCACCAGGGCCGCGACATGCTCCGAGTTGCCGACCTGCAGGGCCACCCGCACGTCGGGCGAGCGGGCTCGCAAGGCGACGAGCCATCCTGGGACGCGATGGTCCGCGATCGTCATCGACGCGGCGACGCGCAGCCTCCCGGTGCCCTCCGCGTGGAGCGCGGTGACGCCGTCGACGAGCGCCCGAGCCGCGTCCAGGACCGGCAGCGCCCAGGTCACCACGGCCGCACCCGCGGTCGTCAGCCGCGAGCCGGTGGGCCCGCGCTCCAGCAGGACCAGCCGCAGCCGGCGCTCCAGCGTGCTGATCCGCATGCTGGCCGCCGGCTGGCTGATCCCGTGCCGCTGCGCGGCCTGACCGAGGCTTCCCGTCTCCGCGACCGCCACCAGCAGGTCGAGGACGTCCAGGTCCGGGGTTTCCGGCGGCAGTGGCATAAGCACAGCTTATGAGGTCCTCGCGATTAGGTCTCTACCGAGGCGGCCGACCAGGGCTGATCGTGGTGTCACACGGACAACCGGACGTCGCCGAAGGAGATGACGTGGTACGCCGAGGTGTCGTTCCCGGTCTCGCGCTCACCGTCGCGCTCGCGGCTGTCGCGATGGCGCTGGGTTCGCTCGTCCCGGTGGCCGGCGGCCCGGTGTTCGGGATCCTGACCGGTATGGTCGCGTCCTGGGCGCTGCGCCGCCGGGCGCCGGCGATCCTCGAGCGCTGCCGTCCGGGATCGGCCGTGGCGAGCCGGCACGTGCTCCAGGCGGCGATCGTGGTCATGGGGCTGGGGCTGCCGTTGACGGAGGTGCTGGGAGTCGGCGGTGCGGCGCTCCCGGTCACAGTGGGCACGCTCGGCATCGCCCTCGGCGGTGCGTGGCTGATCGGCGGACTGCTGCGGGTGCACCCCGAGACGCGCCTGCTCATCGGCGTGGGCACCGGCATTTGCGGCGCGTCCGCGATCGCTGCCGTCGCCGCCGTCGTGCGCCCGTCCCAGGAGCGCGTGGCCCAGGCCATGGGCACGATCTTCGCTTTCAACGTGCTCGCCGTCCTGGTCTATCCGATGCTGGGCCGCCTCCTCGGGCTGTCGCCGCAGGGCTTCGGGTTGTGGGCGGGTACGGCGATCAACGACACGTCATCGGTCGTGGCCGCCGCGTACTCGTTCGGGACCGAGGCCGGCCGGCACGCCGTCGTGGTGAAGCTGGCGCGCAGCCTGATGATCGTGCCGATCTGCCTGGCCCTTGCCACGTGGCGGCACCGGGCGGGCGGCCACGGAGCCGCCCCGCGCCCGTCCGCCCGGCGGGCCGGCATCCTGCGCGTGTTCCCGCTGTTCATCGTGGGGTTCGTGGCCGCTTCGGCCGTTGCCGCCACTGGCGTGATCCCGGCGTCCTGGCTCCCGGCACTGTCGTGGGCCGGCACCTTTTCGATCACCATGGCCCTCGCCGGGATCGGCCTCACCCTGGATCCTGCCGGGATCCGCCGCTCGGGCGCGCGCTCCCTTCTGCTGGGCGGTCTGCTCAGCGCCGGCGTCGGCGCCACCGGCCTGCTCCTGCAGTCCTTCGTCGGCCGGCTGTGACCAGACCTGGGGTTCTCGGAAGTCCGTCACGGGAAGCCGTCTGTTGTGACCGGGCCGCTGCACCTGCGCGGCATCGCGCTTCCGGCGGAGGAGGCCGTCGAGTTCTGGATCAGGGACGGCCTGCTGACGGATGAGCCGGTGCCGGGAGCCGCGACCGTCGTGGACGGCGGCTGGCTGGTGCCTGGCCTCGTGGACGCCCACACCCATCCCGGCGCCGAGCAGCCGGGCGACCCGCTCGATGCGGACCTGCTGCGGCGACACGGCAGGGAGCATCTGGCGGCGGGCGTGACGCTGCTGCGCGTGCCCGGTTCGGCGGATCGCCTGCCGGGATGGTTCGGCACCGAGCCGGACCTGCCGCGGGTGGTGTCCGCCGGCCGCTGGCTGGGCCTGCCCGGCATGTTCTACGACGGCTGGGTACGGCACGTCGGCGAGGCGGAGCTGGCCGACGCGGCTGTCGAGGAGACGCTCGCCTCCGGCGCCTGGTGCAAGATCTACGCCGACTGGGTGGTCGACGAAGCCGGGCTGGACGGTCCCCGCCTGCCAGCCGACCGGCTTGCCGAGGCCACCCGGCGGGTGCACGCCGTCGGAGGGCGGGTCGCCGTGCACGCGCAGACGGCCGAGGGCGCCAGGGTGGCGGTCGAGGCAGGGGTGGACAGCCTGGAACACGGCCTCGGGTTGGAAGCCGCTCTGCTGGATCGGATGGCGGCCCAGGGCACGGCGCTCGTGCCGACGTTCACCGTCTGGCGCACCTTCGAACGCGTCGCTCGCGCCTCGCGCTCGGCCCGCTTCCGCGACTGGTTCCGCACCGCGCACGCCCGGCTGGGACCGCTGGTGTCGGCCGCGTACGAGGCGGGCGTGACGGTCCTGGCCGGGACCGACAGCTACGGGACGCCCGTGCTCCCGCACGGCTGCGTGAGCGGCGAGGTTCGCCACCTGGCGGCCGCGCCGATGCCCGCGGAGGCGGCGATCGGCGCGGCATCGTGGACCGCACGGTCCTTTCTGGGGTTTCCTCTGCTGAAGCCGGGAGCGGCCGCCGACGTCGTGGCCTACCACCAGGACCCCCGTACCGACCTGAGAGTTCTCGAACATCCCGCGCGCGTCATCCATCGTGGCCGGGTCGTGAGGTAGGGAGAGCTCCCGCCCTGCTCGGCCCGCGCCGCCGTCTCGGAGCGGCCCTCACCTCCATCGACCAGGTCCGCCGGCACCCGAGCGCGTGTCTCACCCGGCGACCGCAGGCCGAGCTCATGACATCGGATCAATGTGCGCGTGCAATGAGTCCTCGCTGCTAAATGCAGCGGATCCACTGCATCTACGCAAAATACATCGGATGTCAACTCTTGTTACGTGTCCATTTCGGTGCTATCTCCTTGGGCGACGTTCCTTGTGATCGGAGGATTCCGTGGCTCACCCCCCAAGGCGGCGATTCAGCGCCAGTCTGATGGTCGCGTTAAGCCTGGCAGCGGGCCTTTCAGCCCCTGCATTCGCGCAATCAGGCGGCCAGGCGCCGACCGGCTCAGGCCGGACACCCGATGACTTGACGCTCTGGTACGACAAGCCCGCCACAGACTGGGAGACGCAGGCGCTGCCCATCGGCAACGGCCCTCTGGGCGCGATGGTGTTCGGGGGCGTGGCGTCGGAGCAGATCCAGTTCAACGAGAAGACCTTGTGGACCGGCGGCCCCGGCTCCCCGGGCTACGACTTCGGCAACTGGAAGACGCCGCGGCCCGGCGCCATCGCGGCGGTGCAGCAGCAGATCGACCGTGACGGCAAGATGGCGCCGAACGACGTGGCCGCCAGGCTGGGCCAGCCCAAGACAGGCTTCGGCGCGTACCAGACCTTCGGCGACCTGCACCTGGACTTCGCCGGCGCGCCGCAGGACGCCGCCGGCTACCGCCGCGAGTTGAGCCTGCGCGAGGCCGTCGCCCGGGTGGGCTACACCGCCGACGGGGTCCGCTACGAGCGTGAATACTTCGCCAGCAACCCCGGCAACGTGATCGTCGGCCGGCTCGCCGCCGACCAGGGCGGCAAGGTGTCGTTCACGCTGCGCCACACCTCGCCGCGCAACGACAAGACGGTCACCGCCGCCGGCGGCCGGCTCACCATCCGCGGCCGGCTCAGCAACAACACCATGACGTTCGAGGCCCAGGTGCAGGTGATCGCTCACGGCGGCACCCGTACCGACGCCGGAGACAAGATCACCGTCACCGGCGCCGACAGCGCCGTGTTCGTGCTCTCGGCCGGCACCGACTACGCCGACACCTACCCCACCTACCGGGGCGACAACCCGCACGCCAAGGTCACCGCCGCGGTGGACGCCGCCGCCGCGAAGGGCTACGACCAGCTCAAGGCCGCGCACGTCGCCGACTACCGCAAGCTGTTCGACCGGGTGAAGCTCGACCTCGGCCAGACCGCGCCGACGATCCCCACCGACCGGTTGCGCAAGAACTACACCGGAGGCACCTCGGCGGACGACCGCGCGCTGGAGGCGCTGTTCTTCGCCTACGGCCGCTACCTGCTCATCTCCTCCTCCCGGGAGAACGACCTGCTGCCGGCCAACCTGCAGGGCGTCTGGAACAAGTCCACCAGCCCGCCCTGGTCGGCCGACTACCACGTCAACATCAACCTCCAGATGAACTACTGGCTCGCCGAGCAGACCAACCTGCACGAGACCACGACGCCGTACGACCGCTACATCGCGGCCCTGGTCGCGCCGGGCCGCAAGACCGCCCAGGACATGTACGGCGCGCGCGGCTGGGTGGTCAACAACGAGACCAACCCCTTCGGCTTCACCGGCGTGCACGACTGGGCCACCGCTTTCTGGTTCCCCGAGGCCGCCGCCTGGACCACCCAGCACCTCTACGACAGCTACCGCTTCACCGGCGACGTGGACTACCTGCGCGAGACCGCGTACCCGGTGATCAAGGGCGCGGCGGAGTTCTGGCTGGACTTCCTGCACACCGACCCGCGCGACGGCAAGCTGGTGGTCTCCCCGAGCTACTCCCCCGAGCACGGCGACTTCTCCGCGGGCGCGTCGATGTCCCAGCAGATCGTCCGGGAGGTGTTCACCAACGCCCTGGCCGCCGCCAAGAAGCTGAACGTGGACGAGGACTTCCAGGCCGAGGTGAACGCCGCCCTGGCCAAGCTCGACCCGGGCCTGCGCATCGGCTCCTGGGGCCAGCTCCAGGAATGGAAGAGCGACTGGGACTCCAAGACCGACACCCACCGGCACGTCTCCCACCTGTACGCCCTCCACCCGGGCAACCAGATCACCCCCGGCACCCCGGAGGCCGAGGCGGCCAGGATCTCGCTGACCGCGCGGGGCGACGGCGGCACCGGCTGGAGCAAGGCCTGGAAGATCAACTTCTGGGCGCGGCTGCTGGACGGCGACCACGCGCACAAGATGCTCGCCGAACAGCTCAAGGGCTCCACGCTGGACAACCTGTGGGACACCCACCCGCCGTTCCAGATCGACGGCAACTTCGGCGCCACCTCCGGCATCGCCGAGATGCTGGTGCAGAGCCAGCACGACGTGGTGCACGTGCTGCCCGCCCTGCCCTCCGCCTGGAGGGACGGCTCGGTGTCCGGCCTGCGCGCCCGCGGCGACGTCACCGTGGACGCCGCCTGGAAGGACGGCGCGCCCCGCACCGTCACCGTGCGCCCGGCCAGGACCGGCCCGATCAAGGTCAGGTCGCCGTTCATCGCCGGCCGCTACCGCGTCTACGACGAGCAGGGCCACGAGGTCGGCCCGCACCGCGACGGTGACACCCTGAGCTGGGACGCTCGCGCGGGCAAGGCGTACACGATCCAGAACGAGGCGGCCGTCGCCCTGGAGACGCCCGACACGGCCAGGCCGGACACCGCCTTCGAAGCCCGGGTCACGGTCACCGCCACCGGCCGGCGGGCGGTGCCCGCCGCGGACGTGACGCTCGCCGTACCGCAAGGGTGGACCGTCGAGCCGGCCACCCGTCACGTGGCGGCCGCGGCGCCGGGCGAGACGCGCACCGCCGCCTTCACCGTCACGCCCGGACCGGCCGGCGGCTCGCGCCGCGCGGTGCTGTCCACGGCGGTCACCGGCGACTCCTGGAAGGGCGCGGCCTCGGCCGTGCTCGCCATGGAACCCTGTGCCCCGCCCGCGAGCGGCTCGGTCCTGGTCGCCTGGGACCCGCAGGAAGGCGCCACGGTCGCCGACGCCTCAGGCAACGGGCGCGACGCCACCGTCACCGGCGGCACCGCCGCCTACGACGCCACGGCCCCATCGGGCAGCGGACTCGTCCTCGACGGCAACACCTTCCTGACCACCGCGGACACCACGCTCGGCCTCATACGCGAGGCGACGTTCGCCGCCGAGGTCAAGATTGCGGGCAGCGGCTACCGCCGGCTGTTCGACTCCCAGCGGTCCGGTGACCCCGGCACCGACGGCGTGCTCATCGACGTGACCCCGAGCAACACGCTGCGCTTCATCGGCGCGGGCACGAACGTCACCCTGAACACCGCCCTGCCCACCGGCCGCTGGATCGACCTCGTGGTCACCCTGGACCGCAGCGGCGCCCTCACCGTCTACGTGGACGGCCAGCGCAAGGCCACCGGTCAGGCCACCTCCGACGGCATCACCGGCTGCACCTCCCGCCCGCTGCGTTTCGGCGCCGACCAGGGCGGCGGCCAGCGACTCAGCGGTGGGGTGGACAGGGCGGCCATCATCGCCAGGACGCTGACCGCCGACGAGGTGAAGAACTGGCGGCAGCTCGCCTTCTGACCCCTTCCACGCCGGATCGCGGCGTGCGTCCGGAGCCGGATGGGAACCCGCATCCGGCTCCGTAAGACGGGGCCGCATCGCCGCACCTCGCCGAGAAACGCCCCTCTGACCTGTCCATATAGTGGCCGCCGGTGCACCATGCACAGCCGGTGTGTGGGCGCGGCGCGGCATTCGGCACAGCCGGGCGGAAGGGGGGCGGTCCCGGTCAATCCGCGCAGAGCTGGGCACGCAGGGTGTCGTGGGCCCAGCGCTCGAACCGGTCGGGCGTCCAGCCGCGGTTGCGGACGAACAACAGGTAGACATCCGGGCTGAGCACGCCGTAGAGGAGATCGGCGGCGTGCTCCGCCGGCACGTCCGGGCGCGCCCCCGGCTTGCCCATCAGGCTCTGCGCCGCGGCCGTCGAGACGATGTGGCGCGGGTCCTCTCCGCTCGGCCACATCTCCGCGACCTCCGGATCCGTGGCCTCGGCGATCTCCAGCACCTTGACCATCGGGGACACCCGCTCCAGCACGGCCCGCGTGCCCGACACGTGCTGCCGCAGGTGCTCCTGGGCCGTGGCCGTGGCCAGGGCCTCGCGGAACCAGGGCCGGTCCATGGTCGCCATGGGGAGGTCGTCGCCCGCGATCGTGACGTCGACGAGATCCTTGAGCAGCCGGCGCTTGTTGCCGAACACGAAGTAGACCGTCTGCACCGCCACGCCCGCCTTGTCGGCGATCTGCTGCAGCATGGTCGCGCCGTAGCCCTGCGTCACGAACAGGTCCCCCGCGGCCTCCAGGATGCGCCGCCGGGTCTCTGCGGACTTCTGCGCCTTCTTGCCGGGCTTCTTGCCATCGCTCACGCGAGCAAGATTAACCCAACTCTAGAGGCAGACTATGAGAACGTGTTCGCCGGTCAGCCCTCCGGGGGGTACGTCCGCAAACCCATCGCAATGCGCTGGCATGACATCGATCTGCTCGGGAACTTGGGGACCCAGAACATACGGGAGGGGAGAGACATGGCGTTGCTGGGGCTGCGGGCGCCGGCCCCTGTCTCTGGAGCGGTCGGGCTGGTCACCGGAGCGGCGGGCTGGCTGCTGGGTGGAGAGCGTGACGTGCGGGATGTGTGGGAGTGCCCCGGCCGGCTCCACATCGAGACGCATGGCGTGCACGGCCCGGGCGGTTCCCGCGTGGCGCGACGGGTGGAGCACGCCCTGCAGCGGCATCCGGGAGTGCTGTGGGCGCGGGTGAACGCGCCGGCCTGCCGGGTGGTGGTCGGCCTGGCCGACCCGCCGCCGCCCCGCCGCGACCTGGTGGCCCTGGTGGAGCATGCCGAGTCCGCCCCGATCAACGAGGACGAGGAGATCGCCGAGGAGGAGCTGCACCACCCCGCCGAAGGCCCGGCACGGACCCGGGCGCTGCCCAACCTGGCCGTCGACACGGCCGCGCTGGCCCTGTCCGGCCTGACCCGGCTGGCGCCGTGGGCGCCGCTGCCGACCGAGCTGGCCGGCCTGCTCTCCGCCACCTCGCTGCACCCGCGGCTGCGTGAGCTGGCCGCCGAGCACCTGCACGGACAGGAGCGGGCGGAGTCGCTGGTCTCCATGGCCGCCGGGCTGGCGCACGCCCTCGCGGAGGGCGGCTCGGGCGTGGTGCTGGACGTCGCCCAGCGGATCGGCCAGTGGCAGGAGGCGCGTGCCTCACAGCAGGCGTGGCAGGAGGCGGAGCCGCGGCTCATCCGCGGTCCCGAGGACGCCGGGGCCGATCCGGTGGTGGTGGAGCGTCCGTGCCGGTTGCCGGACGGCCCGGTGGAGCGTTACCAGCGGCGGGTGCTGGCTTTCGGGGCGGCCGCGGTGCCCGCGGCCACGCCGCTGGTGGGCTGGCGGCGGGCGGCGGCCGTGGGGCTGGCCACGCTGCCGAAGGCGACCGAGGCGGGGCGGGCCGCGTTCGCCTCCCATCTGGGTACGGTGCTGGCGCGCAGCGGCGCGCTGGTGATGGACCGGGCGGCGTTGCGCCTGCTGGGGCGGCTGGACACGCTCGTACTGGACGAGGTCGCGCTGCGTTCGGCGCGGTGGGAGACGACCGACCTGGTCCCGCTGGCGGGGGTGGACGCCGGCGAGGTGGCCGAGGCCGGTTTCGCGTTGTTCGCGCCCGAGGACGCGCGGGCGGTGCGCCGTGCGGGCGAGTGGGTGCTGGGGCCGGTCGAGGAGCTGGAGCTGCGCGGGCGCACCGGGGTACGCGAGCGGCGGCGGCTGGCCAGGCGGGGCGCCGAGGTGGTGCTGGGCCTGGCCCGGCGCGGGCGGCTGGAGGCCGTGCTGGCGGCCGAGCGGGAGACCGCGGCCGGACTCGACGCGCTGATCGGCGCGGCTCGCCGCGCGGGGCTCAGGATCGTGCTGGCCACGGACGAGCAGCGGCCGCGGGACGGCTACGCCGATGACGTGATCGAGCGTTCCCGTGGTCTGGCCGCCGCGGTGCGCGAGATCCAGGCGGCGGGCGGGGCGGTCATGCTGATCTCGGGCGATCGGCGGGCGCTGGGCAGCGCGGACTGCGGGATCGGCGTGCACCAGGACGGCTCGCCGCCGCCGTGGGGAGCGCACGTGCTGGCCGGATCCGAGCTGGGCACGGCGGTTCTGCTGGTGGAGGCCGTGGCGGCGGCTCGCTGCGTCGACCGCGACTGCATCATGCTGGCGCAGGCGGCCACCGGCATCGGCGCCGTGGCCGCGCTGGAGGGAGGGGCGCGGCCCGCCGCGCGCAGTCTGGGCGCGGTCAACGCCGGTGCGGCGCTGGGCTTCTTCGACGGGGTCTGGCGCGCCCATCACGTGCACACCCGTACGCCCACGCGTGCCGCCGCCCGCCCGCCCTGGCACCTCATGCCCGCCGCGGCCGCCCTGCGCCGGCTCGACACCACCGAACAGGGCCTGACCAGCGACGAGGCACGGACGCGGTGGCGGGCGGGCGGTCGCTTGGAGCCACTGGGCACCAGCCTGGGCGTGGCGTTCCTGGAAGAGCTGGCCAATCCGCTGACCCCGATCCTGGCCGGCGGAGCGGCGCTGAGCGCGGTCGTCGGATCGCTCGTGGACGCGGGTCTGGTCGCCGGGATCACCGGGGTGTCCGCGCTGACCGGCGCCGTGCAACGGGTGCACACCGACCGCGCCCTGGCCGACCTGATGGCCCGATCCGCGGTGGGAGCGACCGTCCGCCGCGACGGCATCGACCGTGTCGTCACCGCCGAGCAGCTCGTGCCGGGCGACGTGATCCGGCTCGGTCCCGGTGACGTCGTCCCGGCCGACTGCCGGTTGCTGGAGGCGGACGGGGTGGAGGCCGACGAGTCGTCGCTCACCGGCGAGTCCCTGCCGGTGGCCAAGGATCCGGCGCCGGTCGTCGCCGCGGAGATCGCCGAGCGTCGCTCCATGTTGTACGAGGGCACCACGCTGGCGGCCGGCCGCGCCACGGCGGTCGTCGTGGCGACCGGCGCGGACACCGAAGTGGGCCGCAGCATGGCGGCCGCCCGGCAGAGCGCCCCCACGACCGGCGTGCAGGCGCATCTGAGCCGGTTCACCCGCCACAGCCTGCCCGTGGCGCTGGGTTCGGCGGCCGCGGTCACCGGGGCAGGGCTGCTGCACGGCGTGTCCGTCCGCAAGAGCCTGGGCGCGGCGGTGAACCTGGCGATCGCCTCCGTACCCGAAGGGCTGCCGTTCCTGGTCAACGCCGCCCAGCTCGCCGCCGCCCGCCGGCTGGCCGACCTCGGGGCGCTCGTGCGCAACCCGCGTACCATCGAGGCCCTCGGCCGGGTGGACGTGCTGTGCTTCGACAAGACCGGCACCCTGACCGAGGGCCGGCTGGCGGTGCACCAGGTCCACGACGGCACCCACGCCTGCTCACCGCAGTCGCTCGACGGTTCATGCCGGGGTGTGGTGGCGGCCGCCCTGCGGGCCAGCCCGGACGCACGACACCCCACCGACCTGGCTCACCGGACCGATCGCGCCGTGGTGGAGTGCGCGCGCCGGGCCAGGATCCGGCCGGGAACCGGTCAACGCGGGTGGCGCAAGGTTCTCGTGCTGCCGTTCGAGCCGTCTCGCGGCTTCCACGCCACCCTTGGCCGGTCGGGCAAGGACCTGCTGGTCAGCGTCAAGGGCGCCCCCGAGGTCCTGCTGCCCCGCTGCGGGCGGCGGCGGCTGAACGGTCACGAGCGGGACATGACCGACCGCGACCGCGCCGCCATGACGAAGCTGGCCGAGCGGCTCGCCGGGGCCGGGAACCGGGTGCTCGCCGTGGCCGAGCGCCGTACGGCGACCGCGCCGGAAGAGGCCGTCGAGGACGCGGTCCACGACCTGGTGTTCCTCGGCTTCCTCGCGCTCGCCGACCCGGTGCGTACGAGCGCCGCCCCGGCCGCCGCCCGCCTGCGCGAGGCAGGCGTGCAGACCGTCATGATCACCGGGGATCACCCCGCGACGGCGGACGCGATCGCGGCGACCGTGCACCCCGACGCCAAGCCCAACCAGGTGATCACCGGGGCGCAGATCGACCGGCTCGACGACGCCGCGCTGGACCGGCGGCTGCCCGAGGTGGACGTGATCGCCCGCTGCAGCCCGTCGCAGAAGGTCCGCATCATCCAGGCCTACCAGCGGCTGGGCAAGGTCGTCGCGATGACCGGCGACGGCGCCAACGACGCACCGGCCATCCGGCTGGCCGATGTGGGCATCGCGCTCGGCCGCCGCGGCACCCCGGCCGCGCAGGCCGCCGCCGACCTGGTGGTCTCCGACGACCGGCTGGAAACGATCATCGCGGCGCTGATCGAGGGACGCGCCATGTGGTCGTCGGTACGGCACGCGCTGGGCATCCTGCTGGGCGGCAACCTCGGCGAGATCGCCTTCACCGTGCTCGGCACGGCCCTGACCGGCCGATCCCCGCTCAACGCCCGCCAGCTGCTGCTGGTCAACCTGCTCACCGACCTCGCACCGGCACTGGCGATCGCGCTGCGCCCGCCCAGCAGGTATGACGTGGCGCACCTGCTGCGCGAAGGCCCCGACATGTCCCTCGGCGAGGCGCTCACTCAGGAGATCACCACCCGGGCCCTGGCCACCACCGCCGGCGCGGGGGGCGCGTGGCTCGCCGCCCGCCTCACCGGGCGCTCCCGCCGCGCCTCCACGGTGGCGCTCGCCGCCCTCGTCGGCACCCAGCTCGGCCAGACCCTGCTCACCGGAGGCCTCGACCGCAACGTCCTCGCAGCCGGCCTGGGCTCGGCCGCCCTGCTCGCCACCGTCATCCAGACGCCGTTCGTCAGCGGCTTCTTCGGCTGCACCCCGCTGGGGCCGCTCGGGTGGAGCATCGCCCTCGGCAGCGCCACGGCCGGGAGCATCCTCGGCGCCGCCCTCACCCTGTGGCCACCGGCACTCTCACTCCCGAACCTTGATCACGACTTCCGGCCGACCCCACCGTAGGCGTCGAGCTCGCGGCCGTCCGAGTGCCAGTGGTTGACCGTCACCACGCCCGGCTCGACCAGCTCCAAGCCGTCGAAGAAGCGGGCGATCTCCGCGGGGGTGCGCTGGATGTACGCCACGGCGCCGCTGTCGTTGTATTGGTCCTGCGCCTCTGCCCCTGCGGCGCTGTGGACGTTGGTGCCGTCGTTGAGCGCCAGGTAGCTGCCCGGCGCCAACGGGTCCATCAGCCGTCCGACGATCGACAGCGCCTCGTCCAGGTCGGCGATGTGGCCCATGATGCCGCTGAGGTTGAGCGCCACGGGCTTGCTGAAGTCGAGCGTCTTCGCGGCGGCGGTCAGGATCGTCTCGGTGTCGCGTACGTCGGCGTCGATGTAGTCGGTGGCGCCCTCCGGCGCGCCGACCAGCAGCGCGCGGGCGTGGACCAGCACGAGGGGGTCATTGTCGACGTAGACGATCCGCGACTCGGGGGCGATCCGCTGGGCGATCTCGTGGGTGTTGTCCACCGTGGGCAGGCCGGTCCCGACATCCAGGAACTGCCTGATGCCCGCCTCCCTGGTCAGGTATGTGATGGTGCGAGCAAGAAATGCCCTGGACGCCCGGGCGAGCTCCACCACCTCCGGGAAGATCTTCTTGTACTCCTCCCCCGCGATGCGGTCGACCTCGTAGTTGTCCTTACCGCCCAACCAGTAGTTCCAGATGCGAGCAGAATGCGGAACGTTGGTGTCGATCATGCGTTCTCCTTCCGGGGGAGCCGCCGTCCAGGCACTCGTCCATCGTGCCCCGGGCCTGTCTCGTCGCCCAATACTCAAAGTCTGTTGATCCACTCTGATTCTGGCCTGGGACCACGTACTCAAGGAGGCGATTGCGCGTCTTCGAGATGTGATGGAGACGACATGGTGATCATGCAGCGGAGGCGCTCGGCGCTTACTGTTCCAGGCGCGCGACAGCGTCAACCGTCTCAGGGAAGGTGTCGATGAACGCGTCGACCTGGTGTAAGTCGAAGTCGGTGCGCTGTCTGATTCCACTCTGCAGGCACGCGACGAAGCGCAAGCCGGCGCCCTTGGCGGCCTGGGCGTCGCCGGGCGAGTCCCCTACGTACAGGCACTGATGGGGAAGCAGCCTGGTGGCGGCCAAAAGCTCGTCGAAGGCGCGGGCGTCGGGCTTGCGAAAACGGGTGTTGTCCGCGTGGTAGACGGCGGCGAGCCGACCGGCGAGCGCGTGATCCGGCGCCAGCAGGTGCCTCACCTCCGCTTCCGTGCGTGAGGTCAACAGCATGACGCTGCGGCCTGCGGCGGCGAGCTCGTCGAGTGCTTCCAGGTTCTCCTGCGCGACGACATCCAGCCGGCCGCCCATCACGTACTCCTGCAGCACCACGTGATAGGCAGCGGTGAAGGCGTCGAGGTCAACGCCGGGTGACCGTTCACGCATCGCTCGGAGCAGGGGCTGTCCCCACGTGGACAGATGCACCGCACGTGACATCGGTTCGCGGCCGATGCGCGCCAGCACCTCGTTTTCCAGCTCGAAGCACACCGCCTCGGTCAGGCAGAGCGTGTCGTCCACATCAATCACCACGGCGCGGATCACACGGCAAAGATAATGCCCGCCGCCCCGCGTCCGTCACGACCATCGATCAAGCGAGATCTCCTGGAGGGGCGGATCGGCTCGCCGCAAGGCAGGTGAGGGCCTCGTCCACGCTGGAGTGGACCTGCAGAGCCCGCACGACACCGGTGAGCTCCAGCAGCCGCGCAGGTGCCCGCCCCACGGCTGCCAGGTGCAGGCCGCCGCCCTGCTCCCGTGCTGCGGCGTCCAGGCGCAGCAGCACGTTCATGCCGCTGCTGTCCATGAATCTCAGCTCGCTCAGGTCGAGCACGACCGGATCGCCGCGCCGGCACATCTGGCCGACGTAGGACTCCAGCCGGTCGGCGTTGGTGACATCGACCTCGCCACCTACGCTGATCAGCACGCCGGTGGCCGTGGGGCCACCCTGGAGGCTCAGGGGGGTCATGGCGTCCTCCTGATGACTCGATTCGGGCTGACGATGAAGGGGATCTGCTTGCACACAACCCTAATCCCGAACGCCATTACCGGAAAGACAGTTCGTTAAAAGACTTCGAGGAAGACCGGCGACCGTCTCTGCAGGGGGCACGTTTCTCGCCTGTCACGCCGGGGTTCGGTGGCGTCGCGGAGCGATCAGGAGGACCCTTGCGGGGAGTCCGCCAGGGAGGGCGGCGAGCCCGGGTGCGAGGAGGCACGGGCCAGGACGTCGCGGACGAGCGTGACCACCTCGCCGGGGGTGAACTCCATGGCATTGTCGCCGACGCTGATCTCGAAGCTGCAGCGGCCGGGGTCCGTGGCGGAGCGGACCCGGCCCCAGAGCTGGATGCCGTGTTCGGCGAGGATCTGCTCGCCGGCCTGCTCGACGGCGCGCCGGGAGGCCGGCAGGTGGATGTGGAACAGCGGGGTCTGGGGAGGGTCGGGGTAGGCATGGGCGGCGCCGTCGGCGTTGATCGCGGCGGCGATGGCGATGGCGTGCTTGCGGTAGGCGGGCATGCGCGCGGCCAGCGTGTCGAGGCCGACCAGGGCGGCCAGGGCTAGTGGCCAGGCATCGCGGATGCCGCCGCCGAGCCGCTGGCGCCAGACTCTGGCGGCGTCCACCGTGGCGGCGTCGGAGGCGAGCACGGCGCCGCGCACACCCTGCAGGCTCTTGTAGAGCGAGACGTACGCCGTGTCGAACAGTGCGGCGATCTCGTCGAAGGGGCGCCGGTAGTAGGTCTGGGCCTCCCAGAGGCGGGCGCCGTCCAGGTGAGCGGCGGCCCCGGTCGCCCGTACGAGCGCCACCTGCTCGCACAGGTCGGGCCATTCCGGGAGCTGCCCGCCTATGTCGCGCTGCGGCAGCTCCCAGACGACTGCGGCGAGCGGCTCGCCGATCGCGGCCAGATCGCCGGCGGTCATCAGCTCGTGCAGGTCGCCGGTGCTGCGCAGCCGCAGGCCGTGGACGGCGTTGTAGCCCTGCTCCTCCCACACGTCCAGGTGAGACTGCGGGTGAGCGGCGAAGGTACGGCGTCCGCGCCGGTCGGCGTGCAGCCGCAACGCGACCTGCTGGGCCATCGTCCCGCTGGGGAAGAACAGGGCGCTTTCCTTGCCGAGCAGATCGGCCAGTCGCCGCTCCAGCACCGCCACGGGGCCGTCGGGGCCGTCCGGCGGGGTGTCGTCGTCCACCAGCGCCAGCATCTGTTCCAGCATCGCGCGCGGCTTGCGCCGGATCGGCGCGTGCAGGAACAGCGACCGTCGTACAGGAGGCAGGGTCGTATCCGACATATGCGTGTCCTTCGTTATTGCGAGTAATATGCAGCAGCAGATGTACCTTACAGGGGTTTGGTATGCCGAGAACGGCTTTCGCGTCACAAGCTTTTCCCGGCGGCGCCGCCCGGCCTGTTGAGCAAACGCTTGGTAACGTAGGCGCGTGCAGCTGGATGGCAAGGTGGCGGTCGTCACGGGTGCGGGCCCGGGACTGGGGCGGACCCTGGCGGGTCTGCTGAGCGAGGAGGGCGCCAAGGTGGTCGTGGCCGCCCGCACCGCGGCCACCCTGGAGAAGACCGCGGCCGAGGTGCCAGGCGTGCTGGCGGTGCCCGCCGACGTGACCAGGATCGACGACACGCGACGGCTCGCCGACACCGTGATCGACCGGTTCGGCCGGGTGGACGTGCTGGTCAACGCCGCCTTCCCCGGCTCGCACCGCAGGAACGTGCTCGACATGTCCGCGGGCGACCTGGAGACGTGGCGCGTAGCCGTCGAGACCGGCGGCTACGGCACGCTGCTGGCCTGCAGGTTCATCGCGCCGCACATGGTGGCTCAGCGCTCCGGCTCGATCGTCACCATCACGTCCATGTCGTCCCGCAAGGGCTACGCCGGGCGCAGCGACTACGCCGCCGGTAAGGCCGCCGCGCATCTGCTGTCACAATGCCTCGCCGACGAGCTCGGGCCGTACGGGGTGCGGGTGAACTGCGTCGCGCCCGGGTGGATCGCCAGCGAGGTGCTGGATGGGTGGATGCGCACGCGGGCCGCGGCGGAAGGCGTGACGTTCGAGGAGATCCTCGCGCGCGACGTCTCGGCGATGGCGCTGCGGCGCATCGCCACCGAGGAGGACGTGGCCCGCGCCGTCATCTACCTCGCCTCCGACCATGCCAAGGCCGTCACGGGCGCCACGATCGACGTCAACGGCGGCCAGCTGTTCACGTGACGGCTCACGGTCCGTGGGACGTGCCGGACGTCAGTCCGCCGGTCGCCGGGCCAGGAACACGTACTCCTTGCCGGGCCGGTCGGGCGCGTCGCGGACGTGCTCCACCGTGTATCCGTGGGCGACCAGCGCCGCCTCGACCTCCTCCCGCTCGCGAAAACGCAGCGTCGAGTCCGACGTCAGCACCGCGCCGTCCGCCGCGAAGACCCACGTCCCGCGGAAGGTCACCAGCGGCCCGCTGACGTCGGTCACCTCGCACCAGCTCTCGACCCTGCCGATCCCGTCGATCTCGGCCACCCGGTACGAAGCCGCGCGATTCCATTCCAGCCACGCCTGCCTCGCCGGCACCCGGGTCTCGAACACCAGGTGCCCGCCGGGCCGCAGCGCCTGGTGAATCCCGCGTAGCGTCCCGTCCCAGTCGTCCGGCTCGGCGATCGCCTGGGCGACGTTCGCCGTCATGGTGGCCAGGTCGGCCCGCATCGGCGGAAGGCATGTCGCGTCGCCGTGGATCCAGCGCACGCGCTCGCTTCCCGGCTTGGCCCGCGCCACGTCGAGCGAGGCGGCGGCCGGATCCACCCCGGTCACCTCGATCCCTAGCCCGGTCAGGAGCAGCGCGAACGTTCCCGTGCCGCAGCCGACATCCAGCACGCTGCGGGCGCCCAGTTCGGCGGCGATCGAGGCGTACACCTCCAGGTCCCCACGGTCAGGGTCGAGCGGGTCATAGACGGCGGCCAGCCGCGGATGTTCGAAGATGTCGTCGGCCATGCGGAAACCTTACGATCCATCCATTCCACCGCGTTCGCCCCACCACACCGCGATGAGCCGTGTGCGGTGGGTAGTCATACAATTGTAGATATTCCCCCATCTTGACCCTGATGAAGACCTGATGACGTGGTGAAGGGCAGGGGATGGGGATGGGTGAGCGGCATGCGCGGCATTGGCGGACCGCGGGGGCCGAGCGGGTTTCCGCGGAGCGGAGACGGCTGCTGTCCGTGGTCGGCGACGAGCTGTGGGGGATCGAGCTCCTGCGGTTCGCGATCCAGCAGGCGGTGGCCGAGCTCGCCGGCCTGGGCGGATTGGTGCATCTCGGCGCTCCCGGCTACGGCGGCGGGCTGCGCCTGGTCGTCACCAGCGGCCTGCCCTCGGCTTTCGCCCAGGCGTGGGAGCGCATCGAGGGGAGCGGCCCGCTCGCCCCGGCGCGCGCGCTCCGTGACGGTGCGTTCGTCTGGGCGGCTTTGGCGAACGTCGTCCCTGGCATGCGCGAACCTGACACGACGGCGGGCGGGTCCGCGGCCTGGTCGTTGCCGGCCGGTACGGCCATGGCGTCCGTTCCGATCCTCGGCCCCGGCGGGCCGGTCGGCGCGCTGTCGGTCGTGACCGTCTCCTCGGAAGAGCCGTCAGCCGGGCAGCGGGCCTTCCTCGACACGCTGGGCCGCTGGGCCGGCGAGCGCCTGAGCAAGCCCTCGGCACCCACGCAGGGGCCGGGCATCACGGGATGCCACGAACAGCCCACCGGCTCGCCTCTGCCGCAGGACCTGCCGGCGGTCGGCACGTGGGACTGGGATCTCCGGACCGGCGACGTGATCTGGAACGACGCGATGCTCACCGTGTTCGGCCTCGACCAGGACACCTTCGACGGACGCATCGAGACCTGGACGGGCATCGTGCACCCTGACGACCTGCCGTGGGTGCTGGCGGACATGGACGAGGCGATCCGCCTGGGGCGGATGTACAGCACCGAATACCGGCTGTGCCGCCCGGACGGGACGACCCGCTGGGTGCGGTCCCGCGGCCGGCTGGTGGTGGACGAGAACGGCGAGCCGGCACGCATGGTCGGCACCCTGTGGGACGTCACCAAGACCCATGAGACCCTGGAGAAGGTCACCGAATCGCGGACGACCAACTCCGAGCGCGCCGCCGTGGAGCGGGCCTCCCGGATCAGCCAGCTGACCAGGGCCCTGGCCGAGGCCGTCACGGTGCGGGATGTCGTGGACGCGACCGCCGATCACATCCTGCCGTCGTTCGGCGCCGCCGGACTGATCCTCGCCTACCTGGAGGGTGACCACCTGCGCCCGGTAGGGTTCACCGGCTACTCCAAGGAGTTTCTCGACCGGATCTCCCGGATACCGACCGCTTCGGGGATCCCGCTCGCGGAGGTTCTGCGTCATCGCAACCCGACGTTCGTCACCTCGGCAGAGGAGTACGTCGAGCGTTACCCCACGACGGCCGAGCTGCCGGCGGCGGGGGGCAAGCAGGCGTGGGCGTTCCTGCCGCTGATCGCCTCGGGACGGCCGGTGGGCAGTTGTGTCGTCTCCTTCGCCGAGCCGCGTCAGTTCACCGGCGAGGAGCGCAACCTGCTCACCGCACTCAGCGGGCTGGTCGCTCAGGCCATGGAACGGGCTCGCCTGTACGACAGGGAGCACACCCGCGCCAAGGAACTGCAACGCGGGCTGCTCCCCCGTGAACTGCCCAGCCTGCCCGCGGTCACCGCCGCGGCCCGCTACCTGCCCGCCGGCAAGGACATGGAGGTGGGCGGCGACTGGTATGACGTCATCTCGCTGTCGGCGGATCGGGTCGCCATCGTCATCGGCGACGTCATGGGGCACGGCGTGTCCGAAGCGGTCACCATGGGGCGCCTGCGCACCGCCGTCCGTACCCTCGCCGACCTGGAACTGCCTCCCGACGAGTTGCTCTCCCACCTCAACGACCTGGTGAGCGAGCTCGGCGACGATTTCTACGCCACCTGCCTGTACCTGGTCTACGACCCCACCACCCGCGCCTGCGTCCTCACCCGGGCCGGCCATCCCCCGCCCGCCGTGGTGCATCCCGACGGCAGCGTGCTTTTCCCCGACGCCGACCCGAACTCGCCCCTCGGCGCCGCCACCCCGCCCTTCGACACCGTGGAGATGCAGCTGCCCGAAGGCAGTCTGCTGGTGCTGTACACCGACGGCCTGGTCGAGTCCTCCAACCTCGACATCGACCAGGGCATGGCCCACCTCGCCAAGGCGCTCAGCGGCTGGGTCTCCGGGACGCTCCCCGGAACACCGTTCCGGCACGAGAATCACCCGGACGCGACGGACCCGGCGGGGCTGCGCTGCGCCGAGTGCCTCGAGGCCCTGTGCGACAGTCTGACCACCACCCTGCTGCCCGCCAGGCAGGGCACGGCAGACGACGCCGCCCTGCTGGTCGTCCGCACGCACGCGCTGCCCGGCGAGGACATGGCCTCCTGGCCGCTGCCCGAGCACCCCAAGGCCGCGGGCCAGGCCCGCGAGCACGTCCGCGCCCAGCTCAGCGCCTGGGACCTGGATGACCTCTCGGTGACCACCGAGCTGCTGGCCAGCGAACTGGTCAGCAACGTGATCCGCCACGCCAAGGGCCCCATCCAGCTCCGCCTGCTCCGCAGCGACGTGCTCACCTGCGAGGTCTCCGACGGCAGCCTGACCACTCCGCGTATGCGTCGTGCCGCCGAAACGGACGAGGGCGGGCGCGGGCTGCAGCTGGTGTCCGCGATCTCGCATCGCTGGGGCACCCGCTACACCCCCACAGGCAAGTGCATCTGGACCGAACAATCCTTGAGGCCATCGGCGCCCGCCCTGCTCCCCGAGCCAAGCGGCCTGGACCTGTACGACCTGCTCGGCGATTAGCCGCGAACGTACAAAGAAGCCGTTTACGGCGCTCTTAGCTGTCTTGATGCACAGTTGTCCCATTGCAGACCTATCGGGAGGACGAAACATGACCCCTGGGCCGGATGACTTCAGCACCACGGAAACACTGTCGAACGAGCCGCCCAGGCGCCGTTTCCCCCGTTCGTTGCTGCTCGCCGGCACCACCGCGCTCGTCGTGGTCACGGGCGCGGGCGTCGCCGGCGCGGCGGCGTTGTCTCCCTCACCGTCCCCGACGCCCACGGCAACCGGCACCGCGGCGCCGTCCGCGAGCCCGTCCGGCACGCCGTCCGACCAGGGCCCGGGGCACGGCCGGGGCTGGGGCCGCAAGATGGGCTTCGGCGGCCCTGCCCTTCACGGGGAGTTCGTCGTGCCCGACGGCACGGGCAAGTACGTGACCGTCGCCACCCAGTACGGCGACGTGACGGCCGTCGACCAGGACTCGATCACAGTCAAGAGCGAGGACGGCTACACCAGGGAGTACGTGGTCAACGGCGACACCCGGATCAACCGCGGCGGCGACGGCATCGACGCGGTGAAGACCGGGCAGAAGGTCATGGTCAGGGCGACAGTGGAGGGCGGCACGGCCACGGCCGTCGGGATCCACGACGCGACCCTGCGTGACGGGCAGGGCTGGCGCGGCAAGGGCGGCCGCTGGCACGGCGACCACCGGCCCGGCCAGCCTCCGGCCTCCACGCCTTCGCCGAGTTCCTCGCCCACGCCGACGTCCTGATCGCCGGGCATCACGCCCGTATCCCCTGGCCGCCCGGAGCGGCAGGGGATACGGGCGCGCGCGGCTTCCCGCTTGAGCCCCGTCACACCAGGAAGATCAACTCGATCGCGATCAGCACGTCGAGGACGCCGCACCATTCGGCGTAGGAGCGCGCCACGACCGTGCCGCGGCGCAGGTACACGAAGTCCCAGACGCCGTGCAGCAGCCATCCGGCCCCGATCACGTACCGGCCTGCCTCCGGGACGACGGCCAGCCCGGCCAGCGCCAGCACGCCGAACCCGATCATGCCGATGGCCTGGATCCTGAACTCGCCGGGCCGGCGCAGGTGCCCGTCGATCGCACCCCAGATCAGCACGACCAGCGCCAGGGCGAGCAGGACGGTGGACGGCGCGACGAGGTCCAGCAATCGCGTCCCGAAGATGATCACCATGCCCACGCCGAGCAGCGGCCACGACAGCGCGGGCCGCCCGAGCTTGGCGACGACGAGATACAGCAGCGGCAGGGCGGGCAGGACCTGCGCGAGGCTCCTCACCTCCTCACTCAGGGGGCTGCCGCTGCTCATGGAGAGGTACGTCATCGCGAGGGCGACCGCGGTCGGCCAGCGGCTCGCGAGGACGCCGACCCAGCGCCTGGGGGTGGATGGGGCGTTGGGCTGCATTGGAAGCCTCCTTGATACCGGGGTGAGGTATGTACGGCCTCCAGGCTCGCCGACGCGCGCATCCCCCGGTAGCGCCGAAACCGCATGTCCCCGCATGGATGTGTCACATGATCGCGTGACATTTGTCATCAGCAGGCGGGCGATGGCGGCGGCGGGCCGGCGCGGCGGATTGCTGCGACAATGGCGGCGTGCGTGACCTGCCGGTCGATCCCGGGACGGGGCTGACGAACTTCCGCCGCTACACGTGGTGGAGTCTCATCGGCGTCACCGCGTTCTTCCTGGTCTTCAGCGTCAGAAGCCGGATCACGGATCCGGCGGTGCCGGTGGCGGTCCGGCTCGCCGCCGTGGCCGCCCTGACGGTGACCGTGTCGGCCATCGCGGTGTCGATCAGCCGCCGCCTCCCGCGTGTCCCCTTCGAGTCCCGCGCCGTGGCGAACGGGAACGGCCCGTCCCCCCACCCGGGCCCGGACCCGGCCGGGTGGGCCGGCCGGCCGCCGGTGACGTGGCTGGTGGCCGGGGCCGCGGGTGCGGCGGTGCTGGGCGGGATCCTGCTCGCGCTGCGGGACTTCGGGCTCTGGTCCTTCGGCCCGGCCATGATGGTCTCGATCGTCGCGATGTTCTCGCCGGCCGGGCGCCGGTGGTTGCTGATCGCCGCCGCGGCGGCGGTGGCGGCCGTCCTCGGCGGGGTCACGGCCGCGGTCTCGGGGCAGGGACTCCTGTTCGCGGCGGCGTTCCCTGCCGGGCTGGTCGTCTTCAGCGGGTGGGTCACCCTCGGCATGTTGTGGGCCTGGGACGTCGCGGAACGCCTGAACGCGGCCCGCCGGTTGTCGGCGGAGCTGGCGGTCAAGGACGAGCGGCTGCGCTTCGCCGCCGATCTCCACGACATCCAGGGCCACCACCTGCAGGTGATCGCCCTCAAGAGCGAGCTGGCGGCGCGGCTGGCACAGGCCGACCCGGCACGGGCGGCCGAGGAGATGAAGGAGGTGCGGCGGCTGGCCACGGACGCGCTGCGGGACACCCGTGCCGTCGTCCAGGGCTACCGCCGCGTCACGCTGGAAGAGGAGATCGCGAACGCGACGAAAGTCCTCGCGGCGGCCGGCATCGACGCCCGGATGGAGCTCGACCCCGCCGCCGCCCCTGACCTTCTCCCCGACCCGGGCAGACGTCTGCTGGGCCTGGTGATGCGGGAGGCGACCACCAACGTGGTACGTCACAGCCGGGCCCGGCATGCCAAGGTCGGCTACCGGATCGCCGGCGGCCTGGCCTGCCTCCGCATCAGCAACGACGGCGCCCGCCCGCCCTCCACCCCCGGCCCGGCCCCCACCACCGGCCCGAGCCAAGCGGCAGACCGCAGCACCGCAAGCCACCCCGCCACCGCCACCGACCCCGGCACCGCGGCGGATCCGGGCACCGCGACCAGGCTCGGCGCCATCACCGACCCCGGCACCGGCCTGCGGGGGCTTGCCGAGCGGCTGCGGGCCGCCGGGGGCGAGCTGAGCTGGCGGCACGACGGCGACCAGTTCGTCGTGGCGGCCTCGCTGCCGGTGCAGACGCCTGGCCAGGAACCCGGGACCGACCGGCCCGCCACGACGGCTTCGGAGGCGGAGGCGCGATGACCCGGCTGCTGATCTCGGAGACGGAGGCGCGATGACCCGGCTGCTGATCTCGGAGACGGAGGCGCGATGATCCGGCTGCTGATCGCCGACGACGAGGATCTGATCAGGGGCGCCCTGGCGGCGCTGCTGGAGCTGGAGGACGACCTGACGGTCGCCGCCGAGGCGGCCACCTCCACCGACGCCGTGCGCCTGGCTCGCGAGCACCGCCCGGACATCGCCGTGCTGGACCTGGAGATGCCGCCGGCCGACGGCCTGCGTGCCACCGAGGAGATCAGGTCGGATCCGACCACCACGACCATAAAGATCATCCTGGTGACCCGCCACGCCCGGCCCGGAGTGTTGCGCCGCGCGTTGTCCGCCGGCGTGAGCGGTTTCGTACCCAAGACCACCCCCGCGGCCAGGCTCGCGGAGATCATCCGCGACGTCGCGGCGGGACGACGCTACGTCGATCCGGACATCGCCGCCTCAGCGCTCACCGAGGACGACTGCCCGCTCAGCGACCGGGAGCTGGCAGTGTTGCGGGCATCCCGGACCGGGGCTTCGATCAGGGAGATCGCCTCCCAGGTCCATCTGGCGCCCGGCACCGTACGCAACTACCTGTCGGCGGCCATGGCCAAGCTCGGCGTCAGCTCCCGCCACGCGGCCGCCCACCGCGCCTGGGAAGAGGGCTGGATCTGACGATTCATTCGGCGGGGAGGTGGGCGAGCTTGTCGGGGTTGCTCACGGTGTAGATGTCACGGACCTGGGAGCCGTCGGCGTTCAGGTCGACGACCATGACCGCGTACGGGGCGTTCTCCACGAACAGCACCGCGCAGGGATCGCCGTTGACCTGGCGGTATTGCAGGTCGAGGCCGTCGAGCGGCTGGGCGGCGCTGGCGACGAGCACGCGTGCGACGTTGTCGCGGCCGCGGACGGGACGCGGGCCACCGGCGTTCGACTTGCCGCCGCCGTCGGCCCACAGGGTCACGTCGGGCGCCAGGAGCTCCATCAGCGCCTGGAGGTCGCCGCCGAACGCGGCGGCGACGAACCGCTCGGTGACCTGCCGCTGCAGGCGCGGGTCGACCTGGGTGCGCGGGCGCCGGGCCTGGACGTGTTCGCGGGCGCGGTGGGCGAGCCGGCGCACGGCGGCGGGGCTGCGGTCGATCATGGCGGCGATCTCGGTGTGCTGGTAGGCGGCCACCTCGTGCAGGATGAACACCGCCCGCTCCAGCGGCGTCAGCGTCTCCAGCACCACGAGCAGCGCGAGCGAGAGCGTGTCCGCCCGCTCGGCGTGGGCGGCGGCGTCGGCGGAGGTGACCAGCGGATCGGGCAGCCAGGGGCCGACATAGGTCTCCCGCCGCCGGCGCAGGGCGCTCTGGTGCGCCAGTCCTTGGTTGACCGCGACACGCACCAGGTAGGCGCGCGGGTGGTCGATCTGGTCCGGATCCCTGGACGCCCACGCCAGCCAGGTCTCCTGCAGCACGTCCTCGGTGTCGCTGACACTGCCGAGCATGTTGTAGACGATGGAGAACAGCAGCTCTCGATGGTCGGCGAACACCTGGGTGGCATCGGGCATCGCAGGTCCCCCTCTGTGCGTGACTCCTGCCCTTGAGCCCGTACAGGGGCCGGTACGTGACGTCCACGGAGGAAAAGTGACCTGGATCTCACCCGCGGAAAAATCGATTGCCGCGTTCCCGATCACGACCTAAGGTCGCGATCATCATCCATGACGGAGGAGTTGCTTAACATGCGGGTCCGTGACGTGCGTCAACTCATCAACTCGATCATTCGACCCGCGCACGTTAGGACTCATTCCCTTGGATCTGCCACGTAGTTTCACCATCCGGGAGAGCAGCCACCGGATTCTCGACCCGTACACGCCGGAGAAGCTCGCCACGCTGGGCGCCGCGATCGGGCTCCGCCCGGGCGCCTCCGTGCTCGATCTGTGCTGCGGCAAGGGCGAGATGCTGGCCACCTGGGCCCGCGATCACGGCATCACCGGCACCGGCGTCGACATCAGCACGGTGTTCCTCGCCGCCGCGCGCAAGCGCGCCGCCGCGCTCGGCGTCACCGGTCAGGTGACCTTCGTCCACGGCGACGCCTCCACCCATGTGGCGGCCGGGCCCGTCGACGTCGCGGCGTGCGTCGGGGCGACCTGGATCGGCCAGGGCGTCGCGGGGACCGTCGCGCTGCTGGAGCGCAGCCTGCGGCCGGGCGGCATGATCCTCATCGGCGAGCCGTTCTGGCGTGCCGAGCCGCCCAGCCAGGAGGCCGTCGAGGCCTGTCATGTCCGGTCACGCGAGGATCTTGAGACGCTGCCCGGGCTCATCGCGCTGTTCCAGAGCCTGGGCTACGACGTCGTCGAGATGGTCCTGGCCGACGAGGACAGCTGGGACCGGTACGTCGCCGCCCAATGGCTCAACCTCCGGACCTGGCTGGACGCCAACCCGGATGACGAGCTCGCGCCCGAGCTGCGGGCCGAGTTGTCGCAGGCGCCGTTGGCCTACACCCGCTACCAGCGGCCGCTCCTCGGCTGGGGCGTGTTCGCCATCATGAAGCGCTGACGATCCTGTTCCGTCCCAGAACCGGGCGGCCGTCCCTCCGGCGGCCGCCCGGCAGCGCCTCAGGGGAGATCAACGCGGGTGGAAGCCGGTCGGCGTGCGCTTCGGGATCGCAGCACCCGCCAGTAGACCTGCTCGTAGGCGGCCGCCATGGTCTCGGCGCTGAAGTACTGCTCCACATGCTTCCTGCACGCGTGCGGGTCGATCCGCTCGATCGCCTGGATCGCCTCGGGCAGCTGGGCGGCGCTGTGCAGGACGAAGCCGGTGCGGCCGTCGGCCACGACCTCCGGCACCGCTCCCCTGCCGAGGGCCACGACGGGGGTGCCGCAGGCCATGGCCTCGATGAGCACCATGCCGAACGGCTCTTCCCAGTGGATGGGGAAGAGCAGGCAGCGGGCGGCGGCGAGCAGCTCGCGTTTGCGGCCGGCGTCGGCCTCGCCGATGTAGGTGGCGTCCGGGCCGAGCCGGGGCCGGATGTAGGTGTCGAAGCAGGCGTGTTCGGTCGGTTCGGTGAGCTTGCCGGCGAGGATGATGTTGCGGCCCGCCGCGCGGGCGGCGTCGATGGCGAGATGGGCGCCCTTGTACGGGTGGAACCGGCCCAGCCACAACACCCACTCCTCCTTGTCGGGCCGGAAGGGGTAGGTGTCGACGTCGAGGGCGTTGTGGACGGTGGCGACCCAGTCGAGACCGGGCGCGTTCCGCCGCTGAGCGTCGGAAATGGCCACCAGGGAGATGTCGGCGCCCAGCTCCCGGTAGCAGGCTCCCAGCTCGCCGTCCGCGGGGCCGTGGCAGGTGACGACGGTCGGCACGGCGCGGCAGGCCGCAGTCAGGGGGCCGGCCAGCGAGTGGTCGTGCACGATGTCGGCGTCCAGCCCGGCGAGCAGGCGGCGGGCGCGGGCCGCGTGCAGGAGCTCGGGCAGTGGGTCGCCGATCCGCTCGGACGGCGGCCGCGAGTAGGTGGACAGGAACCTCGCCGGCGCCGTGGTGCGGCCGGCGCCGATGAGGGTCACCTGGTGGCCGCGCCGGTCCAGCCCGTTGACCAGGCTGGCGAGCATCTCCTCGATGCCGCCGTACGCCCGGGGCGGCACGTCCTGCCAGGGCGGGGCGATCATGGCGATGTGCAGCCGGCCGCCCGGCCGCAGGCTCGGCTGGGCCCTCTCCAGGTTGGCGTCGGTGGCGATCACGGCGTCGCCAGCCCGTAGGTGCGGTCGGCCACGCCGGACCGGCAGGCGCCGCTGATCGGCGAGCGTGGTTCGGTGTGCAGTTCGAGGCCCTCCGGCAGGCCCGACACGACGGCCGTGCTCCCGTCCCTGCCGACGCCGACGGTGATCCGTGCGCCTGCCACGGGCAGGTCCGCGATCTGCAGTTCGCCGAACCCGTCCGGCAGGGCCGGGACGATCCAGATCTTCCCGTACGGCACCCAGGGGTCCAGCCGCAGCAGCGTACGCAGGATGTGGATGGGGGCGGCGGCCGCCCACGCCTGCGGCGAGCAGGAGGTCGGGTACGGGATGGGCTCGATGAACTCCGCCCGGTCGAAGCCGCAGAACAGCTCAGGCAGCCGGCCGCCGAACGCCTGCCCGACGGCCAGCAGCCCCATCGCGATCCGCTGGGACTCCTCGATGAAGCCGTACCTCATCAGCCCGGCCGCGATGATCGCGTTGTCGTGGGGCCACACCGACCCGTTGTGGTAGCTCATCGGGTTGTACGCCCCCATCGACGTGGCCAGCGTGCGCACCCCGTAGCCGGTGAACATCTCGTCCGACAGCAGATGCGCGGCCACGGAGGCCGCCTTGTCCTCGTCGACGATGCCGCTCCACAGGCAGTGGCCCATGTTGGAGCCGAGGCCGTCGATGGGCCGGCCCCTGCCGTCCAGGCCCAGCGCGTAATAGCCGGGGCCGGGCAGCCAGAAGCGCTCGTTGAAGGCCCGCCTGATGTCCATGGCACGTTCCACGCAGCGCCGCTCGGTCGCGTCGTCGCCCTGCTCGTGGGCGAAGTGGGCGCGCGCGAGGTAGGCGGCATAGACGTAGCCCTGCGCCTCGGCCAGGGCGATGGGCGGGCGGGCGATGGTCCCGTCGCTGAAGGTGATGCCGTCGAAGGAGTCCTTCCACCCCTGGTTGATCAGCCCGCGGTCGGTCTTGCGGCAGTACCACAGCAGCCCGTCGGGTCCGCCGTACTCCTCGATCCAGGTCAGCGCGGCGTCGGCGTGGGGCAGCAGTTCCTCGACGGCCTCGGTGTGCAGGCCCCACCGGCGCAGCTCGCCGAGCAGCATGACGAACAAGGGCGTCGCGTCGACCGAGCCGTAATAGGCCTGGCCGCCGTACGGCGACGCGCCCTTCTGCACGCCGTAGCGCAGCTCGTGCAGGATCTTCCCCGGCTCCTCCTCGGAGAGGGGATCGACTTCGGTGCCCTGCAGCCGGGCCAGCCGGCGCAGCGTGCCCAAGGCCAGCGACTGGTCGAGCGGCAGCGCCATCCAGGAGGTGAGCAGCGAGTCGCGGCCGAACAACGTCATGAACCACGGCGCCCCGGCGGCGATCGCCGGCGGCTCCTCCGGATGGCGCCGGTCGAACAGCCGCAGGCTGCCCAGGTCCTCCCTGGATCGGATCATGACCTGGACGAGGTCGGCGTTCGTGCTGGTCAGAACCGGGCTGTTGCGGGTCCACGCGGCCAGGCGGCGGGCCGGCTCGGCGTGCTCGATCGAGTGGTCCGCGGGGAACCACGCGGAGGTCTCCACACCCTCGACGATCGGATTGACCACGAGCTTCGTCCGCCACTCCTGCCGAGGGGGGACCACCAGGTGGAAGGTGAGCAATCCCGGCGTGGCCACCACCGGCGTGCCGGGCGACTCGGCCACGATCCGGGCGCCGCGTGCCCGGCCGGCGGAGAACACCTCCAGTCCCGACTCGCTCGGGTTCATCTCCACATCGGTGACCGGCCGGACCCGTTCGGCCTTCACCTCGAAGAGATCGGCCACGTCGGAGCCCACGTGGACGGTCACCACGCACCCTGCCGGCTCCTCCGACATGTTGCGCAACACCAGGTCCTCACGCAGCCCGCCGCCGACGTAGCGGTCCCGTACGACCAGCAGCGTGCTCTCCACCGCGCCCGGCCGCGGCCGGGCCTTGCCCACGAACGTGGCGTGGTACGGCGCGACCGAGATCGTCTGCAGCGGCTCCACGGGGTGGTCGTCCACCCTCAGCATCCACTGTGACAACAGGCGCGTGTCGGCATGGTAGACGCCCTGCGCGGCGCCGGGCACGATGTCGCCGCCACGCTGACTCAGGCAGAACGAGCCGCCCTCCACCAGCGTGACCGTCTCTCCCAATGCCCCCGGTTGCCCCTCGAAAGTCCACGCACTCATGGACGTGCCCCCTCGCTGCTCCCCCTTCCGGTACATGCCCGCAGCGTGCCGTCTAACGCCATGACCGGGTGAGCGGCGGCGCGCATCAGACGCGGAACGGCGGCGACCCCGGTGCACCTCGATCATGAGTGTGTCAAATTCCGGTATTCAGGAGTACATGAGCTACACCGAGGAAGCCGCTGCCCGCTCGGGCGAGCCGTGGGGCATCGCGGCCGTCGCCCCTCGCTCGGCGGCCACCGTCGAGGCGATGCGCGCCCAGGACTGCCTGTACACGGTGACCGACCGGGCGCCCGGGCCGCTGCGTCCGCGTGTGGCCGGCGCGATCGTCGAGGTCGTGCCCGCCACCACCCCCGGCGATCAGCGGGGAGGTGTCGGCGGCTCTCGGGCTGCAGGCTCAGCAGCCGGACAGCACCAGCTCCACGAACCGCTCCGGCTGCTCCAGGTGCAGGAAATGCCCGGCCTCCGGCCACACGACGGTCCTGGAGTGCGGATGCGCCGGCAGCCCGGCCTCCCACCGCGCGGCCTGCGGCACGTTGTGCACGGCGAGCACCGGGCAGATCCGCCTGGCCAGATACCGCTCCGACCGCCGCCGCACCCCGAAGGACTCCGGCAGCGTGTACATCCCGGCGTAGCACTCGGCCAGCACGTGCCCCGGCGTGGCCAGCAGTTGCTCCCTCACCGCCACGGGCAGCGGCCCGAGCTGCCGCGACGCGGCCGCCGCGCCGTCCGCCCGCAGCGCGGCCAGGCGGCCGGGGATGAGCCGCTCCTCGGCCTCGTCGGCCCCGTAGGCCGGGGCGACGACGACCATCGCGCGGACCGCCGAGGGGTGCTCGACGGCCAGCGCGGTGACGACCTGGGCGCCCATCGAGTGCCCGACGGCCACCACCGGCTCCTCGATCAGCGGCAGCAGATCGCCGGCCAGATCGGCGGGGGTGTACCCGGCCGCCGGAGCGGGGGACTTGCCGTGGCCGCGCAGGTCCACGGCGATCACGCGGCGCGCGCCGAAGTCGAGCGTGTCCCACACCCGGTGGTCGCCGCCCCAGCCGTGCACCAGGAGCAGCGGCGGGCCGGCGGACCCGCGCGTCTGGACGTGCAGCCGCATGATCGTCAGTCCTCCAGGTAGAGGACCACGGTGCTGAGCGGTTCGACCTCGATCGAGCCGCCGAGCCTGACCTGCCGGCCGGTGGCCAGGTCGCGGGCCGTGCCGGGACCGGTGGTGTAGAGGCGGCGGGTGCGCCCGCTGTCGGTGTTCATGCCGATCAGGTACCGGCCGTAGGAGCAGCGGTAGAACTGCGCCTTGCCCACGAAGAGCTTCTCGACGCCGGGGAAGTCCACGCCGAGCGCCGGGTCGGGCACGTCGGCGGGGTGCGGCGCGACTTTGAGCACCTCGCCCGCGAAGGCCTGGTGCAGCTCGGGGCGGGGCGGCGGGAACCCGCCGGGCGGGATGTGGGAGGCGGCCGGATCGTTGATGGCGAAATTGAAGCAGAGCCAGTCCTGCTCGGTCCAGGTCTCGCCGGTCGGGGTGACGGAGCACTGCTGGCGCAGGGTGGCGACCCGGTGGGTGTCGGGGGTGATGTGGTGGACCCGGGCCAGGTTGTTCACGGCCTGCCGGGCCCGCCAGTAGAGGGAGGCGTAGAGGATCTCCTTTCCGTTCTTGATGGCGACGACGCCGTTCTCCTCGTCGGAGAAGACGAAGGAGGGCGCGTCCCAGTCCATCGGGAACGCCTGCGGCCGGGCCGGGTGGGCGGTGAAGGCGGGCCAGTCCCGCAGGAGCAGGCGCAGGGCCGCCACCCCGACCCGCGACCACGAGTGGGTCTCCAGCAGGTCGAGAGCGCCGAAGAACTGGTTGTCGGCGACCATGCGCTGGCCGCGGCCCACGAGGGCGGGATCGTCGAAGACCGCGGAGGCCATGAGCGGGTGTCCGTCCCAGTCCACCCGCTGGGCGTAGGCGACGACGCCCGGATAGTGGTCGTCGCGCCAGCCGACCGCCGCCTCCAGGCGCATGGTGCGGTAGCCGTCGTTGTCGACCTCGGGGTAGCGGAACACCGCCCGCGCGTTGATCATCTTGACCAGGTGCGCCTCGAGCTCGGGATCCTCGACCCCGTCGAAGCGGGTGACCGCCTCATACAGCTGCACCAGCCAGCAGGTGACCTCGCCGTAGCTGCCGACGTACCCCAGCTCCTTGGTCAGCCCCTTGCGCGTGGCCTGGTAGAAGTGCTCGCCCAGCGGCTTGCTCGGGACGCCGGAGGCGTCCTCCCTGCCGAGGAACGGCTTGAGACCGACGGCCTGGTGGATGTAGTCGCGGGCCTTCTCCTCGGTCAGCGGCGCCTTGCCCGGGTCGATCAGCATCAGGCCGCGGTTGCAGCGGTAGATGCCGAGCGCGCAGATCTGGACCTGGTTGCTGTAGTGCGGCATGTGCTGACGCCAGTACGCGATGGACTCGGCCATCATCGTCGTGTACGCGTCCCGGCGGACCGGCAGGTCTCCCTGGTCCGGCTCGGTGGCCCCGTCCAGAGGCGTGACCTCGACGTGGTCGAACCAGGCGGTGCCGCCGCCCTGGACCCGCACGTCCAGCCGGAGCTCGGTCGCGGTGGCGGGAGTGGCCAGCTCGGTGCTGATCTGGCTCCAGTCGTTCGTGCCGGTGGGGGCGAAGACCCTCTGGTCGGTGCCGACGATCTTCCCGGCGGGGTCGTAGAAGAGCACATTGAGGTACGCGCCGGGGGCGGCGACGTTCTCGGTCCTGACCCAGACGCTGTAGCGGTGTTCGCCCTGGCCGATCAGCGTGCGGTTCTGGGAGCTGGTCCACCCTGCCACGGCGCCCGCGGCGGCGGCGACCTTGACCGAGCGGGAGCCGCTGCGCTTGACGGTGTCGTCCCAGAGCCAGGTGGCCGTGCCGGCCCATCGGGCGGTCGTCCAGCCGGCCGGAGCCGTGCCGCCGCGCTCGAACCCGGGGTTCGGCGCGCCCACGGTCCGGGCCCCGATCTTCCGTTCCAGCCGGTCGCCGAGCACGTCCTTGAGCAGGACCAGCACGTGGCCCACCTTGCCGAAACCCTCCCACTGCTGGTCGGAGGCCGTCAGCACGGTCGGGTCCGTGAGCCACTTGGTGTAGCGGGCGTCGATCGCGGCCAACGCCTGGTCGATGGCGTCGGCGTTCCGGTAGGCGGGGCTGTCGGGGTAGAAGTAGCCCTCGGCGAGACTCAGATACGCCCAGGAGTCCATCGAGGCGGCGCTGCCGCCCAGCCAGGTGCGGTGCTCGTTGACCACCCTGGCCTTGATCGTCTCCAGGACCTCGGGTCCCGGCTCGGGCCGGACGGGCGCCTCGGGCTCGGGTCCCTGGATGCCGTCTCCGGGGAAGTACGGCTCCTTGTGCGTGTAGATCCGGTAGAAGGGTCGGGTCGGCTGGTTCAGCGTGCGGTAGAACTCGGCGGCGTTCTGCCCGTAGCCCCAGACCCGGCCCATGGCCCGGATCTCCAGCGTGACCTCCTCCTTGTCCTTGGTCATCGCCTCGGGCAGCGGCAGGGTGTGGTAGTGGAAGCGGCCCGGCGAGTGGGCGTCCAGGCTGAGGATGTCCAGCGGGTCGACCGCGCCCAGGTGGTAGTGGCCGACCTGCCGGCCCTCGCAGAACAGCTGCAGCCGGGACTGGTCGGCCTCGGCGGGGGCGCGGTCGCCGCCCCAGAGTTTGATCGTCACGTACGTGGTGCCGTCCGGCACGCACGTGACGGTGCAGGCGACGGTGCCGCCCCAGGCGCTCGCGGGCGTCTGAGGGGTGAGCACGCGGGCGCTCTGCCCGAGTGCCCCGGCCACCACGTCGGACCCCGTCGGGGTGACCGCGTGGGCGGCTTCCGACGCGGCGTCGCCGAAGATCACCACGTCCAGGGGCCGGCCGGCGCGGGCGGTGGCCGCCGCCTGCTCCGGCCCGGCCAGCAGGTTCCAGCTCGCGGCGGCCGCGACCCCGGCCCCGCTCGCGCGGAGCAGGGTACGCCGGGACAGTTCGGGCTTCACGGGGGGTGCGTTCCTTTCCCGGCGTCGTCGCTGTTACTGGCCCTTGAGGTAGGCGTCGGCCTGCTTGGCCATCTCCGCCTGGAGCTTGGCCAGGCCCGCCCTGTCGAGGGCCTTCTTCAGCTTGTCGAGGCCCTGGTCGACGTCCACGGCGCCGATGAACAGCGGGTTGGCGAACTGCGTGAGCGCTGCGGTGACCTGGGTGTTCTCCCGCTTCACCGGCTCGGGGTCGGGGACGAAGCTGGCGTACGGGTCGACGGTGAAGTTGTCGATGTCCTGGGCCCAGTCGAACCACTTGGTCTCGGACTCGGTCATGTCCTTGATCCGGCGCTCCAGCTTGGCCCGCCAGGCGAGAGCGAAGCCGGGGAAGGTGTAGGTGGAGACCTTCTCGTACTCGTCGTCGCCGTCGGGGTTCCAGTCCTTGCCGGGGATGCCGTAGGTGAGCAGGTCGTGGTTCTCCTTGATCGACACCCAGTCCTGCAGCTGCATGGCCTTCTCGTTGCTCTGGCCCTTGGCGTTGAGCACGACGAAGTTGTCGCTCTGGAAGGTCTGGTACGGCTTGGCGTTCTCGCCGCCCTTGAGCGGCATCACGTTCGCGAGCATCGCGCCCGGCACGTTCTTGGTCAGCTCGGGCAGGGCCGTGGAGGACAGGCCGTCGGTCATGGCCCAGCCGGAGGCGACGCGGCCGGCCTTGAACTGGGAGTCCAGCGCCTTGGAGTCCAGGGTGAGGGCGTTCTTGTTGATCAGCCCGTCCTGGTAGTACTTCCGGATCAGGCGCAGCGCGTCCACCATGCCCGGGGCCTCCCACCACGGGATCGGGTTGGACGAGCCGGTCGTCTTGCCGTCGGCGGCCAGGACGAAGTTGAACGAGTCGCCCGTGAAGGAGGCGATGCTCATGTTCGGGTTGTCCCACATGTAGGGGTTGAGCCAGCCGACCGGGTTCCACGCCACCATCAGCTTGGGCATGCGGGAGCTGACCCCGATGGGGATGATGTCCTTGTTCTTCTGCTTGACGTCGTACCAGAACTTCTCCAGCCCGGCGAAGTCCGTGATGTCGCTCATGCCGAGCTTCTCGGCCAGGTCCTGGCGGATGCTGAAGTGGTGGAAGCGAGCGACCGAGTTGATCTGGGGCAGGCCGTAGAGCTTGCCGCTCCACCGGTTCAACTCGATGATCTTCGGGTCGATCGTGGCGGTCAGGTTGGGATACTTGCCGCTGGACAGCAGGCTGCTCAGCTCGACGATCGAGCCGCTGGCCACGAGCTGGGTCATGTTGAGCCAGCGCGCCTGCAGCGCCGTGTCGAACTTCTCCCCGGCGGTGAACTTCAGCAGCGCCTGCTGGCCGTAGCTGGTCCACGGGATGAACTGCGGCTTGATGGTGAAGCCCAGGTCCTTCTGGAGCTTCTTGTTGACCTCGGCCAGGACGGGGTCCCAGCCGACCGGCACGTCGCCGGGCAGCAACAAGCTCAGCGTGAGCGCGCCGCTGCCGGCGCCGCCGGTGGCCTGCGACTGCGAGGAGCCGCTGGAGCAGGCGGAGAGGAAGGCGGCGACGGACAGACCACCGCCGGCGGCCAGCAGGCCGCGCCGCGACATCATGGGGTTGGACACGGTAACTCCTGAAATGGGGGGAAGTTGAGGGAACAGAGTCAGCCCTTGGTGGCACCGAGGGTGATGCCCTTGACGAAGTAGCGCTGGGCGAAGGGGTAGGCGAGCAGGATCGGGCCGATGGCGACGGTCGTGAGGGCGAGCCGAAGCTGGTAGACGGGGGTGGCCGCCTCGGCCAGCTGCGGCAGCATCGCTGTGAACGAGATGTTGGAGATCAGGTTCTGCAGCACGAGCGGCAGCGGGAACTTGTGCACGTCGTCGATGAACAGCAGCGCCATGAACCAGTCGTTCCAGTAGTGCACGGCGTAGAAGAGACCGACGACGGCCAGGATCGGCTTGGACAGCGGCAGCGCGATCGTGAAGAAGATGCGCAGCTCGCCGGCCCCGTCGATCTTGGCCGACTCGAAGATCGACTCGGGCAGCTGGCGGAAGGCGCTGACCTGGACGAAGACCAGGAACGGCATGACCAGCAGCGGCAGGATGACCGCGAAGTAGCTGTTCTGCAGGTGAAGGTACTGCGTCACCAGTAGATAGAGCGGCACCAGGCCACCGGAGAACAACATCGGCAGGTACGAGTAGATCGTCAGTGGCCGGCTGATGCCGGGCACCCGGCGGGCGATGACCCAGCTCAGCCCCGAGGTCACCGCCAGGGACAGCGCCGTGCCCACGAAGGTGATGAAGAGGCTGGCCATGTAGGCGTTGAGCACCGCCGGCCCTGTGAAGATCATCTTGTAGGCGGTGAAGTCGAAGTCCGGGAGGAAGCTGTAACCGGTCGTGGCCAGCTTCGTCTCGCTCGTGAACGACCCCGAGATGATCATCCAGAAGGGGATGGCACAGGCCAGCACGGCGAGGGAGACGCCGATGACGCTGACGACGGTGAACGGCTCCAGCTTTCTGCTGCTCATAGGATGCTCGTCTCCTTCGAGTACTTGCGCTGGATCAGCACCGCGATCACCACGAGGATGAAGCCGACCACCGACTGGAACAGGCCGATCGCCGCGGTGGTGCCGAAGTCGCCGAGTTGGCGCAGGGCGCGGAAGACGTAGGTGTCGATGACGTCGGTGTTGTCGAACAACGTGCCGTTGTCGCCGATGATCGCGTAGATGGTGCCGAAGTCGCCGTAGAAGATCCGGCCGACCCCCAGCACCAGCAGCACCGCCGCGGTGGGCTTCAGCAGCGGCAGCGTGATGCGCCAGGCCATCTGCGCCCGCGAGGCGCCGTCGATCATCCCGGCCTCGTAGACCTCCTCGGGAATGCCGGTGATCGCGGCCAGGAAGATCACGCTCAGGTAGCCGCCGAGCTGCCAGATCTTCACCACGGTCAGGATCCACGGCCACGGCCCCGGCTCGGTGTACCAGTCCACCGCGGGGAATCCGAAACCGCTCAGCGCGTCGTTGACCGCCCCTCCCCCACCTGACGCCCCGGCGAGCAGCACCTGCAGGATGATGCTGATCACGACCGGGGAGACGAAGTAGGGGAAGAAGACGACGGACTGGGAGACCCGCTTGAAGAAGGTGCTGCGGATCTCGTTCAGCATGATCGCCAGGATGATCCCGGCGGCCAGCGTCGCCCCGAGGAACAACACATTGAGGAACAGGGTGTTGAACAGGATCCTGGCCGCGTCCCCGGACTCCAGGAAGTAGGTGAAGTTCTCCAGCCCGTTCCACGGGCTGTCGAAGATGCCCAGGTTGACGTCGAACTCCTTGAACGCCACCACCAGGCCGGCCATCGGCAGGTAGTTGAAGACCAGGAAGAAGACGACCGCCGGCAACGCGAGCAGCCCGACGACCCAGCCCTTGCGGGCCGCCACGCCTTTGCTGCGGCGTCGGCGCCGGGGTGGCCCGGTCGGAGGTCTTGTCTGAGGCTCTTGCCTCGCCTTTAGCGTGCTGCTCATCACCGAAGTCCCGTCTGAGGCGGCAGAAGATGCCCGCGAAGTTTGGATAGAAACCGGTAGCTGCGAACGCTACGTCCGAGCGGCATTCACCACAAGGCGGCGTTACGGATACGTTACACACAAGTCTCTTCCAGCCGCCCGAAAGCCGTCTTCTCCTGCGCGAACGTGCAACATCGCGTCAATTCGAACGCACCATTGACCATCAACCGTTGTGCTTCTACGGTTAGAAACCGATACCTACAAAGGAGGCTCCTCCGTGTCCCCACGCCCGAAGGCGCTGTTCGCCATGCGCGAGGAACATCTCGCGTCGCTCTTCCCCGCGCCCTTGCTGCGACGGCTGGACACGCTGGTCGACATCGACGTGACCCTCGTCGCCGAGAGCTTCGACGATCCCCGCCTGGACCTCGCCGAGACCGAGATCCTCATCACCGGCTGGGGCTGCCCGCCCCTCGACGCCGCCGTCCTGGCCCGCGCTCCCCGGCTGCGCGGCGTGCTGCACGCCGCCGGCTCGGTGAAATCACTGGTCACCCCCGCCTGCTGGGAGCGCGGCCTGGTGGTCTCCTCCGCCGCCGAGGCCAACGCCGTCCCGGTGGCCGAGTACACGGTCGCCGCGGTCCTCATGGCCGGCAAGGGAGTCTTCGCCCTCAACGAGCGCTACCAGCGCGAGCGCACCTTCACCCTCGCCGAGATCCAGCCGTCCATCGGCAACAACGGCCGGACGGTGGGCATCGTCGGCGCCTCGCGCATCGGCCGCAAGGTGATCGAGCTGCTCTCCCCGTACGACCTGGACCTGTGCGTCTACGACCCCTACACCCTGGTCCCCGGCGTCCGGCAGGTGTCGCTGGAGGAGCTGCTGCGCCGCAGCGACATCGTCAGCCTGCACGCCCCCGCCACCGCGGAGACCCGGCACATGATGGATCGCGTGAGTCTGGCGCTGCTGCGGGACGGCGCGGTGCTGATCAACACCGCCCGGGGATCGCTGGTCGACACCGACGCCCTCATCGCCGAGCTGAAGTCCGGCCGGCTGTCGGCGGTCCTGGACGTCACCGAGCCGGAGCCGCTGCCGTCGGACTCGCCGCTGTTCGACCTGCCCAATGCCTTCCTCACCCCGCACATCGCCGGCTCGCACGGCAACGAGCTGTCCCGGATGGGCACCGCGGTCGTCGACGAGCTGGAACGGCTGATCGCCGGGTCGCCGCTGGCGCATCAGGTCACACACGACGACCTCGAGCGGGTCGCCTGAGCCCGGCGCCTTTACGTTGTAGATCAGATATGGGCGTCCTAACCTGGGCCTCATGGACATCGCCACAGCGGGACAGCTCTGGGACGCCGATCCCGGCTGGCTCAACACCGCCTCCTACGGGCTGCCCCCGCGCCGCGCCTTCGAGGAACTTCAAGCCGCGCTGACCGGCTGGCGGCACGGCTCCAGCGACTGGAAACCGTGGGACGCCTCCGTGGGCCGCTCGCGCACCGCGTTCGCGCGCATGATCGGTGCGCCGGCCTCGGATGTGAGCGTGAGCTCGACCGTCTCGCAGATCATGTCCGTCGTGGCCACCGCGCTGCCGCCGGGCGCCCGCGTCGTGGTGCCGGACATCGAGTTCACCAGCAACCTGTTCCCGTGGGCCGTCGCGGCCGAGATCGAGACCGTTCCCGCCGACCGGCTGGCCGACGCGATCAACGGCTCGACCGCCGCCGTGGCCTTCAGCCTCGTCCAGTCCGCCACAGGGGACGTCGCCCCGCTCCCCGACATCGTGGCCGCCGCCCGCGCCCACGACGCCCTGGTCATCGCCGACGGCTCGCAGGCATGCGGCTGGCTGCCCGTGGACGTCGGCGCCGGCATCGACGTGCTGGCGTGCGCGGCGTACAAGTGGCTCATGGCGCCGCGCGGCGCCGCCTTCGGCTATCTGTCGCCGCGAGTGCGCGAGCGCATGCGCCCGCTGGCCGCCGGCTGGTACGCCGGGGCCGACGAGGGCGGCTCCTACTACGGCCCGCCCCTGCGTCTGGCCGCCGACGCCCGCGCGTTCGACCTGTCGCCGGCCTGGTTCTCGTACGTGGGCGCGGCCCCGGCCATCGAGCTGCTCAACGAGCTGGGCGTGCAACGGGTCCACGACCACAACGTGGCCCTGGCCGACCGCTTCCGCACCGGCCTGGGACTGGAGCCGGCCGGCAGCGCCATCGTGTCCGTGGACGCGCCCGGCGAGCGGCTGGAGGCCGCCGGGATCCGCGCGGCCGTGCGGGCGGGCCGGGTGCGGGCGAGCTTCCACGTCTACACCACCGCCGACGACGTCGATCGTGCCCTGGACGTGCTGAACGGGTGATCTCGTGGGTACGAGGGCGATGACTCACGAACCGGCAGCGGAAGGAAGCGGATGGCAGTCAACGTCACCGTCTGGAGCGAGAACTACCACGAGCCCCGCGAGGAGGACGTGCGCCGCCGCTACCCCGACGGCATCCACGGCGCCATCGCGGCCGGGCTGACCGAGGTGCTGGGCGAGCGCGTCCGCGTCCGCACCGCCGTGCTGGAGGACCCCGAGCACGGCCTGACGGACGAGACCCTGGCCCAGACCGACGTGCTGACGTGGTGGGGGCACATGGCGCACGAGGAGGTGGACGACAAGGTCGTCGAACGGGTACGGCGGCGCGTCTTCGGCGGGATGGGCCTGCTGGTGCTGCACTCCGGCCACTACTCCAAGATCTTCCGTTCGCTGATGGGCACCACCTGCACCCTGAACTGGCGCGACGCCGGGGAGCGCGAGCTGGTGTGGACGGTCTCCCCCGGCCACCCGATCGCGCGCGACATCCCCCGCCCGCTGGTCATCGACCGCCAGGAGACCTACGGCGAGCCGTTCGACGTCCCCGAGCCCGACGAGCTGGTCTTCATCAGCTCCTTCGGCGGCGGTGAGGTGTTCCGCAGCGGCTGCTGCTACCGCAGAGGGCTGGGCAGGATCTTCTACTTCGCCCCGGGCGATCAGGAATATCCCGTCTACTACCACCCCGACGTGCGCCGCGTGCTGGCCAACGCGGTCCTGTGGGCCGCCCCGGAGCACGGCGTCGGCGAGCCGCCGCAGAACGCCCACACCCCCATCCAGTGGTAGGCGCCGCATGACCTTCGCGACCATCGACGCGGACCGGCCGCTGCGCGGCGTGGTGGCCGGCGCCGGGTTCATCGGCGGCCATTGGGCGCCCGAGCTGCTCGCCCACCCCGGCACCGAGCTGGTGGGCTGGGTCGACGTGGCCGAGGAGCGGGCCCGCGCCGCCGCCCGCGAGCTCGGCCTCGACGACCTGCCGGTCAGCTCCTCGCTGACCGCCGTCCTGGACGGCGAGGAGCCGGACTTCCTCGTCAACTGCACGGTGCCGCAGGCGCACCACGAGGTGACGGTCACCGCGCTGCGGCGCGGGGTGTCGGTGCTGAGCGAGAAACCCATGGCGGTCACGCTGGAGCAGGCGCGGTCCATGGTGCGCGCCGCCGACGACGCGCGGCGGCTGTTCGCGGTCAACCAGAACCGCCGCTTCATGCCCGGCCTGGTCGCCTTCCGCCGCACGGTGGCCGAGCTGGGGCCGCTGGGGCTGATGACGTCGGAGTTCTTCATGCCGTACCGGGGGCCGGCGTTCCTCGACACACTGGAACACCCGCTGGTGCAGGACATGGCGATCCACCTGTTCGACGCGGCACGGGCGGTCTCCGGCGCCGATCCGGTGTCCGTCTACTGTGAGTCGTTCCAGGCCCCGTGGACCTGGTACCCGGGCGCCTGCTCGGCCGCCGCGATCTTCGAGATGACCGGCGGGCTGCGCTACACCTTCACCGGGAGCTGGTCTGCGCCGGGCCGTCCGACGTCGTGGACGGGGAACTGGCGGGCGGCCGGCGCCCGCGGCACCGCCTGCTGGGACGGCGACGGCGATCCGACCGCGGACGCGGCCAAGGGCCACGTGGTGCGGCCGCACAAGCAGGAACCCGACCCGTACCCCGGCCGCAACCGCTACACCGGCCTGGCGGAAGGGCTGGAGGAGTTCGTGACCGGACTGCGGACGGGACGGCCGCCACAGGGCGAATGCCATGACAACATCCGAAGCGTGGCCATGGTGACGGCGGCCCTGGAGTCGGTGCGCACCGGGGCGCGGGTGCCGATCGTCGTCTAAGCCGGGTACGCGTGGGTCTCAGTGGCCTTGAGGGCTGCCTCGGGCCGCGTGCGGCGAGCCCGCTCCCGAGTGGCGGGGGCGGGCTCTCCTCGATGCACGGTCAACGGATCTGGCTGGGCTGCGGCCACTCCGTGCCGGCGGCGAAGTGGTCGTGCCATTTCGCACCCGGGCCGAAGCCTGCGCCGGTGGAGAGGGACACGTAGACGTCGGCGCCGGAACCACGGGTGAAGGTCACGATGTCGTCCTTGCCGTCGCCGTTGACGTCGCCGACGGCCGGTATTTCACCGCTCAACGCGAAGTTGTCGTGCCATTTGGCCGCCGTGCCGAAGCTCGTCCCGGTGGACGGGGCCACGTACACGTCCGCGCTGGTCCCGTGTGAGAAGGTGACGACGTCGTCCTTGCCGTCACCGGTGACATCGCCCGTGTACGGCGTCTCCCCGTCCGGCGAGAAGAAGTCGTGCCATTTCGCGCCCGTGCCGAAGCTCGTCCCGGTGGAAGCGGCCGCGTACACGTCGGCGCCCGTCCCGTGTGAGAAGGCGACGACGTCGTCCTTGCCGTCACCGGTGACATCGGCCGGCGAGCCGCCGAACATCTTCCCCGAGGTGCCCGCGTAGTAGACCTCCAGCTCGGCGATCGAGGTGAACGTCCGGGTGCCGCCGGGGGCGCCGATGATCCGCACACCGTCCCCGTCCACCGGGTCGAACCCCAGCTCGTACATCCGGTTCGGCCCCGCCGTGTTGTTGTACGGGTAGTCCGGCGTGATCCGCAGCCCGCTCACGTCCACCCACTGGTGGTCCCGGCGTACCTGCACCCGCAGGTTACCGGCGAACCAGCCGCCGTCGCCGAACATCTGCCCGCTGGTGAAGATGACCTTGTTCATCAGGTACTCGCGCGGCCACGTGTATCCCCACCAGCTCGCGCCCTTGCGTTCGTCGTTCCAGTCGTCCTCGCTGTGGGACCTGTTGCCGTCGTTGTAGAAGGCGGTGGTGCCGAAGTGCATGGCCCGCTCGACGCCCACGGTGCCGGGCTCCCTGGCCAGGTTCCTGCCGCCGTCCGGCTGGTTGCCCGGGGTCGTGTCGGTGTGCGGCTCCAGGCGCATCTTTCGCAGCGAGAACGTGTACGCCCAGTGCTCGCCCTCCGGGTAGCCGCCGCCGCACGGGCAGACGTTCGACTGCAGCCACATCGACTTGCCGTCGGCGCTGATGTACTTCGACGGGATCGTCGTGGCGTACCCGCCGTGCTTGGTCCTCGTCCACGGATAGCCGCCGAAGTCCTTGCTCGTGACGTGATTCCACGGGCCCCACGGCGTGGGCGACTCGTAGAACTCGAAGGTGTACTCGGTCCACGAGGTGTAGATGTAGCGGTCGAGCGGCTTGTTGTAGACGACGCCGCCCTGACTGATCACGCTCAGGTTCCTGACCCGGCCCGCGGTGTAGACGTCCGGGTAGAGGCGCCGGTCGTCGCGGAGCACGGCGACGCGCCGGCCGATGTCCGACGACCAGGTGGGCGTGCCGGAGGCGGTGAAGCCGCTGACGAACTGCCAGGCCGACCGGTTCTGCACGGAGTCCCTGGGCACGCGGGCCAGCCACACGTCCACGGGGTCGGGCACGCGGCCCGCGAACGAGTCGCGCCAGTTGTGGTCCAGCCCGTACGCGTACACGTAGCTGTCAGGCGCGTTGGCGTACGCCTTCCCGTAGTCCAGGAACATGATCGTGGTGAACACGCCGTTGCCGAACATCGGCGCCGACCGGTCCCACGTCCACGTCCTGCCGTGGTCGGTGGATCTGGCGATGGTGGCGGCGGGGGCATCGTCGAAGTCCAGGGCCAGGTCCTGCACGGCGAGGTAGAGGGTGCCGTCGACGCAGGCCATGCCGGTGGGCTTGCGCGTGTGGTTCGCCGTCCACACCTGGCCGACGTTGTCGCCGATGGGCAGCTGCGCGCCGGTCAGGTTGCCCGGCATGCCGGAGATGCGGGCCACACCGATGTCGCTGTACGTGTTGGCGAAGCCGATGCCGTCGCCGTAGGCGGTGTAGACGTTGTCGTCGTCGGACCAGCAGTTCGGCCACAGGTCGCCGTGGTTGCGGTTGTCGCCGACGGCCGGGGCGCCGACCGTGGCGGCCGAGTCGACCTGCACCGTCGAGAAGAACGTGCTGGGCGGCGGCGACGTGGCCGCTCCGGCGGTCTCGGGGGCCGCTCCCGTAACCGTCATTGCGGCAGCGACGAGCACAGCCGCCAGGCCCGCGCTCAGGCGTCGTCGAAGGGTCGAATACATGACTTCTCCAGGCAGTCCGGTGGCCCTGAGCACGCGTCAGTCAGGGGTCGCGAGGGTGGGGGGTGAAGGGAGAAGAGCTGGAAGCAATCGATTTCTCAGGCAAGGTACAATCGCTGCCTGACAGCGTCAAGCCCTGATTTGTCGAGATTTCGGTAGGGGTATTCGCTCAGCTGAACCCCTGTTTCAAACATTCCGGAAGCATCGGATGATGATCTTGGAGAGAAAGCGTGCTGGTGAGCTCGCCGTAGGCGGCCTCAGCGCGGCGGCATTGCAGGCCTCCGCGATGGTAGAAACTTGGTTCGATGGCAACTATCTACGATGTCGCCCGCGAGGCCGGCGTATCCGCCGCCACCGTCTCACGCGTGCTCAACGGCGCCCGCACGGTCGACCCCGCCATGGTCGCGCGCGTGCTCACCGCCGTCAGAGAGCTCGGCTACCGCCCCAACGCGGTGGCCAGAAACCTGCGGCGCAGCCGCACCACCCTCTGGGCCGTGATCATCTCGGACATCGGCAACCCGTTCTTCACCGCCACCGTCCGCGGGATCGAGGACGTCGCCCAGCAGGCCGGCTACTCGGTCGTGCTGTGCAACAGCGACGAGGACCCGGCCAAGGAAGAGACATATGTCGCTGCGGCGCTGAGCGAGCAGATGGCCGGCGTGATCATCTCCTCGTCGGGGAGCGTCAAGGCCGCCAAGACCCTGCTCGAGTCGCCCGTCCCTGTCGTCGCCATCGACCGCGAGCTGCCGCGCGGCGAGGTGGACACGGTCGTGGTGGACAACGAAGCAGGCGCGCGCACGGCCACGGAGCACCTCCTTACGGCCGGCTACCGGCGGATCGCGTGCATCACGGGGCCCGAGGGCGTGAGCACCGCCGACCTGCGCCTGCGGGGCTACGCGGGGGCCCTGCCGAGCGAGCCGCTGGTGGTTCGCACGGACTTCCGCGAGCAGGGCGGGTACGACGCCATGTCCTCACTGCTGTCCTCCTCCGATCGTCCGGACGCGGTGTTCGTGGCCAACAACCTCATGGCGGTGGGCGCCCTGCGGTGCCTGGCCGATCGGGGTGTGGACGTGCCCGGGGAGATGGGGCTGGTCGGGTTCGACGAGATCCCGTGGGCCGATCTCGTCCGGCCGACGCTGACGACGGTGGCGCAGCCGACGTACGAGCTGGGGCGCATGGCCGCCCGCCTCCTGGTGGACCGCATCGCCACCCCGGCCGCCAAGCCCGCCAAGGTCGTCCTGCCCGCCGAGCTCCGCCCTCGCCAGAGCAGCGCCCGCTGACCCCCGCCCCGCCGTTCGGCGCTGGTCAGGCGAGGGCATGAGTGATGTGAGACGTCGAGTGGTACAGGTCGCGGTAGAGGGCGTACAGGCGGTCGTAATCCGCGGCGGCCGCGGGGTCCGGCTCCACCACGGACGCCACCGGGTTCCATCCCTCGCACGACACCCCCACCGCCTGCGCCGCCAGCATGGCGTCGCCGAAGGCGGCGCCGACCGTGTGGGCGGGCACGACCTGCGGCTGCTGGAGGACGTCGGAGACGATCCGCGTCCACAGGCCGCCCTGCGTGCCGCCGCCCACCGCCACCAGCCGCTTGGCGGACCCGCCCGCCTCCCGCATGGCCTCCAGGTTGTGCCGGACGCCGAACGCCGTGGCCTCCAGCGCGGCCCGGTACAGGTGGCCGCGCCCGTGCCGCAGCGTCAGCCCGGCGATCGTCCCCCGGGCGTCCGGGTCGAAGAGCGGCGTGCGCTCCCCCGCGAAGTACGGCAGCATCAGCAGCCCCTCCGCCCCGCGCCCCGCGGCGGAAGCCTCCGCCGTGAGGTCCGAGAACGAGGCCCCGGTCAGGTCACGGAGCCATGCGGTGATCGCTCCCGACGTGGCCATCCCGGCCGCCAGGTTGTACGTCCCCGGCGCCACCCCCACGGTCCCCCACAGCTGCGGGGAGGCGGCGCGCGAGGCGAGCACCTCGACGAGGAACATGGTGGTCCCGTACATGAGCATGACGTCGCCCGGCGAGCTCACCCCGACGCTCAGCGCCTCGGCCCACGCGTCGATGGTGCCCGCGACCACCGGGATCCCGGCGGGCAGTCCGGTCAGGGCGGCCGCGCCGGAGGTGACCGTGCCCACGACGTCGCCGCTCCAGGCGAGCGCGGGCCGCTCCAGCTCCGGCACGATCTCCCAGTCCGTGATCCACTCGTGGGCGCGGGTGTCGTACAGCGGCGTGCATTGGCTGGCCGCATGATGATCCAGCACGTAGTCCCCGGTCAGCCGGTACGCCAGCCACGAGTGCGCCATGAACGTCCGCCGGGTCCGCGCCCATACGGAAGGCTCGTGGACGCGGAGCCACTCCAGCTTGGGCCCTACCGCCTGGGACGTGAGCGGCGAGCCGCACCGGTCCAGGATCGCGGCCTCGCCGTAGCGGGCGGTCTGGGCGGCGATCTCGGCGGTGGCGCGGGTGTCCACGCCGTACAGGATGGCCGGGCGCAGCGGCGTGCCGTCCTCCGTGCAGGGCAGCACGCACGGCCCGATCCCGCTCAGCCCGACCGCCTCGATGCCGGGGCGGGCCAGCTCGCCGGCGATCGCGGCGAAGTCGGCCCACCACACCTCCTCCGCGTCGTGCTCGAACCAGCCGGGCCGGGGCGTGGCGGTCCGGTGCTCGCGTACGGCCGTGGCCACGACCGTGCCGTCCGCTGCGACGAGGACGCCCTTGGAGCTCGAGGTCCCGATGTCGACGCCGAGGAACATCAGTTCTGCCCGGACAGGTCGAACTGCTTGTACAGGTCGGCCGCGTTGTCCTTGGTGACCTGCGTGGTGCCGAGCACCTGCTGCTTGTCCACCGGCTGGCCGTGCAGGATCTTGTTGACGGTGTCGGCCGCCTCCTGCGCGCCCGTCGGGTAGATGAACGTGGCCGACAGCTGGCCGAGCTGCACGGCGCGAATGCCGCCGTCCGGGATGGCCAGACCGTCGATGCCGATGAACTTGATCTGCTCGGCCTTTCCTGCCGCCTTGGCCGCCAGGTACGCGCCCAGCGCCATCGGGTCGTTGTGCCCGTACACGAGGTCGATCTTGGGATGCTGGGCCAGCCACTGCTGCATGATCGGCGTGGCCTGCTCCTTCACCCACTTGGCCTCGCGATCCGCGATGATCTTGATCTTGGGGTTGGCCGCGATGGCCTCGCGGAAGCCCTTGTCGCGGTCGATCTGCGGCTGGTTGGACAGGATGCCGCGCAGCTCGACGATGTTGCCGCCGTCCGGCAGCAGCTTGACCGCCTCCTCGCCCGCCTTCCTGCCGATGAGCACGTTGTCGCCGCCGATGAAGGCCGTGTAGCAGTCGGTGTTGACCGTGCGGTCCAGGATGATCACCGGGATCTTGGCGTCGCACGCCTGCTGCACGGCCGCCGTCAGCGGCGCGGGCTCGGTGGGCGAGACGATGAGCGCGTCGACCTTCTGGGTGATGAAGTTCTGGACCTGGGAGACCTGCGTGGCGCTCGACTGCTTGGCGTCGGCGATCGGCAGCAGCTCGATGTCCGGATATCTCTCCAGGAAGTGCTGCAGCTGCAGGTTGAGCTGCGCCCGGTACGGCTCGGCGTTGTTCGACTGCGAGTAGCCGACGACGAACTTCTTCTTCCCGCCGTCCGCGGAAGCCGTCGGGGTGGGCGCCTTGGACGCGCACGCCGCGGCGAGCAGCGCGCACAGCGCGATGGCAATGGTCCTCTTCATGATCGAGACCCTCCTCGGAAGAACGTGAAGAGATCGGGACGCTGCAGGACGACCGCCACGACGACGATCAGTCCCTTGATCACGAGCTGCCAGTTGTCGCTGACCGCGTTGAGCCCGAGCACGTTGTCCAGCAGCGTCAGGATGAGGGCCCCGACGAACGTGCCGACGATCGTGCCCTTGCCGCCGGCCAGCGAGGCCCCGCCGATGACCGCGGCGGCGATGGCGTCCAGCTCGAAGGACTGCCCGGCCTGGGGGTCGGCCGAGGCGCTGTAGGCGGCGTCGATGGGCCCGGCGAACCCGGCGAGCATGCCGGACAGCGTGAACACCGCGATCGTGACCGCCGTGACGTTGACGCCGGACAGCCGGGCGGCCGTGGGGTTGCCGCCGACGGCGTACACGTGCCGGCCGAACCGGGTCTTCGTCAGGATCAGGTGGAAGACGACGCAGACCACGATGAAGGCCAGCACCGGGTAGTAGATTCGGCCGAACAGGTTGTGCCCGGGCGTGCCGAACAGCTGGAACGCCTCCGCCTGCGGCGTCAGCTGCCCGTCCGGGCCGGTGATCTGGGTTCCGACGCTGACGTTGTCGCTGACCTGCCGGTCCAAGCCGCGTACGACCGACAGCATGGCCAGCGTCACGACGAACGACTGGATGCGCAGCCAGGCGGTGCCGGCGCCGTTCAGGAACCCGAAGAACGCCCCCACCGCCATGCAGATCGGCACGATCTGCCACGGCTCCAGCGCGTGTTCGGACAGCATCATCGCGGCCGTCATCGACGCGATGCCCAGCAGCGACCCGACGGACAGGTCGATGCCGCCGGTCAGGATGACCAGCGTGACGCCGACGGCGAGGATGCCGCGTGAGGCGAAGGCGCCGATGGCGTTGGTGAGGTTCGTCTCGCTGAGGAACATCTCACCCTTGGTGGCGATCCCGACGGCGAGCACCAGCACCAGGCCGATGTACGCCTGCGCGGCGCCGAGGGCGGACAGCGTGCGCCGCATCCGGTTGTCCGCGTGAAGAGTCATAGGGTCGTCACCTGCTGTCTGGCCATGGCGGCCGCGAGGATCGCCTCCTGCGTCGCCTGCCCCCTGGGGAACTCGGCGGTGATCCGGCCCTCGCACAGCACGAGGATCCGGTCGCACATGGCGAGCAGCTCGGGCAGCTCGGACGAGGCCACGAGCACGGCCTTGCCGGAGGCGGCCAGCTCGGACATCAGGGCGTGGATCTCCGCCTTGGCGCCCACGTCGATGCCGCGGGTCGGCTCGTCCATGAGGATCAGCGACGGCGCGGTCAGCAGCCATTTGGCCAGCACGACCTTCTGCTGGTTGCCGCCCGACAGGTTCCCGACCGTGAAGCGCGTGCCCGGCGCCTTGACGCGCAGCTCGCGCACCTGCCCGGCGACGGCCGCGCCCTCGCGCCGCCGGTCCACGACCCCGAAGCGCAGGAACCGCTTCAGTGAGGGGAGGCTGGCGTTGAAGCCGATGGTGTTGCCGAGGACGAGGCTCTGCGCCTTGCGGTCCTCCGCCACCAGCGCGACGCCGCGCGCGATCGCCTGCTTGGGGCTGCGCGGGCGGTACGGCCGGCCGCCCAGCATCATGCGGCCCGCCGCCGCCCGGTGGACGCCGAAAATCGATTCCAGCAGCTCGCTGCGGCCCGCGCCCATCAGCCCGGCGACGCCGACGATCTCGCCCGTCCGTACGGACAGGGAGACCTCGCGCAGCGCGGTGCGCCCCGAGCCGGGCTCAGCGGGCACCGACAGGCCCTCCACCCTCAACAGCTCCGCGCCGTCCGAGCCGCCGTTCGCGCGCGGGAACATCTCGCCCAGCGGCCGGCCGACCATCATCTGGATCAGCTCGTCGCGGTCGATGGACGAGCGCTCGCCGACGTAGCGACCGTCGCGCAGCACGACCACCCGGTCGGCGATCTCCTCCAGCTCCTCGAGGCGGTGGGAGATGTAGATGACGGCCACGCCGCGCCCGGTGAGGTCGCGGATGACCTCGTACAGCCGGTGCACCTCGGCGTCGGCCAGCGCCGAGGTGGGCTCGTCCATGACCAGGACCCGGACGTTCTGCGACAGGGCCTTGGCCACCTCGATGAGCTGACGCTCGGCGATCTTGCATTGCTTGACGAGGGTGCGCGGTGACAGGTCGAGCCCGAGGCCGCGCAGCAGCTCGGCAGTCCGCGCCTCCATGCCCTTGCGGTCGAGGATCGCGCGTTCCCTGCCGAGGAAGATGTTGTCGGCGATGGACAGCTCGGGCACCAGGTTGAGCTCCTGGTGGATCATGGCGATCCCGTGCCGCCCCGCGTCCTTGGGCGAGTGAATGCGGGCGGGTTCGCCGCCGATCTCGATCTCGCCCTCGTAGTCCTTGAACACCCCGGCCAGGATGTTCATCAGCGTCGACTTGCCCGCGCCGTTCTCGCCGAGCAGGGCCACCACCTCGCCCTCCCCGACGGTGAGCGACACGCCGTCGAGCGCCCGCACGCCGGGGAAGGACTTGCCGATGGCCCGCATCGTCAGAACCGTCGTCACCGCAGGCTCCATGCCGTGTAGGAGGCGGCCGACCAGGGGGTCTTCGGGGCGAGCTGGACGGTGATCTCGCTCTTGCCCTTCGTGACGCCCGCCGGGATCTGGTAGACGTCCTCCAGCCACCTGCGGGTCCGGTTACCGAGGGGCTGCACCCAGTCGGCCAGCCTGTGGCCGTTGACGGTGACCTCGGCGTGCTGGCCCGCGAGGTTCTGGTCGCCGGTGCGGCGCAGCTCGACGCCCCGATTGCCGCGGTCGATCCGCAGCTTGAAGCTCACCGGGCCGTCGGTCGTGCGCTGGGTGGTCTTCAGCGTCAGCGGGTTCCTGAAGTCGCCCTCGAACGCCGAGTCCAGCGTCGTGATCTCGCCCTGGCCGGTGTAGCCGTGTTGCTGCTCGCTCGCCTGGTCGCCGACGGTGAGAGCGTCGGTCTGCGTGGCCGCCGCCTGGTCGCGGCCGTACCAGTAGGCGGTCGAGGAGTAGACGCCCTCGACGTCGTTGGTCCAGCCGTGCTCGATGTCGAAGGTGAGCGAGCTCCCGAACGGCACGGCGTCGCCGATCATCAGCCGGTACGCGCCGGTGCAGTCGCCGTCGGCCGGGCAGCCGGTCGCGGGGGCCAGGTGCGCGGTGTTGCCGTGGAAGGGAGTGGTGAAGGTCTCCCGGTTGAAGTACCAGCCGGCCTGGTAGAAGTCCTCTGTGCCGGTGCCGTGGATCTGCGGGGTGCGCGAGCCGTCCACGTAGACGCGCTCGTCGCCCTCCAGGTAGTTGCGGTTCGTCGGGCCGCGCATGGTGTGGCTGACGCCGACGAACTTGCCCTGGGCGCCGGTGACGCGCAGGAAGGGCCAGCTCGTGCCGGGGGTGGTGCCGCCGCCACGGGACTGCGTCCGGAAATAGCCGACATTTCCTGCTATAGGGCTGTGGGTGGACGTGACCACCGCCTGGCCCTCGATCGCCTGGCCGGAGTCGTTGTACAGCTCGACCGTCGCGCCCGTCCGGTACGGCATCGGCCACCAGGCGGTGAGCGTGCTCGTCTTGGCGTCGATCGCGGACATCAGCGACGCGACCGGCATCATCGCGTGGCCACTGCCGAAGAACTCGCCGACCGGCGAGTCGACGGTGCGGTGGCCGTCGAAGCTGATGCGCAGCCGTAGCCCCTGCAACACCTCCTGGGCCGACCTGATCGTGGCGAGCTGGTCCTCGTTCATCGGGAAGGCGAAGGTCCGCTCTCCCTGCCAGGTCTGCGCGACGATCTTGTAGTTGTGAGCCGGCTCACTGGCCGCGTCGCCGACGTCCACGGTGTCGGTGCGCTTGCCGGCGCTGTCCACCCAGTACGTGAACTCGTTGTAGTCGAGGTCCGACGACGCGAACACGTTCTTGATCGTGATCTTGGACTTGCCCTTGGTGGCACTGGCGGGCAGGTCCACGACCTCCTCGGCCCACATCCCGGCGGCCCCCAGCTTGCTGGGCGGCCACTGGGCGACCTCCTGCCCGTCCACCAGGATCTTGGCGACCTGTCTGCCGATGGCCGGGTCGATGCGGCGGGTCAGCCGTACCCCGTCGTTGGCCGGGTCGATCGCGACGGTGAACTCGCTGGAGCCGCCGGCGCCGAACGCCCGGCCCTCGTCGGCCTCGGTCTTCGGCAGCACCTGCACGGCCTGCGGCAGCCTCAACCTGATCTGCGACAGCAGGCCGGAGCCCACCGTGCGCGCCACCCGCGCCGACGCGCCGGGAGCGAGATCGATCGCGGCGTCGTGCGTGCGCGCGCCCGGCATCGGGGGCTTGGGGTCGCCGCCCGCCTTGAGCCTGTCGATGACGTCCTGCGCCTTGTCGGCCGGGTCGAACGTGCTCACGCCCTCGGCGTCGGCGAACGTGCGGTAGCTGACGTGGTAGAAGAACGGATTGTGCTCGGTGGTGACGCGCATCGAGCGCGTGTACGGCATCGGCACCTGGATGTAGACGCCGCCGGAGCTCTGGTCGGCGTTTCCCACGAGGGGGTAGGCGAAGGGGGCGCCGAGCTTGCCGTTCACCACGTCCTGCAGGCTCGTCTCGACGACTTTCCTGCCGTCCAGCTCGATGGTGATCGTGCCGGTGCGGGTGACGTCACCGCCGTCCCTGGTGAACCAGATGGCCTGCACCTCACCGGCGCCTGTGTGCTCGGCGATCACGCAGCCCTGGCCGGTGGTGCTCAGGCAGGAGTACTTGCCCTCGAACCCGTCGTTGTTGTCGCCGGTGCGGTCGAAGCTGGAGAACTGTTTGGTCTGCACGCCGACCGGCAGCTCGGGCAGCCGGTCGAGCCTGCGGTAAACGTCCCACCCGACCGGGCCCTTGGCGGTGGCGGTGACCGTGACCTGCTGGGCCTGTGCCGGAGCGGCGATCAGCCCGCCCGCCACCAGGACGGCCGCTCCCACGATCGCGCTAAGCCGCATCGCCGAACCCCTCGAACGCGACGCCGAGCTGCTCGCACACCGCCCGGAGCTCGGCGACGTAGTCGCCCGGCACGGCGTGGATGTGGTTGGAGCCGAAGCGGCCGAGGAACTCGGTGGCCGGCACGTGCAGCCGGGTGAACGCGTGCGGCCACTCGAACGTCGACTGCCTGGCCATCGCCTCGTTGGTGGCGTCGTCGTACAGCTCGAAGTCGCCGCGCATCACATGCATGCGGTACGCGCCGTCCCTGCGCGTCAGCCGGGCGAACGTGGCCGCCCCGGGAGCCGCCAGATGGTGCACGCTCGCACCGCCCGCGGGGAAGAAGAAGACCTCGGGGTAGAAGTGCGTCCTGGCGAGGTTCTCGGCCGGGTCGTCGGACCTGGCCGCGTACCACGTGGCGTGCTGGCCCGAGTTGCACAGGTCCCACACGTCCTTGTCGGCGTGGTAGTGCCTGACGTCGGCGAACAGCACCGGGTCGCCGCTCAGCAGCTTGAGGATCTGCATGGTCAGCGCGCCGTCCATGTCGGCCTCGGTCGCGCAGACGTGCGTCTCCTTGGGACCCTCCCAGTCGTACGGGTCGTTGAGGAACGCCTCGGCGAGATCCATCGTGCAGAAGTGGGTGGTCAGCTCGGGCTGGCCCTTGATGCCGGAGAAGTCCAGGTTCCACTCGTCGATGAGCTCGCGCATGGCGTAGTACGTGCGGATCTGCCGTTCGAACAGCTCGGGCGTGAGCTGCTTGCCGTCGTAGTGGACGTTGCCCATGCGCTCCAGCCACTGGCGGGCCTCGGTCACGCGGGCCTGGGAGGCGTTCTCGCTACGCCGGACGATCTCCCACTGGTCGATCTCCTCGACGTCCACGCCGAACGTCCGCATCCACTGGTCGGTGTTCGCGACCGCGGTGTACATGCCCATCGGCCGGCCGCCGATCCTGCCGAACGTCGACCCGCGCAGCCCCCGCACGGCCTTCGCCGCCCGCACCTCGGTCAGGACCCGGTCGAGGACGGCCGGGTCGGCGATGTCGCCCCAGGCGCGGGCGTGCACCCGCCCGATCTGGTCGAGCCCGCCGCCGCCGGCCAGCATGCCGACCATACCCGGCTGGGCGGGGTCGATGTTGGCCATGAGCAGCAGGGGGCCGGGCGTGGACTCCGCGGCCAGCATGGTGAAATGCGGGAACGCCCAGACGGCGTAGTTGAAGATCGTCAAATCGGGCCGCCGGTCGGCCAGCCAGCGGGCCTGCGACGTGGCCAGCTCGTTGGTCCACACGATCTCCGGCGCCACGATCACCTCGTGGCCCTCCTTGCGCAACGCCTCCGCCAGGGTGGTGGTGGCGGCGTCGATGTGGTCCACGAGATCGCGGGCGACGAAGTCGCGCCCGTCCGAGATGCTCAGGACTCCGATACGTGCCACGGTCGTTGACCTCCATAGGTCGTGAAGAGGGAGAAATCGATTGCTCAGAAATCGATTTCCCCTAAGCTAAATCCCGCCCGTTGGACCGTCAATGCTGGGTTAGATCACAGATATGCAACGGTGAAGCGATTTCTCAAAGGCTTCAGCCGTGATGCGGCCGCCCGGTCTTGGCGCCGATGTGGAGGGGTCTCAGGCAACGCACTCCCTCGCACGGTTCCAGCGCCTTCCTAGGCGGAGATGGGGCGTTGGAGCTGCCTGCGGGAGGTGATGCCGAGCTTGCGGAAGACCTTGCGCAGGTGCCATTCGACGGTGTGCGGGCTGATGAAGAGCCGGGCTCCGATTTCGGGATTCGTCAGGCCCTCGCGGACGAGCCGGACGATCTGGGCTTCCTGGGCGGTGAGTTCGCTGGTGGTCTCGACGGTGCGTTTGCGTACCTGCTCGCCGGTGGCCAGCAGCTCGCGCTCGGCCCGCTGGGCGAAGGCCTCCATGCCCATCGTGGTGAACGACTCATGGGCGGCACGCAGCTGCTCGCGCGCGTCCCGCTGACGGCGCTCTCGCCGCAGCCATTCGCCGTACAGAAGATGGGAGCGGGCCAGTTCCCCGCGGACCGCTGCGCGGCCGAGCCGCTCGATCGCCTCGCGGTAGTGGTCCTCAGCGGCCGCTCCCGTGCTGAGGAGCGCGCGGGAGCGCGCTTCGACGCCCAGCGCCCAGTCCGTGTCGCTCGGACCTGTTGTCTCGGCGAGTCGCTTGAGCGCGTCGGCGGCCTGCTCTGGTGCGCCGCTCCGGGCAGCGGCCTCAACGTGCTCCACGAGAACCCACGTCGCCGCGGCGCCCACTTCGGGCCCGCGGCGCCTGCCGGCGTCGCTCGCCGCCGCCGCCGCTTGTTCGTACCGGCCAAGACTGTTGCAGAGCATGGCTCTTGCCCAGCCGACGACGGTCAGTGCGTTTCCCTCGCCCCTGCGCACGCCCTCCGCCGCGACGGCAGCCAACAACCTTGTGCAGTCGGCTTCACGGCCTTGCCAGGCGGCGAGGAACAGGGCGGCGTAAGGCAGCAGGGGAATGCCGATCGCCTGCGAGACCATGCTCACCTCCTCGGCCAGCGAAGCGGCCTCGGTCAGCTCACCGGCGAACACGTGCACAGCGGTACGTGCGGTGAGGGCGAAAGGGAGCGCGGTGGCCTGGCCGGTCTCCCGGGTGAGCTGGAGGTGACGGGTGGCGAGCCGACCCCAGGTCTCGTGGTCCCACAGGCCCGCGCTGATCACATTGGCCAGCCAGAGCCAGCGCAGCCCTTCCTCCTCGGGGAGATCAGGTGCCAGGAACGCGCTCAGCGCCAGTTTCAATGCCGGTGTCCCGGCGTCGTAGCCTTCGGTGATCAGCGTCGTCGCGCCGTCGAGGAGCAGGTCGGTTGCGCGTGGGCGCCGTGCCGTGGGCGGCGCCGATCGGGCGGCCTGGGCCGCTTCGAGCTGGCCGACGCCGTTGGCCAGGCGGCCGGCGAACATCGCCGCGCTGATCGCCTCCAGGTATGTTTCGCGGGCGAGCGGCACGTCATGCGGCTCCAGTTGCCGGGCGGCCTTGAGCAGCAACGGGGCGGCGTCGCTGCCGCGTTCCACGGCGAAGGCGATCTGGGCGCGCAGCAGGTCGACCCGGCCACGCCGGCGCTCGTCGAGCGGGCCCGCCGCCGCGATGGACAGCAGCCTCAGTGCGGCGTCCGGCGTACCCGCGTGGTGGCTCGCCTGCGCGGCGGCCAGCGCGCGCTCCTGGCGGCGGGCCGGATCGGGGGTCAGCTCGACCGCCCGTGCCAGGAACGCCGCGGCCGCCGCCAGCCCGCCGCGGGCCTGTGCGCGCCCGGCCGAGCGTTCGAGCTCTGCCGCGACGTGCTCGTCCGGGCCTTGCGTTCCTTGTGCCGCGTGCCAGGCGCGGCGGTCGGGGTCGGCCTGCGGGTCGGTGACATCGGCCAGCACGCGATGGGCCCGACGCCGCTCCTCGGGCGGGGGCGCCCAGTAGACGGCCGAGCGCACCAGCGGATGGTGAAACCGTACCCGCTCGCTGATCTGGACCAATCCGGCGGACACGGCGGGCGTGGCCGCCTCGATGCCGATGCCGAGCCGGTCGGCCGCCCGCCACAACAAGGCCGGCTCGCCACCGGGCTCCGCGGCCGCGATCAGCAGCAACCGCCGCGTCTCCGGCGGGAGCCGGAGCACCCGCCGCTGGTAGAGCTCCTGGATCCGGCCGGTGAGGACCCGCGCGCTGGGCAGGCCGAAACCACCCGCGAGCTCTGCCGGGGTCGAGTCCTTCGGCAGCTCCAGCAGCGCCAGGGGGTTGCCCCGCGTCTCGGCGACGATCCGATCGAGCACCTGTTCGTCCCACAGTCCGGGCAGCGCGGAACGCAGCAGATTCCGCGCATCCTCATCAGGCAGGCCGGTGACCAGCATCTCCGGCAGGCCGGCCAACTCCGGCAGACCGGCCGGCTCCGACGCCTCGTCCGGGATCCGGACCGCGAACACGACCGCCACCGATTCGGCCAGCAGGCGACGGGCGGCGAACGCCAAGGCCTGCATGGACGCCCGATCGAGCCACTGCGCGTCGTCCACCAGGCACAGCAGCGGGCGATCCCGGGCGGCCTCGGCCAGCAAGCCGAGCGTGGCCAGCCCGACGAGAAAACCATCGGGCGCCGGTCCGGAGCTCAGCCCGAAGACCGCGCGCAGCGCATCGCACTGCGGGTCCGGAAGCTGCTCGAACCGATCCGCCATCGGGGCGCACAGCTGGTGCAGCGCGGCGAAGGCCAGCTCCATCTCCGACTGCACACCCGTGATGCGGCAGATGCGAAACTCCTGCTCCCGCCCGGCCACGTAGTCCAGCAGCGCCGTCTTGCCCACTCCGGGCTCGCCGCGGATCACCAGCGCCCGGCTCTCACCACCTCGGACGGCTTCGAGCAGGCCATCGAGCTGTGCGCACTCGGCGCGACGGTCCCGCAACACTGGCCCCCCCGATCTGCCGGCCACGCAGCTGTAACCGGGGATGCCCGCTCGCCACGAGCGCCCGCCGCTGCCGACCGCACACCCGTTGTCCGGCGGAGGCGGGCGGCAACCGGCGATATGCCCTACGTAGGCGGGTAGCGTACCCTTCTGATGCGGATCAAGGCAAAATCGATTGGCACCGGTTGCAAGGGCGTCAGTGAACGGCCGATCCGAGGTCTGGCGGGGTCAGTGCACGGGCCACTCCCGATGGTGGCGTCAGAGGTGACGGGGGCGGGAGCTCTCGTGGAGATGCAGTTCCGTCTGCAGCACCATCCGGGCCGTCGGGCGAGCCGGATTGTCGATCCGGTCGGCGAGCAGCTGCGCCGCCGCCCGCCCCAGCTCGTACGTGGGCTGCCGCACCGTGCTCAACCCCGGCCGGAACAGCCGGGCCCACGGAATGTCGTCGAACCCGATCACCCCGACGCGCCCCGGGATCGGCACCTCCCGCTCGGTCAGGCACTCCACGGCCCCCACCGTCATCAGGTTGTTGGCCGCGAAGACGGCGTCCATCTCCACCCCTTCGTCCAGCAGGGACGCCATGGCCGAGTACCCGCCCTCCTCCCGGAAGTCGGCGTGCCGGATCAGGGCGCGGTCCTGTGGCAGCCCGAAGGCCCGCAGCGCCCGCTGGTAGCCCCGCAGCCGCTGCATGGCGGTGGACATCCGGCGCGGGCCCGTGATGCAGGCGATGCGCCGGTAGCCGGACTCCAGCAGGTGGGCGGTGGCCATCTCGGCGCCCTTCTCGTTGTCGACCAGCACGGCGTCGACCTCGGTCTCGGCCAGTTCCCGGTCGATGGTCACCACGGCGGTCCCCGCGGCGACGAGAGCGCTGATGTCGGTGCTGTCGTCGGCCGGAGAGATGATCACGCCGGCCATGTTGTCGGCCAGCGCGACCGCGATGTACTCGGCCTCCCTGGCCCGGTTCTCGTCGGTGTTGCACAGCACGACCGAGTAGCCGAACCGCCGGCCGCCGTCCTCCACCCCGCGCACGAGCGAGGTGAAGAACGGGTTGCCGACGTCGGAGACCAGCACCGCCCACAACGTGGTCTGCCTGCGCCGGAGATTGCGCGCCACTCCGTTGGGCCGGTATCCGAGCTCACGGACCGCCGCGTGCACCCGTGCCGCCAGTTCCGGGTTGACCGTGGAGCGGCCGTTGAGCACGCGCGAAACCGTCGCGGCGGAGACCCCGGCGTGTCGCGCGACGTCTTGGATTTTGAGCAACCTCGTCCCATCCCCCGTGGCAGGCGGTCCATCCGGCCGTTAGAAATCGATTGCTAAGCTGCCGGAAAGGGCAGGCGCTCCTCGACGGGTGCGATCCCGAACGGCCGGTGCGGCAGGGTCTGGTACCAGTACGCGACCGACGAGAAGTCGTCCGAGCGCTTGTTGGCGTGGCCGTGCTCGATCGTCACCCTGATGGACTCGGTGAAGGTGATCGGGTCCTCGACGTGGAAGCGGTAGAGGGAGATCTCCCCGCTCCAGTTGTCCCCGCCGGGCATGGTGATGCCGTGGTACGGGGCGTGGTAGGTCTGCGTCGGGCACCACGCGGTGTTGAAGTAGTCCTCGGTGCCGGTGCCGTGCAGCGACGGCGGGAAGGGCTCCCCGTCGATGAAGATCATGTCGTCGCCCTCGCCGTACCAGTTCCAGTCGCTGGTCTCGCGCAGGTTCCGGATGTTGAGCACGCAGCCCACATAGTGGCCGCGCCCCTCGGCCTCCAGGATGACGTAGTTGCCGTCGCCGGTGTCGTTGACGCCCTCGACCTGGTATTCGCGGTTGCTCTGCGTCCCCTGCTCGACGCCGTCGGTGGGCCGCTCGCGCCGCCACTGGGCGTGGAAGTAGCCGAGATCGTCGGCAGCGGAGTCGAACAGCTCGTAGTCGATGTAGTAGTAGAAGAACACCGGCTCGGCCGACAGCTCGCTGATCAGCTCCACCTTCGCCCGGCCGGCGAAGGGCATGTGGAACCACGAGTTGAAGCCTTTGCCGTCCTGCGGGCTCATTTGCAGCGGCGCGGAGACGAAGTTCGCGGTCTTGGCGTGGCCCATGCCGAAGAAGTCCCCGAGCGGCACCAGCACGCTGGGGTGCTCCTGGCCGTCCCAGGTGATCTTCAGGACGAGCCTGCGCAGGTAGTCGACGTCCACCGCGTCCGGCACGTCCTTCAGCGGCAGCGCCACGGTGCACCAGATGTGGTTGATCGAGCCGGGCCCCTCGATGTCGGCCAGGGTCACCGTGGTGCCGGCCTGGACGGTCAGCCGGTCCTCGTTCCCGCCCGTGCGGTCGTAGCTGGAGATCCGCTTGCGCCTCGAGGTACGCAGGCGGGGCAGGTCGCGCAGGCTGCTGCCGTACTCGCCATAGGTCATGTCGTTCGGTCCTTACTTCAATCCGGATGTCTTGATCGCCTCGACCAGGCGGCGCTGGCCGAGCACGAACGCGATCAGGGTGGGCACGGCCGCGACCACCGTCGCGGCCAGGACGTAGTTCCAGGCCGAGCCGTACTGGCCTTGGAGGGTGGCGATCCCGACCTGCACCATGCGCAGGTCCGGGTCGCGGGTGGCGGTCAGCGGCCAGAGGAAGGCGTTCCAGTTGGCCAGGAAGAACAGCACGGAGAGGGAGGCGAGGATGGGCCGGCTGAGCGGCACGACCACCTGCCACCAGCGCCGGAAATATCCGCATCCGTCGAGGTCGGCGGCCTCTTCCAGCTCGCGCGGGATCGTCAGGTAGTACTGCCGGAGCAGGAAGATCCCGAACGCGTGGAAGATCGCCGGCAGGATCAGCCCGGCGTACGTGTCCAGCAGCCCGAGCTGCCTGGCGACCAGGAACAGCGGCACCAGGATCACCGGCAGCGACACCAGCAGCGTGGAGACGATCACCGAGAAGATGACCTGCCGGCCCGGGAACCGCAGCCGGGCCAGCGCGTACGCCGCCATCGAGTGCAGCACGAGCGCGACCACCGTCACCGCCACGGACACGACGGCGCTGTTGAGCATGTAGCGGCCGATGGGCACCTCGGTCAGCACGTAGAGCAGGTTGTCCAGGGTGAGCCTGCTGGGCACCGACACCTGGAACAGCTCGTCCGCGGGCTTGAGCACCGACACCAGCAGCCAGACCAGGGGCGCCACGGTGATGGCCGCCAGCACGTAGCCGGCCAGCGCGCGCAGCCTAACCGACATCGAACCTGCCTCCCTTCGTCGCGCCGAACATCAGCCCCGTGGCCACGACCAGGAAGGCGACCACGGCAGTGGTCAGCGCGGCCGCGTAGCCGTAGTTGTTGAAGGTGAAGGCCTGTTGGTAGATGTAGAAGACCACGGTCGACGTGCTCCCCGCCGGACCACCCTTGGTCAGCACGTACACCAGGTCGAAGGCCTGCAACCCGGTCACCGCGCCGACGGTGGAGTTGACGAGCACGAAGAAGCTGGTCGGGCGGAGCAGCGGCCAGATGACGTGGCGGAAGCGCTGCCAGGCGGTGGCTCCGTCGACCCGCGCCGCCTCCTCGTACTCCTTGGGGATGTCCTTCAGCCCGCCCAGCAGGATCAGCATCTGGTAGCCCATGAGGAACCAGATGCTGATCGCCACCAGCGACCCGAGCGCCAGGGCGGGGTTGCCCAGGAACGACACCTCGCCCAGCCCGAAGGGCCGCAGCAGGGCCGGCACCGCGCCCTGCTTGTCGACCAGCAGGAACTGCCACACGACGCCGACCACGACGAGGCTGATGACGTGCGGCAGGAAGAACATGGTGCGCACCAGGCCGACGCCCGGGAAGTGGTCGCGGACCAGCAGGGCGAGCCCGAGACTGACGACGAAGCCGATCGGCACGAACGTCACCATGTACGTGAACGTGACCTTGACGCTCTGCCACAGCTGGGTGTCCCCGGCCATCTGCCGGAAGTTGTCCAGTCCGACGAAGGTGTAGCCGCCGAACCCGTCCACGCTGAACAGTGAGACGCCGAGGGCCAGCACCATGGGTAGCCCGACGAAGATCAGCAGACCGATGAGGTCGGGCGCCACGAAGGCGTACCCGGCGAGGGCCTCCCGCCTGCGGCGGGTCCACACCGGAGGTGCGGCGTCAGGCGGCTTGCTGACGACCGTGCCCGGGTCGACCGAAATGGCCATGTGCTTGTCGCCTTTCTCAGCAGGTCACGGGGATCATCGAGGTGCTGCCCTGACGCCGGCGCGACGTCGCGCCGATCCACCGCCCACGGGCGACGGGCGGGGCGGGGTCAGAGCATCGCGGCACCCTTGTAGCCCTTCAGGAAAGCGTCGATCTTGCCGGCGGCGTCGGCCGCCGCCTGGGCCGGGGCGACACCGCCGAGTTGGGCTGCCTGGATGGCGTCGGAAACCGCCTTGTAGACCTCGGGCGTGTAGCGAGGCTCGCCGCGGCCACCGGGGACGACCTGGTCCAGGAAGACCTTCAGCGCGGGCTTGTCGAACGCGCCGGCGGCCTTGGCCGCCTCCTGCACGGACTTGCGGGCGGGCAGGTTCGTCTTGACGACCGTGTTCCACTGCCGGCCGCGCTCGACGCCGTCCGCGTCGGTGGCCGCCAGGGCCCAGGCGATGAACTTCGCCGCCGCCTCGGGGTTGGCGCCCTTGGCGTTGCCCACGAACGCCCACCCGCCGATGTCGGTCGTGTACGTGCCGCCGTCGGGCACGGGCAGCGGGAAGACACCGTACGGGAAGTCCTTCTTGCCCTGCTCCATCTGCGACACCGACCAGATGCCGCTCTGCTGCATGGCGACGAAACCGCTGCCCAGGTTCGCCGGCGCGTTGCCGGCGCCGTCGCCCTGCGGCTTGCGCGGCGCCACCTTGGTGGTGATCGCGTCCTGCCACAGCTTGAGCGCGTTGTGGATCCCGGGCGCGTTGAAGCCGGGCCCGCCGTTCTCGGGCACGGCCGAGCCGCCGGCCATCCACATGAACGGATACCACGTGAAGTTCTGGTAGTAGCCGGGGATGGTCTCGAACAGCAACCCGAAGCGGTCCTTGGTGGTCAGCTTCGCGGCGACGTCGAGCAGTTGGTCCCACGTCTTGGGGAGGTCGCCCTCCGACAGCTTGGCCTGCTCGAAGGCGTCGATGCTGTAGTACATGGCCAGCGGCTCGCGCTCCATCGGCAGGCCGTAGACCTTGCCGTCGACCTTGCGGGTGTCGAGCACGCCGCCGTCGAAGTCGGCGATCTGGTCGGGCTTGAGGTGCGGCGTGAGGTCGGTCAGCACCCCGCCGTTGTAGTAGCGGAGGAAGTCGCCGGGGCTGAGCAGGAAGATGTCCGGGCCCTGCCCGGCGGAGAAGGCCGTCTGCAGCGCGGTGCCGGCGAGGTATTCGGACACCGGCAGGTAGTGGAGCTTGACCTTGACCTCGTTGTTGGCGTTCCAGGCCGCCACGAGGTCGGTGAACCACTTGCTCTGCGCGTCCGCCTGCGGGTTGGGACCGTAGAAGTTCCAGAACGTCAGCTCCTTGGAGCTGCCGCCGTTGCCCCCGCTCCCACACGCTGACAGCAGCGGCGCCGCCATGGCCGAACCCAACACGACGGCTCCGCCACGCAGCAGCGATCGGCGGGTCACCCTCTCGAAGGCCGACATAACCATCCTCCTGATGTTGAGAGCTCAGGGGCGAGCAATCGATTTCTGAGAAATGTAGGAGCCGACATGCCGACCGTCAAGAAGATGCCGTGACCAGCTTGCTCTCGGCAGCAATCGATATCTTCACGAGACCTTAGATGAGACTGCGCGAAAGCGCAGGCGAGGGCCCAACGATCGCATGGCCGCCGTCAGGCGATGCGGCGTGACGATCGTTGACACCCTTGGCGGCCGATGTTTCACTCGGCCTGGTGTCAGCTAGATCTTCGGCTGCTCGCGCCCGCCGGGCCGCGCGGCAGCACGGCTGCCTCATGAGCCTGGCGTCTATCGGTTCCGCGACCGGCGCGGCCGGACCCTTTACGTGGGGCGCGCCACCGACCTTCGGAGCCGGGTGCAGTCTTACTGGGGTGACCTGCGCGATCGCCGGCACCTGACAGAGATGGTCGCCCGAGTCGCCCGCGTCGAGGCGGTAGCGTGCGACTCGGTGCACGAGGCCGCATGGCTCGAGCGCAACTTGCTGGAAGCCGGCATGCCGCCCTGGAATCGCACGCCGGGCGGTGCGGAGACGTCGATCTACATCGTGATCGACACGCGGCCGCACACCGCCGGGACGCGAACGAGCCACGTCGCACAGTTCGACGGGGTCGTCGGCTTCGGTCCCTACCTCGGCGGGGCGAGGGCACGGCAGGCGGTCTCGGGGCTGCACCGAGCGTTCCCGCTGTCGTACACGCGTGACCGGCTCACCGCCGCCGAACGCGACATCGCGACAAGGCTCGGCGTCGGCCCGCAGTCCAGGAAACGGCTGGCCGCCGCCGTCATCTCCGCGCTCGATGGGACGAACACCGGGGCCGCGCGTGACGTGCTGACAGCGGCGCGCGATCGTGCGGCAGCGGCGCTCACCTTCGAACTGGCCGCTCGGATCCACGCAGAGTTGGCCGCGCTCGAATGGGTGACGAGCGTGCAGCGCGTCACCGTCGAGGGGGGCGGCGACCACGACATATGCGGGTGGGCAGAGGGCCTTGCCGTCACGTTCGCCATCCGCGGCGGGCGGCTGAATGGATGGGAGCAGCGCGCGTGCAGTCGCTCGGCCGTCGCCCGGGCGTGCGCCGTCACGCCGCCTGAATGGGCAGCGTTCGCCCAGCTCAATGCCGAGCTGGCTGCAGCGCTCCTCCGAAGCTGACCGGGGCGCGCACCCGGCCGTCGCCGCGGCCCGCGGTTCCGCGGCGGCGGGCGCGCCGGGAAACGCGCCCGTGCGATCAGTTCTTGATCCCCGTCAGGGTGACGCCCTCGATGAAGTAGCGCTGCAGGAAGAAGAACAGCGCGATGATCGGCGCGATCACCGCCGCGGACGCCGCCATGAGATAACCCCACTGCGTCAGGTACATGCTCTGGAACGACGCCAGCCCCAGCGACAACGTGTAGTTCTCCTCGCTCTGCAGGTAGAGCAGCGGGCCGAGGAAGTCGTTCCAGGTGCCGATGAACGTGAAGATGGTGACCACGATGATCGCGGGCTTCGACAGCGGCATGACGATCGTCCAGAACACCCGCCACGGCGAGGCCCCGTCGATGTAGGCGGCCTCGTCGAGCTCGAAGGGGATCGTCAGGAAGAACTGCCGCAGCAGGAAGATGTTGAACACTCCCCCGCCGGCCCCGGCGAACCAGCTCGGTACGGTGAGCGGTGCGATCGTGTCCAGCGCGCCCAGTTCCTGCCACATGACGAACGTCGGGATGAGCGTGACGGCGTACGGCAGCATGACGCCGCTCAGCAGCAGCGCGAACACCACGTCGCGGCCACGCCAGCGCAGCCGCGAGAAGCTGAAGGCGGCCACCGAACAGGTCAGCACCGTGCCCAGGACGCTGATGACGGCGATGACCAGCGTGTTGACGAAGTAGCGGTCGAAGGGCTGCGTGGTCAGCGCCTCGCTGAAGTTGGACCACTGGAACGGCGCGGGGATCCACTCCGGCGGCGAGACGAACATCTGGCTGTCCTGCATGAGGGCGCTGCGCACCAGCCACACGAACGGCAGCAGGGTCGGGATCGACCCTGCCACCAGCGCCGCGTAGAGCAGGATCCGGCCGTACCTGCGAGGTCTGCGCAGCCCTTGGGTGGGGGCCACGCCCTTCGCGCGGGGCCGGTCCGGGGCCGCCACGGCGGTCATCGCGCACCTGCCATCTCGTAGTAGACCCAGCGGCGGGCGTTTCTGAACATCAGGAACGTCACCACCATGATGATCATGAAGAGGGTCCAGGCGAGGGCGCTGGCGTAGCCCATCTCGCTCTCGGTGAACGCCTTGCGGAACAGGTAGTAGACGTAGAAGAGGGTGGCGTGGTTGGGGCCGCCCTCGGTCATCACGTACGCCTGGTTGAAGACCTGGAAGGTGCCGACCACGCCGACCACCAGGTTGTAGAAGATGGTCGGCGTCATCATGGGCAGCGTGACGTGCCAGAAGCGCCGGAAGGGGCCGCCGCCGTCGATCGACACCGCCTCGTACAGGTGCCGCGGCACGCCCTGCAGCCCGGCCAGGAAGATCACCATGGTGTTGCCGAAGCCCCAGGTGCTCATGATGATCAGCGACGGGACGGCGGTGGACTCGGCGTAGATCCACTGAGAGGCGGGCAGCCCGCCCTGCCGCAGCAGCGAGTTGAGCAGCCCGAAGTCCGGGTTGAAGATCCAGATCCAGAGCACGACATTGGCGATGGCCGGGACCAGCGTGGGCAGGTAGAAGATCGTCCGCCACACCGCCAGGCCGCGGGCCTTCTGGTTGAGCAGCATGGCCACGGCGAAGCTGACGATGAGCACCAGCGGGACCGAGCCGAGCGTGTAGTACGTGGTCGTCGTCAGCGACGCCCAGAACAGCTCGTCGCCGACCATGGCGGTGTAGTTGTCCAGCCCGACGAACGACGGGCTGGCGCCGATCGTCCAGTCGGTGAGGCTGAAGAAGGCCGAGGCCGCCATCGGGCCGATCGTGAAGATCAGGAACCCGAGGATGGCGGGCAGCGCCATGAGGATGCCCCAGCGGGTCTCCAGGCGGCGCATCACAGGTCCTGGGTGTGGTGCCAGCCCTGCAGCATGCTGGTGATCTTGGGAGCGGCGGCCTTCATGATCTCCGCGGCCGGACGCTTGCCGCTCTCGAGCTCCTGGAGGGCGGGGGTGAGCACGTCGCTGCTGATGGCGGACATGTTCTTGACGCGGTTGCGGAGGTCGGGGACGCCGTGGTCACGCGCGTAGTCGACGACCGCGGTCCGGAACTCCGGCGGGTGCTGGGCGTTCTTGGTCCAGGAGTCGATGGCCGCCTGGTCCTCGTAGTACTTCTTCTCCTGGGGCATCCACAGTCCCTTGGCGAACAGGTCGACGTTGCGCGGGTCGTTGTGGAAGGCGAGCAGCTCCACGGCCTCCTGCTCGTGCTTGCTCCCCGCGAACACCGCCGAGGCGCCGGCCACCTGGCTGGCGGTGAACGGCTCCCCGTATTTGGGGAGCACGCCCATGCCGAAGTCGACCTTGCTCTCGTTCATGTCGAGCAGGCTCCAGTGGCCGTCCACCACCATCGCCACCCGCTTGGTCTTGAGCAGGATGTTGGTGCCAGGAACCTCGTCGCCGGTGGCGGCGAGCTGGCCGGGGCCCGGCGCGACCCGGTGCTTGTAGACCAGGTCCTGCAGGTTCTGGAACACCTCGATGGCCTCGGGCGTGTCCAGCAGGCACTTCTTGCCCGTCTCGTCGGCGAAGTCGGCGCCGTTGCTGCGCAGGAAGCCGTACCAGGCGGCGCCGTAGGTGAAGCTGATGGAGACGCCGAACTGTTTGACCTGCTTGGGGTCGAAGCCGGACTCGTCCGGGCGCTTGCCGTTCTGGTCGACGGTGAGCTTGTAGGCGTTCTCCACGAGCTGGTCCCACGTCCAGGCGGACGCGGCGTCGGCGGGCGGCGTGACCCCCGCCGCGGCGACGGCGGACTTGCTGAACCACAGCAGCATGGACTCGTTCGCCGTCGCGATGGCGTGCAGGTTGTCCTGCCCGGTCCACAGGTACGCGTCCGGCAGGTAGCCGGCCAGCTGCGGATACTTCTGCAGGTACGGGAACAGGTTGACCAGCTTGCCCTGCTCGCCGAGGCGGAAGGACATCGACATCGGCACGTAGCCGGCGTCCGGCAGCTTGTTGCTGGCGACGAGCGTGTTGAGCTTCACGTCGTACTCGTCGGGGGTGAACAGCGGCTTGACCTTGACGCCCGGGTTCTTCTGCTCGTACTGCTCGAGCATGCTCTCGACGGCCTTCTTCTCGAACGTCGAGCCCCAGAACATGAACTGAAGCTGCGTGTTCCCGGCCGCGCCGGAGCCGCCGCCACCGCCGCAGGCGGCTGCCGCGGTGCCGAGGGCGGCGAGCCCGCCCAGCTTCAACAGATCACGTCTCTTCATCGGCGTGCTTCCTTACGCGAGGGGGATCCAGACCCGCATCGCGCCACCGTCGCGGTTGTCCCACTGGAAGTAGGGGATGGCCGTCGCGGTCACGCTGGTGCTGGTCGCCAGGGGGGTGCCGGCGTACGGCAGTCCGCCGCGCGGCTGATTCACCACGACGGCGCCGATCTCGAGCAGTACCGTCCGGCCCACGCCGTCGATCTCGCGGGCGACGGGACGCGGCACGGCGCCGGGGGCGATCGCGAGGTCGTCCACCTCGGCGCCCTCGGGCTGGTCGGCCTGCTCGAAGCAGTAGACGAGCGGGCCGCGCTGCAGCGCCGCGCTGCCCCTGACCGCGTCGATCCGGTGGTGGGGGCGCATGAGCCTGGGCGTCATGTCGAGCCGCAGCTCGACGGTGTCGCCGGCGCGCCAGGCCGAGCGGCGGATGCGGAAATATCCGTCTTCGCCGGCCCGGGCGGGGCCGTCGTCGACGTACGTGGACTCGCTCCAGGACGGGATGCGCAGCGCGAGCTCCCAGTCGCCGGCCGGGGCCTCCTCCACCGTGATGCGCACGACTCCGTCCCAGGGGAAGTCGGTCTCCACGCGCAGGCGGGCGCCCGCCGCCTCGATGCGGCCCGCCGCGTACTGGTGCAGCTGGAGGCCTGCGGCCGTCTCGGTGGCGAGGTACCCGCCGAGGGAGGCGACCAGGCGCATGATGTTCGGCGGGCAGCAGGCGCAGGCGAACCACTCCCTGCGCCGCCCCAGGTAGGCGTCCTCGACGAGGTCGTTCCTGCGCTGCAGCGGGTTGACGTAGAAGAAGCGGGTGCCGCCCGCGGAGGTGGAGGCGGCGAAGGCGTTGTAGAGGGTGCGCTCGATCAGGTCCGCGTACCGGCCGTGGCCGGTGGCCAGCAGCAGCCGCCAGTTCCAGTGGATGCTCGCGATCGCCGCGCAGCTCTCGCTGTAGGCGCGGTCGGAGGGCAGCTCGTAACGCTCGCCGAACGCCTCGCCGTCGTGGCGCGAGCCGTGGCCGCCGGTGATGTAGGTCTTGGTGGCGACCATGTCCTCCCAGCGGCGCACCGAGCACTCCAGCAGCGACTCGTCGCCCGTCTCCAGGTAGACGTCGACGACGCCGGCGTCGAGGTAGAGCTGGCGCACCGCGTGGCCGACCGGGGTGTCGGCCTCGCGCACCGGCAGGTGGTCCTGGGCGTAGAGCATGCCCATGCCGCTGTCGGGGATCAGGCCCTTGCCGCGGTTGTCGATCAGCTTGGCCGCCAGGTCGAGGTAAGTGCCCTCGCCCGTCAACCGGTACAGCTCGACCAGCGCGGTCTCGACCTCGGCGTGGCCGTCGATGCCGTCGTTGCCGCCGGTCAGGAACACCTCGACGAGGTGGTCGGCCAGGCGGCGGGCGATCGGCAGCAGGCTGTCGCCCACGCCCGCGCGGGCGGCCGCCACCGCGGCCTGGAACAGGTGGCCGGCGCAGTACATCTCGTGGCTGTACTCCAGCTCGGCGTAGATCTTGTCCGGCTTGACGACCTGGTAGTGCGAGTTGAGGTAGCCGTCGGGCCGCTGCGCCCTGGCCAGCACGGCCGACGCCTGCTCGATGAAGGCGGCGTAGCCGGGCTCCGGAGCGCGGACATGCTCCCATGCGACGGCCTCGAGTTGCTTGTAGAGATCCGAATCCTGGAACCGGTACCCCTGAAAGGGCCCGTCGCCCTCCCCCGCCCGAGCTCCGGCGCGCCGGAGGTTGGGCAGCGCGCCCGAGCGCTCCATCTGCTCCAGGCCCAGCGGGATGCTCGCCTCATGGTTGATCTCCTGCCACCGCGCGAGCGGCCCGCCGGTGATGACGGCGTCGTTGACGCCGATCGGCCGCAGCACGGCCCGGCTGGAGGGTACGGCGGGACCGGGGATCTGCTGCATTGAGCTCCTGACCTCGAATGAGAAAACTTGGGAATAGGTTTGCTCAATCGGAGGGTAAGGTGTGATACATCACTGGTCAAGAGCGAGACTGTGCGTGTCAGATCATGACCGCGAAAGGGGAGTCGGTTGGCCAACGCCTCCGAACGGACCGCGAAGAGCGTCACGATCAGGGACGTCGCGGCCGCGGCCGACGTGTCGATCGGCACCGCGTCCAAGGCGCTCAACGGCCGCGGCCGCATGCGCATCGAGACCCGCGACCGGGTGCTGGCCGCCGCCGAGCGGCTCGGCTTCCGGCCCAATCCGCTCGCCCAGGGCCTGCTGGCCGGCCGCACGTACACGGTGGGCCTGGTCACGGGCGACAGCTTCGGGCGCTTCAGCATCCCGGTGATGCTGGGCGCGGAGGACGCGCTGGGCGCCGGGCAGATCTCGGTGTTCATGTGCGACACGCGCGACGACCCGATCAGGGAACGCCACTACGTCGAGCGGCTGCTGGCCAGGCGCGTCGAGGGCATCATCGTCACCGGCCGGCGCACCGAGCCGCGCCCCGGCATCGGCCGCGACCTGCCGGTGCCGGTCGTGTACGCGATGACGCAGTCCACCGACGAGTCCGACGTGTCGATCATCCCGGACGACGAGGGCGGCGGCGCGCTGGCCGCCCGCCACCTGCTGGCGACGGGACGCACCCGCATCGGGCACGTCACGGGGCCGCAGCGGTTCCAGGCCGCGCGGCGGCGGGCGCACGGCCTGACCACGGCCCTGTCCGAGGCGGGGCTGGAGCCGGCGGGCGACATCCTGTTCGGGCAGTGGAGCGAGGAGTGGGGGCGGCAGGGCGCCGACGTGCTGCTGCACGCCGCGCCCGACGTGGACGCCGTGTTCTGCGGCAGCGACCAGATCGCCCGCGGGGTGGCCGAGACGCTGCGCGAGCGGGGGCGCCGGGTGCCCGAGGACGTGGCGCTGGTGGGGTTCGACAACTGGGAGCCGATGGCGCTGGGCTGCCGGCCACCGCTGACGACCGTGGACATGAACCTCGGCGAGATCGGCCGGCTGGCCGCACGGCACATTCTCGACGCCATCGCCGGCCAGCCGTCGGAGGGCGGGGTGACGATCGTCCCCGCAAGCCTGGTGCTGAGGGAGTCGACGCGGCGCGCTACCTCCTGACGCCTTTACGTTGTAGATCGTCAAGTCCGGTGATTGACCGGTGCTGTGTTACACCTTACTGTGCGCGTGGGAAAAGGTATTCCCAAATCCTTTGGTGGAGGAGTCCCGATGAACCGTGGGTTCCGCCGCACGCGTCTGTCCGTAGCGGCGCTCTTATGCAGCTCCTTACTCACCGGCGTGCCGCAGGCCGCGCACGCCGCCCCCACCGCCCAGGTCGTCGACATGTTCGGCAGGACCGTCAACGACTACGGCGTCAAGCTCGTCGACTGGCAGGGCTACCTGGCCAATCCCTACGTCGAGCTGACCGTCAAACCCCCGCCCGAGGTGCGCTACCCGGTCACCGTCGACCTGAAGGCCGAGGGCACCTCCAGGCTCATGATGGACCTGCCGAGCCGGCTCACCGCGACCGGCGCGACGAAGACGCTGTCCTTCGCCGGCGCCGCCGAGCAGAAGACGTTCAAGCTGGCGATCCACTCCAAACGCGGCCCGGGTCCGGATGAAAGTTACACGCTCCGGCTGAACGTCAGGGACGCCGGCGGCACGACGTACCAGCAGTCCCTGCCGATCCGGGTGCAGCAGGACGAGAAGACCGCGCTGCAGCCGACCCTCCCGATCACCTTCGACTACCGCTTCGACACCATCACCGGCTACTTCAACGACGCCGCCTTCCGGACGGCGTCGGAGGAGGCGGTCAAGGACTGGTTCCGGTTCTTCGACATGCAGCCGTTCGACACCGTCGCGGCCGGGGCGGAGCCGAACCACCTGCCGGGCAACGACTGGCAGAACACGATCAACGTCACCAACCAGTCCGCCTACAACGGCATGTACGTGTTCTTCCGCGGCATCCAGACCCCGTACTCGACCGGTTACCCGGCCGGCAACGGCCGCTACAGCACCCGGGGCGGCCAGCAGCTCCCCGGCCCGCTGCACCGCTCCACCGCGATGATCTTCGAGTACGACGAGGCGAACAAGCAGCTGTTCACCTCCCTGGCCGACGAGGACTGGTACAGGACGGAGATCCAGGGCTCGGTGCTCGACGTGCACGGCCTGGTCATGCACGAGTACGGCCACGCGGTCGCCTTCCACAGCGACTGGGCCGGCATGCGCTCCTACGTGCAGGGCGGCGGCAACGACCCCGACGTGGTCGCCTACCAGGGGTACGCCGTGCCGCTCGACAGCAGCTACCACATCCCCGGCGAGCAGCGTTACTGGGACCGCCTCAGCGGTCAGAGCGGCGGCTGGACGCACCTGTTCCCCACCCGCCGCTGGATGCTCACCAAGCTGGCCCTGCTGGTGGCCGAGAACGCCGGCTGGAAGCTCAACCGCAACCTCACCCCGTTCCTGCCGCCGTCCATCGTCACCACCTCGCTCCCCCAGGCCACGCCGGGCGCCGCCTACCAGCACGCGCTGGAGGCCAAGGGTGGTGTGCCGTTCTACGACTGGCAGGTCACGAGCGGTTCGCTGCCGGCCGGGCTGAGCCTCGACCGCTTCACCGGCGCCATCACCGGCACGCCGACGACCGCGGGCTCGTCCACGTTCACCGTCCAGCTCCGCGACTACGACCGGCTCAGCACGCCGGTGACCAGGACGTTCACCCTCAACGTCGGGGCCGGGCCGGCGAACCTCGCGCGCAGCGCCACGCCGTCGGCCTCGTACACCTCCCCGTGGGAGAGCGTCGCGGCGATCAACGACGGCATCGACCCGCCGCGCTCCAACGACACCGTCAACCGCCGCTGGGGCACCTGGCCGCAGACCGGCGCGCAATGGGCCGAGCTGACCTGGCCGTCGGCGCAGACGATCAGATCCGCCGACGTGTACTTCTTCGACGACGGCGGCGGGGTGCGGCTGCCCGCCTCCTGGAAGCTGCAGTACTGGACCGGCAGCGCCTACGCCGACATCCCCGGCACCTATCCCACCGCGCTCAACGCCTACAACCGGGTGACGTTCACCCCCGTGACCACGACCAGGCTCCGGGTCGCACTGCAGAGCGGCCAGGCCTCGGTCGGGCTGCTGGAAGTGAAGGCGAACTCCTAGAAAGGCTTCCATGAGGAAGGTCACGATGTTCGGCGCGCTCGCCGCCCTGGCGGGCGCGCTGTCCCTCCCCTCCCCCAGCCTCGCCGCCCCGAAGGAGGCGCCCGCGCTGGAGGTGTACGACATCTTCTTCCGCAAGGTCAACGACTACGGCGTGCAGCTCGTGGACTGGCAGGGCTACCTCGCCAACCCGTACGTGGAGCTGACCGTCCGGGCGCCGCGGGTGCCCGGCATCACCTATCCGCTCAAGGTGGAGCTGCATGCCAAGGGCACCTCCCGGCTGATGTTCAACATGCCGAGCGAGCTGACCGCCACCGGCGCGACCAAGTCCTTCACCTTGACCGGGCCGTACGACCGGGAGGTCGTGCGGCTGGCCATCCACTCCAAGCAGGGCGCGGGCAGCGACGAGCTGCACCAGTGGGTCATGAAGACCACTGACGCGACCGGCGCCAAACGCACCCAGACCATGCCGATCCGGGTGCAGCAGGACGAGAAGACGCCGCTCGAGCCCACCATCCCCATCGACTTCGACTACCGGTACGACACCATCACCGGCTACTTCTCCGACCCCGCCGTGCGCAAGGCGGCCGAGCGGGCGGTGAAGAACTGGTTCGCCTTCTTCGATCTGGAGCCGTTCGACGCGGTCCCGGCCGGCGACGAGGTGAACCGGCTGCCGGGCAACGACTGGCAGAACGAGGTCGAGGCCACCAACGCCAAGCCGTACAACGGCATGTACGTGTGGTTCCGCGGCATCCAGACGCCGTACTCGACCGGCTATCCCACGGTCAACGGCAAGTTCCACACCCAGAACGGCAAGCCGACCCCGTACCACCGCTCGACCAGCATGATCCTGGAGTACGACGAGCAGCTCATGAAGTTGTTCACGTCCCTGGAGGACGAGGACTGGTACAAGACCGACCTCGGCCAGTACATCGACGTGCAGGGCCTGGTCATGCACGAGTACGGCCACGCGGTCGCCTTCCACAGCGACTGGAGGGGCATGGCCGACTACGTCGCCTCCAAGGGCAGGGACGACCAGGACGTCATCGACTACCAGGGTTACCCGGTGCCGCTGGACACCAGCTATCACGTGCCCGGCGACGAGCCGTACTGGGACCGGCTCAGCGGCCAGAACGGCGGCTGGCGCCACCACTTCCCGACCCGGCGGTGGGAGCTGACCAAGCTGACGCTGCTGATCGCGGAGGCCGCCGGCTGGAAGCTCAACCGGAACCTGACCCCGTTCCTCAAGCCCTCGATCGAGACCTCCTCGCTGCCCGCGGCGACCAGCGGGGCCGCCTACGACCAGCGGCTCAGGGCCAAGGGCGGCGTGCCGTTCTACGACTGGCAGGTCGTGCGCGGCGCGCTGCCCGACGGGCTGAGCCTCGACCGGTTCACCGGGGCCGTCACCGGCACGCCGGCGAAGGCGGGCTCCTACAAGGTCACCGTCCAGCTCAGGGACTACGACAAGCAGAGCACCCCCGTCACCCGTGAGTACACGCTCACGGTGAACTGACGCGGCCGAGGGCCGGCCGTCTGACCTGACGGCCGGCCCTCGTCGTGCTCAGAGGCCGTAGCGGCTCTTCAGGTGCCGCCACCAGTCGCGGAACATCCACGCGTCGAACTCCGTGATCGACGACGCGCTGCCCGCCTTCATGAGGAAGCAGCACTGGCCGGTCGGCGTCCAGTCGTAGAAGTCGTCCAGGCCGAACGAGTGGCCCATTTCATGCAGCAGGATGTGAATGTTGTCGGCGTTGAGGTTGTTCATGTAGTACTCGCTGCCGATCCGCTGCCCCCAGTCGCCACCGGCGCCGCCGCCGAAGCCCGCGGTGAGCCAGAGCGACATGTCGTAGTGGTGCGACGCGCCGCCCGGGCAGTTGGGGTAGGTGCCGTTCTGGTTGAAGAAGCGGCCGCACGGCTCGGCGCACTGCGGCGCGTTCTCGCGGATGTTGTTGACGTAGATGTCGACGGAGGTGTCGCTCCACTGGAGCTGGGCGCGGTCGCGCACGGCCCAGCCGACCACCTTCACCGGCACGTTCGTGTACGGCCAGCCGTTGTGGCCGACCATGACGTCCATCCACTTCTTGAACTGGCGGGCCAGCGTGGCGTGGATCTGGTCACGCTGGGCGGCCGTCACCGTGGCGCTGGAGTCCCAGCGCACGCAGTAGTTGATCGAGCCGCCGTTGGCCATGATCTGGTCCCAGCCGTAGTTCCGGAACCCGTACAGGTTGGGGTACGTGCTCTCCTGGTGCTGCCACACCTCGTTGAGCGGGGTGACGAGGTGGGCGGGCGGGTTCCAGCCGCTCGGGCCGGGGTTCGAGTCGGGCGCCCACGCCCTGACCTCCAGCAGCCCGACCGACGCCTGGCCGCTGTTCAGGACGACGCGCAGCCGCGTGGTGCTGATCTGCGAGAACGTGACCGTGTTGTAGGCGTTGACCGCGATCGGGTACGTGCCGGGGATGTCGGCATAGGCGCTGCCGGTCCAGCGCTGGAGCTTCCAGGAGGCGGGCACGCGCACGCCGCCTCCGTCGTCGAAGAAGTACACGTCGGCCGACCTGATGGTCTGGGCCGAGGTCCAGGTCAGCTCGGCCCACTGGGTTCCGGTGTTGGGCCAGGTGCCCCAGCGGCGGTTGACGGTGTCGTTGGAGCGCGGCGGGTCGATGCCGTCGTTGATCGCCGCGACGCTCTCCCACGGGGAGGTGTACGAGGCCGACGGCGTCGCCGACCTGGCCACGTTCGTGTCGGCCAGGGCGCTCTGGACGGGGAAGAAGAAGGAGATGATCAGGAGGAGGGGCAGGATTGCCAAGCGTTTCATGGGAGATCTCCCGTGGTAGCGCTAACATTCGCTGACGAGCACGTACCAAGCGCCACCGTCGCGAGCAGGCGGCGCCGGCCGCGCCGGGACTGGGATTGAATTGTCGAGGCCGCTCTCTGCCTTTCCGCGCCTGGTGAAGCAAGCGCTTTCCCATCGGTCGGACGAGCACCCGTTCCGGAATGAGTGGAAAGGACAGCCTGATGAGGGCACGGCTGTCCCTGTTCGGGCTTTGATCGCACGAGCAGCGACAGCCGTCAACCGGAACGCGCCGGTCCGGGGCCTCGACCTGCGGCTCACCGGTGAAAGTTTCACCGAGCCGCCGAGATCGCCGGACGCCCTCCGCGGGTGGTGCGGCGTCAGCCCGTCAGGTAACGCTGCACGACCGGCCCGAGGTCGCGGACCAGGCTCTCCGGGTCGGCCTCCGCCATCGGCGGCAGCCGGAGCACGTAGCGGGTGAGGGCCAGCCCGAGCAGTTGCGTGCTGACCAGCCCGGCCCGGTGCGGGGCGTCGTCCGCGCCGGTCACCCGGGCCACGAACGCGACGATCTGCGTCTGGAAGACCTCGCGCATGCGCTCGGCGGCCATGGGGTTGGTGGAGGCGGACCGCAGCAGCAGGATCAGCACGTCGTCGGACAGGCCGCCTTCCCAGCGGGCCAGGAAGTGGCGCACGAGCAGCTCGCCGAGGCGGTCCGCCGGCGGCTCCGGCACCTGCGCGAGCCGCAGGTCCACGTCCACGGCGGCGCTGAACAGCCCGGCCTTGCTGCCGTAGTAACGCATGACCATCGACGGGTCGACGCCGACCTGGGCGGCGACCGCCCGGATCGTCATGGCCTCGTAGCCGCGCTCGATGAGCAGTTTCCTGGCGGCCTCCAGGATGGAGGTCCGGGTCGCCGCCGATCGTTCTGTGAACGCCATGACAACAAGTGTAGGCCAACACATGTGCGCGCCGCCGTCTGACATTCGCCGGTAACAACCTGGCAACAGCTCTTTTCCGAATCGATGTGACCGTTCACACTCATGCAGCAGAAAGATGTGACCGATCACATCGAGCGCTGTGAGGAGCGCCATGAGGAGGAGAAATGCTGGGTCCGCGGCCTTGGCGGCGGCCCTCGTGATCAGTGTGTTACCCGCGACTCCAGGCGCCGCCGCGCCGTCCCAGCTGGTCGTCGACCTCGCGACCCAGACCGGCGCCCTGCGTTACGGCGCCACCGGTTTCCTGTACGGGCTCGGCGACGAGGGCATCCCGAACGAGACCATGCTGGCCGCACTCAAACCCCAGGTCACCGCCCAGAAGGCGCCGGACGGCCTGCAGCACCCGAACGGCGACGCACTCAAGATCGCCCCGATGTTCAAGCGGGCGGGCGGCCGCGACATCCAGATCTACATGCAGGACATCTACAAGCAGTGGCCGTACGAGAACCTCGGCATCAACGACTACCTGGCCAAGGTGGACACGATGACGAGGAAGGTCGTCGCCGACCCGTACCGCACCTCCTACGTCTACGTCCCGTTCAACGAGCCCGACCAGATCTGGTATTCGGGCAACCTGACCGGTTTCCTCAACGACTACAAGACCGTCTACCAGCGCATCCGCTCCATCGACCCCGGCGCCCGCATCGCCGGCCCCAACTTCGCCTCCTACCGCTCGGCCGACCTGCGCAGGTTCATGACGTTCGCGCGCGACAACAACGTGCTCCCGGACGTCACGACGTGGCATGAGCTGGGCGACGACTTCTTCACCGGCTGGCACGAGCACTACGCCGACTACCGGGCGATCGAGTCGAGCCTGGGCATCTCGCCACGCCAGATCTCGATCAACGAGTACGGCCGGTTCTCCGGCGACCTCGGCGTGCCGGGCAACCTGGTGCAGTTCGTGGCCAAGTTCGAGAACAGCAAGGTCGACGGCTGCCTGGCGTACTGGACGACGGCCGGCGGGCTCAACGACCTGGTCACCAGGAACAACCAGGCGACCGGCGGCTGGTGGTTGTACAAGTGGTACGGCGAGCTGACCGGCACGACGGTCGCCGTGACCCCGCCCGCGCCCGGCGGCTCGCTGCAGGGCGTGGCGGCGCTGGACCCGGCCAAGAAGCAGGCCCGGGTGATCTTCGGCGGCAACAACCCGGCGAGCGGCACCTACGACACAAATCTGGTCGTCAAGGGCATCCCCTCCTCCCTGGGCGGCACCGTGCACGCCACCGTGTGGGGCGTCGACACCACCGGGCTGAACGCCTCCCCCGGCCCGTATCGGGTGAGCGAGAGCGACTACGCGGCCTCCGGCGGGCAGATCACGATCCCGCTGACCGGGCTGAAGGGCACGTCGGCGTACCACGTGGTCATCACCCCGGACAAGGACCTGTCCCAGGCGGCCTCGCCGCAGCGGTACGAGGCCGAGTACGCCGCCCTGGCCGGCTCCGCCCGCGTCACCTACGGCCCGAACACCGGCTACTCGGGCACGTCCTTCGCCGAGGGATACGGCGCCAGCACCACGGCGAGCACCAAGTTCGTGGTGAGCGCCCCGGCGGACGGCTACTACGCCATCGCCCTGCGCTACTCGGCGGGCCCGTACAGCGGCGCCCCGGCCACCCGCTCGGTCCGGATGCGGCTCAACGGCGCCGATCTCACCACCGTGACGCTGCCCGGCACCGCCGACTGGAACACCTGGAACACCGTCACCACCAAGGTGTTCCTGACCGCCGGAATCAACCGCGTCGACGTCAACGCCTACGCCTCCGACGACCGGGACGCGGTCAACATCGACTACATCGACGTCACGCCCACTACCGGGACGATCACCTCGTACCAGGCGGAATCCTCCGCGAACACGCTGAGCGGGGCCGCCAGGGTGGCGTCCAACTCCGCGGCGTCGGGCGGTGCGTACGTCGGCTACATCGGCGCGGGCGCGGCCAACACGCTGCGCTTCAACAACGTCACCGTCCCGGCCGCCGGCCGCTACCGCATGGTCGTCACGTACGCCAACGGCGAGCTGGGCGAGGGCGCCACCAACTACAACTCCAACATCGTCGACCGCTACGCCGACATCTCCGCGGGCGGCGGCGCGCCGGTCAGGCACTACTTCCGCAACACGCTGGGCTGGTCGAACTACCGCACCACGGTCGTCGACGTGGTCCTGGCCGCGGGCGCGAACACGATCACGTTCGGCAACGCCTCGGCCGGCTACGCGCCCGACATCGACCTCATCCAGATCGCCGCACCACTCGGCTGAGGTCACGAACCCGCGGCTCGACCGGTCGCCGCCGGTCGAGCCGCAGGAGGGAGAGGGTTACGCCAGCACGGGGAAGTTGGCCCGCACCACGCCCTGCGGGTCGCGGGCCCGCTTGATCTCCCGCAGCCTGGCGATCGTCTCCCCGGAGAAGGCCGCCGCGGCCCGCTCGCCCCGCGCCAGCATCGTGTACGGCTTGCGCCCGCTGACCCGCGCGCCGAGCTCCTCGGCGAGGCCCGCCTGCTTGGCGCCGACGGCCGCGGACAGCTCCGGGTTGAGCGCCAGCCCGAGCATGTAGAGCAGGTACGGCTCCGCCATCGGGCCGCTCGGCCCGGCACCCGGACGGGAGGCGGCCAGCGCGCCGCCGAGGTGCCTGAGCTGGAGGCCGACCACCGGCTCGAGCGGCGAGCCCGCCAAGACCTCGATCGCCGCGTCGTCGATCCCGGTCAGCAGCTCCGTCCGGGAGCGGACGGGCGCCGGGGCGGTGGGCTCGGCGGTGATGTCGCCCAGGTTCGCGACCGCGACCGGGCCGCGCTTGTCGGCGATGACGTCGTCGATCTTGTCGAGGCGGGCCAGCAGCGCCCGCCCTTCGGCCTCGTCGCCGAGGAAGGCGACGGCGAGCCCCACCATGGGCGGCGCCTGCGGGGCCTGGATCCGGTTGAACCAGACGGACAGCTCGTCCGGGGCCTCGGCGGTGATCTCCAGGAAGGCGTCGAACACCTCGCGGGTGCGGTGGCCCGGCCACATCACGCTGCCGCCGTACAGGCTCGGCGCCGGATACAGGCTGAACTCGACGGCCGTCACGAGCGCGAAGTCGCCGCCTCCGCCGCGCAGCGCCCAGAACAGGTCGGGGTCGGCGTCCGCGGTGACCCTGGCCTGCCCGCCGTCGGCGGTGACGACGTCGAAGGCCCGCACGCTGTCGGCGGCGAAGCCGTGCTTGCGGCCGAACCAGCTCACGCCGCCGCCAAGGGTGTAGCCCGTCACGCCGACCACGGGGTTGCTGCCCGCCAGGCCCGTCAGCCCGTGCGGCCCGGCCGCGGCCAGGACCCGCCCCCACTGGACGCCGGCGCCCACGCGTGCCGTGCGCTCCTCAGGGTTCACGTGCAGCTCGTCCAGCTTGCTCGTACGCAGCAGGATCACGCCGTCGGTGTCGCCCGATGCGCCATGGCCGGTCGGCTGGGCGGTCACCGCGAGGCCGGAGCGGCGGGCGTACCCGACCGTGGCCGCCACGTCGCCGGCCCCCGCGGCCTCGACGACGGCGGCCACCCGTTGGTCGACCGCCAGGTTCCATGCTTTGGTGGCCTGCTCGAAGCCCTCGTCGCCGGGCGACAACACGCGGCCGTCAACGGCGCTTCGCAGGTCGGTGTTCGTCATTCTCAAACGCTCCTCTGGGGATGATCGGGGTCCCTTCGTACCGGGACCACCCCTATGACGGTCCGGGCGCGGAAGAGGTGACCGTCCGGGCGGCGAGTTTCGGGTGATGCATGTCACACTCCGGTCTCGGCGAATATCGGTCACGGGCCGTGCATTACCACTCCGGGAACTGTCACATTCAAGACGCAGCGCTAAATGGCCATGACACAAAGCCACCTCTGGCTGATAATTCGGCGCGCCACATTATCGCCGCGTCTGGAAAGATCGAATCAGGCGAAGGGAGGCTCGAGGTGGCTTTAGCAAATGCCGGAATTCGACGGTTATTGGTGGACACGGGGGAGCCGCGGACGTGGGTGTCGCTCCGTACTGATCTCGTCACCGCGCTGCTGGGGGTGTGGTTCGGCATCGGGCTGATGATCGACGCCTGGGCCCACTCGAACCTCAGCGAGCTGGAGACGTTCTTCACGCCGTGGCACGCGGCGTTCTATTCGGGATTCGCGGCCGTATCCGGCTGGATCCTCTGGCAGGTGTGGCGCAACGCACGCGCCGGCCGGCAGGGACTGGCGGCGGTGCCTCAGGGGTATCTGGCCGGGCTCCTGGCGGTGCCCGCGTTCGCCGCCTTCGGCTTCGCCGACATGATGTGGCACACCCTCCTCGGCATCGAGACCAGCATCGACATCCTGTTCAGCCCGTCGCATCTGGGGCTGGTCACGTCGATGCTGCTCATCATCACCACGCCGCTCCGCTCGGCCTGGAACGCCCCTGACGTGGGCGCGCGGCCGACGCTGGGCCGGCTGCTGCCGGCGCTGATCGGGCTGGCGTTCGCGACCACGCTGGTGTCGCTGTTCCTGTCGTACGGCGACGCCCTGCAGTGGCGCGCCTCCCGCATCGTCGAGGCGTTCTCCTTCCCGGACGACGGGGGCGCGTACGGGCTCGCCACGGCGATCGCCCTCACCAACGTCGTCCTGCTCGCCCCCGTGCTGCTGCTGGTGCGGCGGTGGCGGCTGCCGTTCGGCAGCGTGACCATCATGTACGCGCTGGCGGTGCTCATGCCGGGCGCGCAGACGGACTTCGACAACGTGTCGATCCTGCTGTCCGTGGTGGCCGGGGGCCTCGCCGCCGACCTGCTGATCCTCTGGCTGCGCCCGTCGGCCGACCGGCGCTACGCCTTCTGGGCGTTCGCCGGGTTGTCGAGCTTCGCCACCTGGTCGCTGTACATCGGGTTCGCCGCGGCCACGGGCGGCGGGCTGCCCACCACGCCGGAGTTGTGGACCGGCGCGCCGATCGTGGCGGGGCTGATCGGGCTCATACTCGGGGCGCTGTTCCTGCCCAACGCGGCCGGCCGGCCCAGTCCGGCCGGCCAGGCCGATCCGGTCGATCCGCCCGTCGACGACAGGGCATGATCCGGCTGCTCTGTCTGGTCGCCGTGCTGGTGCTGGCGTGCGCCGCGCCGGCCGCGGCGCACAACGTCTCGGCGGGTGCGGATCTGCGGATCGCCCAGACGATCGCCGGCATGGAGGTCACCGTGGTGGTCAAGGGCACCACGCGGGTGCCCGGGCCGCTGCGGATCGGCGTCATCGCCTTCGAGCCGGTCACCGGCCCGCCGGTCGAGCTGGCGGTCCGGTCGGTCGAGGACGGCCGCACGGTGACCGGGGTGGCGCGTCCGGCGTTGCGGGATCCGCAGTACACGGAGCTCAGGGTGGAGCGGACCGGGCCGCACGAGCTGACGCTGCGGGCGGGGAACGAGGTCGCCGTGGTGCCGTTCCGCGTGCTCGTGGAGCGCGGGTCCGGGGCGGAGCTCCTGATCTACGGCGGTTTCTTCGTGGCGGGGCTGCTGCTGGTGGGCGGCCTGCTCACCGGGGCCATGGCCCGGCCGGGCCGCGCCATGGCGGTGTCGGGTGGCGCGGCCGTGGGGCTGACGGTCGCGGTCATGGCGATCGTGTTCGAGCCGATGCTGCCTGCCGGGCCGCCGGACGGCGCCGCGCCCGTGGTCACGTCGCAGGCCGGCGGGCGGCCGTTCGTGCAGGGGCGGGTGACGACGGTGCCGGCGCGGCCGGCCCCAGGAGAGGAGTTCACCGTGCGGGTGGATCTCGTCGACGGGTCCACCGGGCGGCCCGTGGACGATCTCGCGGTCCATCACGAGGCGCTCGCCCACGTGGTCGTCACCAGCGAGGACGGGAGGTTCTTCCGTCACGTGCACCCGCTGCGCACGGCGGCGGGGCGGCTGGAGGTCAGGCTGCGGGCCGGCCGGGCCGGCACGTACACGGCGCACGTCGAACTGGAACGGGAGGACTCCGGAGGACAACTCCTCACCGGACGGTTCAGCGTCGTTGGCGCGGCGGACCCGGCCACCCCTGGAGGCGGCGCCGACGGCACCGAGCCCGCCGCCACCGACGGCACCGGACAGGAGCCGGGCGCGCCGCCGCGGATGTCGCCTGCCGAGCCCGTCGCGGGCCGGCCGGTGACGGTCGAGGTCGACGCCGCCGGACCCGTGCGGCCGTGGCTCGGCATGGGCGGTCATTTGATCGTCCGCAGCCAGGACGGAGACTTCCTCGGTCATGTGCACGAGATGGGCTCCGGCGGTTCCCGGCTGCGGTTCACCTTCGGCTTCCCGGAGGCGGGGCGGTATCTCGCCTGGGCCCAGTACGCCCTGGCCGACCGCATCGTGACCGTGCCGTTCACCGTGGACGTCGCGGAGGCCGCCCGATGAAGCGGATCGTGATCGCCGTCGCCCTCGTCGTGGCGGCAGCCGTGATCTTCATCGTGGGGCGGAGCCTGGGGGCCGAGCCGCTCCGCGTGAGCAGCACGGGCGCCCGCTACGCCGTCACCGTCGTCATCGACGAGCCGACGACGGGCCGCGTCTCGGTCGAGGTGCTGGTGACCTCGGGCGAACCGGACTCCGTGGCCGTGTCGACGGTGATGCCCGGCATGGGGCACTCCACGCCCGAGGTCATCGCGCGGCAGGCCGGGCCCGGCCGTTTCGTGGCCGAGGGTGAGCTGTTCCCCATGTCCGGGGCGTGGGAGGTGCCGATCAGGCTGGACGGGCCCGCGGGCGAAGAGGTGCTGGTGGTCGACGCGCTGATCACCGGATAGCACGGCCCGGCCTGGTCTGACGGCGTGAGTGGTTTCGATAGATTCGTCCACGACCGATCATCGTGACGGGCCGGAGGAGCTTCGTGACCATTCCTGAGCTGACCGACGTGCACGCGGCGTGGCTGCCGCCGGAGGCGTTCCGCGCGATCGGTTCGCGCCGGACCCTCGTGCTCGGCGACGGCGCGCTCGCCGGGACCGTGCACGCCGAGGTCGCGGCGGCCTGCGCCCGGTACGGCGGCACCGTGCGGCGCACCGGTGACGGCCCCTTCGACCTCGTGCTCGCGCTCACCACGGCCGGCCCGTTGCCGCCGGTCGCGGCGGCGGTCATGGCGGAAGCCGGGCCGATCGGCGAGGAGGGTCACGTGCTCGCCCGCCGCGACGGCGTCACGGTCGTGCTCGCGAGCGCGCCGGCCGGCCTGCTGTACGGCCTGTTCCACCTGGTCAGGCTCGGCGAGCCGGCGTTCGAGGCGGCACGGCAGGCGGAGCGGCACGAGCCGGCGACACGGCGGCGCATGCTCGACCACTGGGACAACATCGACGTGCACCCGGTCATGGGGCAGGTCGAGCGCGGCTACGCGGGCGGGTCGATCTTCTGGCGGGACGGCGTCCTGCGCGACGACCTGACGCGGGTGCGGGCCTACGGGCGGCTGCTGGCCGCCTGCGGCATCAACGCGATCGCGATCAACAACGTGAACGTGCACGCCACGGAGGCCCGCCTGCTGACCGACCGCCTCGGCGAGGTGGCCGCGATCGCCGCCGAGCTGCGCCCGTACGGGATCCGCGTGCACCTGTCGGTCACCTTCGCCGCCCCGATCGTGCTCGGCGGCCTGCCGACCGCGGACCCGCTCGACGAGGACGTGCGGCGGTGGTGGGCGGCGACCACCGCGCGGGTGTACGAGACGATCCCCGACTTCGGCGGCTACGTGGTGAAGGCCGACTCCGAGGGCCAGCCCGGCCCGTTCGCGTACGGGCGCAGCCACGCCGACGGCGCCGGCATGCTGGCCGACGCGCTGGCCCCGCACGGCGGGGTCGTGCACTGGCGGGCGTTCGTCTACAACCACCGGCAGGACTGGCGCGACCGGTCGACCGACCGCGCCCGCGCGGCCTACGACCACTTCGCCCCGCTCGACGGGCGTTTCGGCGACAACGCGATCCTGCAGGTGAAGTACGGCCCCATGGACTTCCAGCCGCGTGAGCCGGTCTCGCCGGTGATCGCGGCCATGCCCGGGACCCGCCTGGCGGTGGAGTTCCAGGTGACACAGGAGTACACCGGCCAGCAGAAGCACGTCTGCTACCTGGCGCCGATGTGGCGCGAGGTGCTCGGCTTCGGCCCATGGGGGCCGGAAGGGGCGACCGTGGCCGACGTGGCGACCGAGTTCGTCGCGGTCTCCAACGTGGGCGACGACCTCTACTGGACCGGCCACCCCCTCGCACAGGCCAACCTGTACGCCTTCGGGCGGCTCGCCTGGGACCCGCGCCTGGACCCCGCCGCCGTCCTCGACGAGTGGATCGACCTGACGTTCGCCCCGTCCCCCGAGCCGCTCCGGAGCACGCTGCACACGATGATGGACGGCTCCTGGCGGACGTATGAGCGGTACACCGCGCCGCTGGGGGTCGGCTTCATGGTCAGGCCGGGTCACCACTACGGGCCCGACGTGGACGGCTACGAGTACACGCCGTGGGGGACGTACCACTTCGCCGACCGGGACGGCGTCGGCGTGGACCGCACCCGCGCCACCGGCACCGGCTGCACCGGCCAGTATCCGCAGCCGTGGTCGGACGTCTACGAGTCCCTGGAGCAGTGCCCGGACGAGCTGCTGCTGTTCTTCCACCACGTGCCGTACGGGCACGTGCTGCACAGCGGCTCGACGGTCGTCCAGCACATCTACGACACCCACTTCGCCGGCGCGGAGGAGGTGGCCGACATGCGCGCGCACTGGGACAAGCTCGAAGGGCTGGTGGACCCGGCGCTGCACGCCCGGGTGAAGGAGCTGCTCGACGAGCAGCTCCGCTGCGCCGAGGAGTGGCGCGACCAGGTCAACGCCTACTTCTTCCGCAAGTCGGGAGTGCCGGACGCGCGCGGCCGGCGCATCCCCTAGGCGGTGAACTCCTCCTGGACCTCGGCGATCATCGGCCGGCTGTTCCACAGCAGCGCCGCCGCGAACGCCGAGGCCAGGACGGCCGAGGCCAGCTCGGTGGCGATCACGGTGACGCCGGCCGCCACGACCAGCACGGACACGTTGCCCAGGGTCGCCTTGGGGTGGCGCATGAGGAAGTAGGTGGCCAGCCGGGCCACGTCCACCGCCCGGAACTCGAACAACGAGGAGATCACCAGCGCGTTGGCGGCCCAGAGCAGCGCCGCCACCGCGACGAGCACCAGCAGCACCGCCCACCACCCCGGAACCCCGGCGGCGGCGAAGTTCGCCAAGTTGGTCCCGATGACGGCCAATCCGGCCAGCCACGGGACCCAGATCTTCAGCACCCCGCGCACGTTGGCCTTGTAGCCGCGCCAGAACGCCGCCGCCGGGTGCAGGTCCGCCAGGTCCCGGCTGCGGTGGCGCAGCGCGTAGAGCGCGGCCGACAGTGCGGGGCCGGCGGGCAGCGCGCAGAGCACCGCCAGCGGCACGTTGCTGGCGTCCAGGCCGAGCAGGGGCAGGGCGAGCAGCCCCGGCGCGGCCGCGACCAGGAACATGCCCTCGACCACGAGCAGGGTGTAGATGAGTGCGGCGGCCCGCGAGAGCGGTCCTTGGCCGAACCGCCGCCCGGCCGTCACCTCGCTCATTGAACCTCCTGCCCCAAGAGCCGCCCGTCGTCCCACCACGGCGGCGTCTCGTCCACCACCGGCGTCGGCTCGACCAGGGTGACCTCGTGGCGGCCGAGCATGAGATCGGCGTCCACCCTACCGCCGGCGACCGGCAGGCTCCGGTGGCTCCTGGCCGGCTCGGCGGCCTCCCGGAGCACGTCGAGCTCCCTGGGCCGGGCCGATCGGGGCCTGCCCGGCTCGCACCGGGCCAGCACGCTCGCCCGGCCGTCGTCGCCCCGGGTGACCAGATGGTCGGCCACCTCTCCCCCGGCCGCCGGCACCGGGGCCAGGTACGCGGCGTTGAACGCCGTGTCGTGGACCGGGTTGTCGGGCCGGTAGGAGGAGTCGAACTCCGTGATGGGCACCGGCAGCCGCCCCGAGGCCCGGTCCGGAACCACGGTCCGCATCAGATCAGCCGTGTTCCTTCTTGAACCGCTCGTAGGCGGTGTTGACGAGGTTCACGTAGGCGGTCATGTTCTTGCCCTCGAGCTCCTTGACGTAGGCGTCCCACTCGCTGAGGTCGCGCTCGCCCAGGATGAACTTGAGCGTCTGCTGGGTGACGAAGTCCTTCAGCGGCGTCTCCCACAGCGTGGCCTGCTCGCGCTCGACGTCGTTGAACGGGTGCGGCGGCTCGACCGGCCAGAGCTGCCGGGCGTTCATCACGTTCTGGAACTCCAGCTCCTCCTCGGAGAAGGTGGACTGCACGAGCTTGGTGGGGCCGCCGTAGGCGAACACGCCGTTGGAGAAGCCGAAGTCCTTCTGCAGGTGCTTGGGCGCCCCGGCGTTGAGCCCGATGAAGTCGATGTCCTTGTTCAGCGTGAACTTCCCGGAGGCGTCCTTGGTGTACGTCGTGCCCTCGACGCCCCACTTGGCGAACTCCTGGCCCTGGTCGGAGTAGTAGAGCCAGTCGACGAACTGCATCATGGCGACGAAGTTCTTGTTCTCCAGCGCCTTCTTGGAGATCATGACGCCGTTCTCGAGCCGCGTCTGGATCTTGTACTCGCCCACCGGTCCCATGGGCACCGGGATCTTGACGATCTTCGCGTCGGGGACGAGCTTGGTCAGCGTCGGCCGGTAGTCGTTGATCATCGTCTGCGCGTTGGTGCTGATGACGAACGACTTGCCGGAGTTGAACTTCTGCTTGGCCTGCTCGTCCTGCTGGGTGAAGCTCTCCGGGTCGAGCAGCTTCTCGTCCACCAGCTTGTGCAGGTACTCGATCGCCTGCTTGTACTGCGGCATGGCGCCGGTGTAGGCGAACTTCCCGGCGGCGGCGTCCCAGGTCGCGTGCTGGTACTCCCAACCGCCCTTCGCCCCGTAGGCCTGGGCGACGAGCTTGATCAGATTGCCGCCCGGCGTGGGCACACCCCACCGGTCGGTCATGGGGTAGAGGTCGGGGTACTCCTTCTTCAGCGCCTTGAGCACGGTGTAGAGCTCCTCCCACGTCTTCGGGAGCGCCAGGCCGTGCTTGTCCAGGATGTCGGTCCTGACCGCCAGGGAGTAGTCCACCCAAGGGCTCTCATGGATGCCGGGCAGCAGGTAGAACTTGCCGTCGGACTGCCGGAGGGTGTTCAGCTCCGGCTCCAGCTTCCACTTGGCGACCTTGTCCTTGAAGTTCGGCATCAGGTCGAGGTAGTCGCTGACCGGCAGGATGGCGCCGGAGGCGACGAACGCCTCCTCGGACGGGTGGTAGGTCTTCGGGATGATGAGCGGGGCCTGCCCGGAGCCGACCAGCAGGCCGCGCTTCTTCTCGTAGTCGCTCAGCGGCACCGCCACCGGCTTGAGCGTCACGTTGGTGCGCTTGGTCAGCTCCTGCCAGAACAACCAGTCGTTCTTGAGCGGGTAGAACGGGTGGTTGTTGTAGAGCACGTCGAACGAGACCGCTTCGGTGGCCTTGAACTGCTGGTTGACACCGAAGCTCGCCATGGCGCCCGCCTTGTTCGCCGAATCGGCGGCCTTCTTCGGGACCTCGTCATCGGCGCAGCCCGCGACGACAAAGGTGAGCGCACCCAGCCCGATAAGTGCCTGACGCCGGGAGATGTGCTGCATGGGGGGTTCCTTTCGGATGGACAATGGCTATCCCTTGACCGCGCCGAGCATGACGCCCGAGACGAAGTACCTCTGCACGAAGGGGTAGACCGCCAGGATGGGAAGGACGGTGAGCATGATCGTCACCGCCTGGATGTTGGCCGCGGCCGCCGACACCTCGGACATCACGGCGCCGGCGGACTCGGCGCCGGTCGCCCCCGCGATGAGGTTGCGCAGGTAGATGGTCACCGGGAACAACTCCTGCTCGTTCAGGTAGAGGAACGCGGTGAACCACGAGTTCCAGAACGAGACCGCGTAGAAGAGCACCATCGTGGCGATGACCGCCTTCGACAGCGGCAGCACGATGCGCCACAGGATGCCGTAGGTGTTCAGGCCGTCGATGGCGGCGGCCTCCTCCAGGTCCTGCGGCAGGCCCTCGAAGAACGCCTTCATGACGAGGAGGTTGAACACGCTGATGGCGTTGGGCAGGACGATGGCCCAGATGCTGTTCGTCAGCCCGAGGCTGTTGACCAGCACGTACTGGGGGATCAGGCCACCGGAGAAGATCATGGTGAAGATGGCCACCCAGATGAGGACCGTACGGCCCTTGAGGTGCTTCTTCGACAACACGTACGCGTAGCAGGTGGTCAGCACCATCGCGATGGCCGTGGCGACGACGGTGTACACCACGGTGTTGCGGTAGTTCGTCCAGAACATCGGGTCCGAGATCACGAGCTGGTACGTCTTGACGTTGAACCCGCGCGGGAAGAAGTTGACCTGCCCCGAGACGATGTAACGCTCGTCGCTGAACGAGCGCGCGATGATGTTGACGAAGGGATACAGCGTCACGATCACGACGCCGGTCAGGATGACGGCGTTGATCCCCTGGAAGACGCGGTAGCCCCGGCTCTTGACGGTCGTCACCACAGGCCCGTCCCTACTGTGCGGCGGGAGATGAAGTTGGCCGACACGATCAGCACCACCCCGACGAGCGCCTCGAACAGGCCGATCGCGGCGGCGTAGCTCATGGAGCTGGACTCCACGCCCATGCGGTACAGGTACGTGGAGATCACGTCGGCGGTCGGATAGGTCAGCGGGTTGTACAGCAGCAGGACCTTCTCGAAGCCGGTGGCCATGAACGTGCCGAGGTTGAGGATCAGCAGCGTGATCGCCGTCGGCCGGATGCCCGGCAGGGTGACGTGCCAGATCTGCCGCCACCGGCTCGCGCCGTCCATCCGGGCCGCCTCGTAGAGGTGCTCGTCGATGGTGGTCAGCGCGGCCAGGTAGAGGATGGTGCCCCAGCCGACGGTCTGCCAGACCTCCGACGAGACGAAGATCGTGCGGAACCACTCCGGTTTCTGGATGAACGGGGTGGCCTCCCCGCCGAGCGCCTTCACGATCTGGTTGATCGGCCCGTCGATGGCCAGCATCTGCATGACCATGGCGGCCACGATGACCATCGACAGGAAGTGCGGGAGGTAGGACACCGACTGCAGGAACCGCTTGATGCTCCGGTTGCGGACCTCGTTGAGCAGCAGCGCCAGCACGATCGGGAGCGGGAAGCAGAACAGCAGAGTCAGGCCGCCGAGGATGAGCGTGTTGGTGAACACGGTCCAGAACGTGGGGTCGTTCAGGAACATCTCCACGTAGCGCAGGCCCACCCAGGTTTCGCCGAAGATGCTGCCGCCGGGCTCGAACTTCCTGAAGGCGATCACGTTGCCGAGCATCGGGGCGTACCGGAAGATCAGGAAGAACAGCAGTGGCAGGATCACCAGCGAGTACAGCTGCCAGTCGCGGCGTAATGCGTGCCGCCACGTGCCCGGCCGGGCACTGCGGCGGCGGCCCGTCGCGGGCCGGACCTCGCGGGTGTCCGGAGTCTCGAGTGTCGTGCTCATCCCGCGCGTGTTCATGGCCTCACTCCGTGAGGCGGGCTCGGTCGCCATATGCCGCCGCCTTCCCCCGCTCTGGTCGCTCCGCTCCCGCCGCTCCTCCAGGCGACGGCACTCCCTCGCGGGCTACGCCGGCTGTGGCCAGCAGCTTCCTGTGGTGGCCGATCTCGCGCTCGGCGCCGGTCAGGGTCAGCGGCACGGTCGCCGCCGTGTCGCCGCTGGAGCGGCCGAAGCGCAGCTCGACGTCGCCGGGCTCGACGATGCGCCGGCCACGCACCCCGGTGAAGGACGTGACGTCGGCCGGGACCGTGAAGGACACGCGGGCGGCCCGTCCCGGCTCCAGCGGGACGCGGGCGTAGCCGACCAGGCGCACCACCGGCCTGGTCGCCTGCGCGACCGGGTCGTGCAGGTACAGCTGCACGACCTCCGTGCCGGGCCGCGACCCGGTGTTGCGCACCGTGATCTCGACGGTGACCTCGCCGTCGACCGGCCACTCGGCCGGTCCGCGCACGCCCGCGTCGCTCCAGTCGAACGTGGTGTAGCCGATCCCGTGCCCGAACGGGTAGGCGGGCGTCGGGTCCACGGACGACACCTCCGAGCGGCGGCCCAGCGGCGGCGACAGGTACGTCGACGGCAGGCCGCCGGCGTCGCGCAGCACGCTGACCGGCAGCCGCCCGGACGGGTTGACCGCGCCGGTGAGCACCTCGGCGAGGGCCTGGCCGCCCCGCTGGCCGGGGAAGAAGCCGTAGACGACGGCCGCGGCCGCGTCGGTCTCCGCGCCCAGCGCGTACGGGCGGCCGGCCAGCGCCACCAGCACCACGGGGGTGCCGGTGGCGAGGACGGCCCGCACGAGCTCGGGCTGCACGCCCGGCAGGCGCAGGTCGGTCGCGTCGCACCCCTCGCCGGAGGTGCCCCGTCCGAACAGCCCCGCCCGGTCGCCGACCGCCAGCACGCACACGTCCGCTTCCGCGGCCACGGCGGCCGCGGCCTCGATGCCGGAGGTGTCGTCGCCGCTGATGTCGCAGCCGGCCACGTACGCGAGGTCCGGGACCATCTCGCCGAGAGCCTCGCGCAGCGACGGGATGTCCACCCCGAGCCCGTGCTCGGGGTGCGGGCCCACGTGCGCGGGGAAGGTGTAGCAGCCGAGCATCGCCATCGGGTCGTCGGCGACCGGGCCGACGAGCGCGACGCGCCGGCCTGGCGCCAGCGGCAGGATCCCGCCGGTGTTGCGCAGGAGCACCACGGACTCCCGCGCCAGCCGAAGGGCGAGGTCCTGGCCGGTCTCGTCGTCGAGGCGCAGTTCCTCGACGTTGTCCGGCAGCGCCTGCCAGTCCGCGTCGAGCAGGCCGAGCTCGGCCTTCTGCGTCAGCACCCGCTGCAGGGCGCGGTCGATGAGCGCCTCGTCGACGTCGCCTGCCTTCACCGCCTCGATCAGCGGGGCGCCGAACGTGTCGACCGTCGGCAGCTCGACGTCGATCCCGGCACGCAGGGCGAGCCTCGCCGCGTCCCCGCCGTCCGCGGCGACGCCGTGCAGGCGCTCCAGGAAGCGGATCGCGAAGTAGTCCGAGACGAGCGTGCCGCTGAACCCCCACTCGCCGCGCAGCAGCCCGGTCAGCAGCTCCGCGTCGGCGGCCACCGGCAGGCCGTCGATCTCGGCGTAGGAGTTCATGACCGAACGGGCGCCGCCCAGGCGCAGGGCCATCTCGAACGGCGGCAGCACGGCGTCGGCCAGCTCACGGCGCCCCATCGCCACGGGGGCGTGGTTGCGGCCGCCGCGGGAGGCGGCGTACCCGGCGAAGTGCTTCAGCGTGGCGACGACGCCCGCGCCCTCGATGCCGCGCACGTAGGCGGCGCCGATGGTGCCGACGAGGTAGGGGTCCTCGCCGATCGTCTCCTCGGTGCGGCCCCAGCGGTAGTCCCTGCTCACGTCGACCACCGGGGCGAGGCCCTGGTGCACGCCCGCGGCCCGCAACGTCCGGGCGACCTGCCCGGCCATCTCCTCGACCAGCTCGGGATCGAAGGACGCGCCCCAGCTGAGCGGCGCCGGGTAGACGGTCGCCTTCCAGGCGGCGAACCCGGTCAGGCACTCCTCGTGCACCTGGGCGGGGATCCGGAACCGGCTGGCGGCCACGATCTGATCCTGGGACGCGGCGAGCGAGCGGGCGCCCGCGACCGGGTCGACGGGCGCGGTCCCGAACGGGCGAGTCAGCTGACCCAGCCCGTTGCGGATGACCTCGTTCCACTCCACGCCCGTCATGTCGGCCTGGTGCGGCGCGACGCCTCCCCCTGAGGCATCGGCGCCGACCCAGACGCCGACGAGCTGAGCCACCTTCTCCTCCAGCGTCATGAGCGGGACGAGCGCGGCGGCCCGCTCCGCGGGCGAGCGCCGCGTGTCCTGCCACGGTGCGGGCTCACCGGTCGCCGGGCTCGTGTCATTTGGTACTTGGCCCCTCATGCCGTCCTTTCGACCGGTGATGCCACCGAAACTTTCGAGAAGATTCGTTAATATTGCGGCAACCTAAGGGGCTTGTTAAATCGTGTCAAGAGGTACGTCGGGTGTGATGTTGCTGCCGCAGTTGAGGGCATTCGCGCGGGTCACAGTCCCAAGTCGGAGCGACCGCCCCTGACAAATTTCCGAAAACTTTCCGGCAATAAAGTGGGGACATGCGGGGCACAAGTTGCCGCTCGGCTGACGATCAGGAGGGCGAGTCGCCGGCGGCCGGCTCGACGACCGTGCGGAGGCCCTACCCGGCCGCTTCGCCGGCGGTGGCCTGCGCGTGGTGGCGGCGGTCGACCAGCAGCATCGCCACGAGCACCGCGACCACCGCGGTGAGCTGGAGGCCCGCGTTCACCGCCGTGCCGATCGGCATCGTCGCGAGCACGGCGGCCGCCGTGACCAGCCGGCCACCGATCGGCAGCGTATGCAGCGACCGGCGGTCCCACACGATCCCGGCGAGGAACATCACGACCCCGCCGGCCAGCGCCAGAGCCGACGGCCAGGACGCCGGGGAGCCGGGATGGGCGACCGCGCCGTGCACCCCGGCAGCCGCGACCATGACGCCCAGGAGCGCCGGGATGTGCGCGAAGCCCAGCCGCAGCGCCAGCCGGGCCCGCGAGCCCGGCTCGGCCGCCCTCAGCACGGCCTCGGCGGCAGGGGTGTCGGTGAAGTATGTCCACCACAACGCGCCCGGCAGCGCCAGCGCCAGCACCACCATGGCGAGGATCCCGGCGGACAGGTGCGCGACGTCCACGCCCATCCCGATGACCACGACGGACTCGCCGAGCGCGATGATCACCAGGAGGCCGTGCCGCTCCACGAAATGCTCAGGGGCGATGCGGAAGGACCACACGACACTCACCCATGACCGGCGCGGCACAAGGTAGGGGACGACCATCTGCAGGGCGAAGGCCGCCACCCAGCACACGTACTGGGCCGCTCCCCCGGCGAACCCGCCGGCCAGCACCAGCAGGGCCGCCGCCAGGTTGTAGGGGGCCAGCCGGCGCAGACCCTTGCCGACGTCGGCCTGGGTGAAGAGGATCAGATGGACGATGATCACCACGAGGTAGCCGATGCCGAAGACGACCCCGGTGCCGTCGAAGGCCCGCGGCATGCCGACCGCGGCGATCAGGAAACCCGCCATCGCCACGAAGAGCAGCAGCTTCTGCGCGGGCAGCCGGGGCGGGACGTGGTTGGGCAGCCACACGTAGCCGTCGAACATCCACCACAGGATGGCGAAGAGCAGGAGCACGCGCCCGAAGCCGGGGAGGGACAGGTCGGCTTCGAGGATGTGGGTGAGCTGGGTGAGCGTGAAGACGAAGACGACGTCGAAGAAGACTTCCACCGTGGTCACACGGTCGGCGGGGGCGCGGTCGGCCGCCCGCCACCGCGGCGCCGTCAGCCGCGCCACGCGCACCTCCCTACGCCCCGCCCACCAGCCGGCGGTCCTGCTCTCACCCTACTGAGTCCCCACGCGGCACACGACCTATGCGGCGGCTCTCACCGGCCGCCGGCGGCGGCGTACTCGAACCAGTCGAAGCTCGCGCTTGCCTCGGTCACGTACATGCCGATGACCCGCCCCGTGAAGCCGGTGGCGACCTCCGTGGACACGTACCGGCCGTCCAGCTCGGCGAGCAGCACCCCGCCCGCGGAGAAGGCGATGGTGTCCGGCCCGCGCGCCTCGACGCCCACCGGTCCGGCGGGCGGCCCGGTCACGGACGGCGGCAGGATGTCGCGGGTGCGGATGTCGATGGCGAGCGTGAGCGGCCCGGGCGGCACGGGGTGCTGGGCCACGCACTGCCGCAGCGGCCCGATCCGGGCGATCAACCGCGCCTGCCCGTCGCTCACCTCCAGGTCGTAGTGGTGGGCTTCGTCCATCCGCACCGACAGCCCCGCCTGTGACGACGGTCCGGGCTCGAGCCGGGCGGTGACCCGGCAGTCGTGGTGCTGCTGGCGGCGGCCGATGAAGGTGTGCCCGGGGCGGTCCAGCGTCGGCCCCGTGGCGTGCAGGGTGAGCCGGCCGGGCCGTTCGGTCAGCGACCAGGAGCCGTCGGGGCGGCTGCGCGGCGAGATCCAGCACGGCGCCAGCGTCTCACCGTCGAAGTGGTCCCGGGCCGGCGCCTCGGGGAACGGGTGCCAGGCGGCCGGCGCGGGATGGCGTTCCTCCACCGGTCCCGCGACCGGCCAGCCGTCCACCCACGTGACCGGGACGAGGAAGGTCTCCCGGCCGAGGACGTGGAAGTCGGGGCTGTGGCCGCGCGGCCGGGTGCCCAGCAGCACCATCCACCAGCTGCCGTCGGCGGCCTGCACGAGGTCGGCGTGCCCGGTGCTCTGGATCGGCCGGGCCGTGCCGCGGTGGGTGAGGATCGGGTTGACCGGCCCGGGTTCGAAGGGGCCGCGGGGCGAGCGGGCGCGGGCGATGGAGACGGCGTGGCCGCGTTCGGTGCCGCCTTCGGACATCAGCAGGTACCACCAGCCGTCCACCCGGTACAGGTGCGGCGCTTCTGGATATTTCCCGCCGGTGCCCGACCAGATCGGGTACGGCCCCTCCAGGATCTCGCCCTTGTCCGGGTCGACCCGCGCGACCTGGTTCCCCGACACGGCGCTCCAGCAGGAGCCGTCCTCGTCCCAGGCCAGGTCGGGGTCGACGCCGGGCAGGTCGATCCAGATGGGGTCCGACCAGGGGCCTTCCGGGCGGTCGGCGGTGACGACGAAGGTGCCGCGGCCGACGTTCGTCGTGATCAGGTAGAACCGGCCGTCATGGTGCCGGATGGTGGGCGCGTAGATCCCGCCGGAGGCGGACGCCTCCGGCGGGAGATCCAGCTGTGCGGGCCGGTCGAGCACGTTGCCGATCTGCCGCCAGGCACGAGGTCGCGGCTGTGGAAGATCGGCACGCCGGGGACGTACTCGAAGCTGGAGCACACGAGGTAGTAGTCCTCGCCGACCCGGCACACGCTCGGGTCCGGATGGAACCCGCCGATCACCGGGTTGTCGTACATGCGCACGTCAGGGGTGTCCTTTCCGTCCGGCGTTGCCGAAAACTTTCGGCCGGTAGCCGATCATCAGGTCGGGACTCTAGGTGCGCTGCTCGACACTCGTCAAAGGCCGTGCCCGGCAGGCCCCTGCGCCGGTCAGCCGCAGTGCTCGAAGGGGCTGGTGTAGGTGGCGGAGCCGGCCGTGCCGCCCCACTTGACGCACTTGCCTGCCGCGGCCGCGCGCACCGGTCCGGCGTAGTAGGCGAAGCTGCCGCTGTCGCTCACCCGCGCCTTGCCCTGCACCTCCAGGAAGGCGCTGGTCGCGGTGGCGGTGCCGAGCGACGTCTTCTTGATCGTCGCCACGCAGTTGTTGCCGTTGCCGGTGTTGTAGAGCAGGTAGGCGGTGCCGGCCGAGCCCAGCGCCGCTGAGTCGATCACCTCGAAGCCGCTGCCGCACACCTCCTCGGGCGTGTGCGGGTTGGTGCCGCCGCCACCGCCGCCGCAGGCGTTCCTGGAGGTCAGCGTCTGGTTCGGGTAGCCGAAGGTGACGCCGTTGAAGACGGCCTTGCGGATGTTGCCCGGGTAGCCGGTGCCCTGGCGCACCTCGTAGTGGAGGTGAGGGCTGATGTTGTTGCCCGGCTTGCTCGTCTTGCCGACCGTGCCGATCTTCTGGCCCTGGGTGACGCGGGCGCCCGCGCTCACCGAGCGCACGTTCAGGTGCGCGTAGAACGTGGTCCAGCCGCCCCCGTGGTCGATCTTGACCAGGTTGCCGAAGCCGTTGGCCGAGCCCTGGTGGGCCGAGATGACCACGGTGCCGGCCGCGGCGGCGACGACGGTGTCGCCGAGGTCGGCGCCGGCCGTGCTGCCCCGGTTGAAGTCGATCTCGTACGACCGGTGGGCGCTGCTGTTGCTGGAGTTGCCCGTCCAGCTCTGGCCGCACGGGAAGGGGAGCTGGAAGGCCGGCGTCGCCAGGGTCGACACCGGCGGGACCTCGACGGTGTCCGGCGGGTCGTTGGGGTCCGGCGTGGGGGCCGGCGCCGGCGTCGGCGCCGCCTGTTGGGCGGCCTGGCCCGCCACGGCGACCTGGCCCGCCACGGCGACTTGGCCCGACATGAGTCCGGCCACCAGGAGGAACCCCACCGTAAGCACCCCTCTGGGTCTCATACGGATCCTTTCTGCAGGTGAAACACGAGAAGTGCTCGTGCTGGAAACCCAGATTGGGAATACGGCATACAGAGAACATCCAAAATCGGTATAAAGGCCGAGCCGGCTTGAACGACGACCCAAAACGAATCGGCGCGACTGCGCCACCTGAGAAGTAGGTGCGTTCGTAGTGGTTGACCAGCCGAATTTCGGCATTCTCGGGCCTTTGCTGGTCCGGACGCCGGAACAGATCGTCCGCGTCGCCGGCAGAAAACCCAAACTGCTGCTCGCCTCGCTGCTGCTGGAGGCGAACCAGGTGGTCGGCTCGGACGTGCTCATCGAGGTGTTGTGGCCGGCGAACCCGCCGTCGTCGGCCGTGGCGAATCTGCGGACCTACGTGAGCTCTCTGCGCACCGCCGTGGGGGATGCGGGGGCGCGGATCGTGGCCCACTCCTCCGGGTACGCGATCGAGCCGGCGACCGAGCAGTTGGACGTGCTGCTGTTCGAGAGCCTGGTGGGCCGTGCGCGGGCGGCGCAGAGCGCCGGTGAGGCGGCCGGGCATCTGCGGGCCGCGCTGGCGCTGTGGCGCGGCAACCCCCTGGGCGACCTGCCTGCCAGCCCGCTGTGGGACGGGCGGTTGCGCGCGCTGGCCCAGGCGCGGCTCGGCGCGGCCGAGGAGCTGGTGGCGGCGAAGCTGGCCGGTGAGGAGTACGCCTCGGCGATCGATGACCTGCGGGAGCTGATCGGCGAGCACCCTTACCGGGAGGATCTGTGGCAGCGGTTGATCCTCGCGCTGCACCGCGGCGGGCGGCGGGCCGAGGCGCTGCACGCGTACACCACGATCCGGCGGCAGCTGATCGACGAGCTCGGCATCGAGCCGGGACAGGACCTGCGTGACGCGCACGCCGCCGTGCTGGCCGGCGATCCTCCTGCGGACCCGGCCGCCGCGCCTGCCACCCCGGCCTTGATCCGGGTCGCGCCCGGCAGGACCGCCCACCTCCCCACCGTGTCCAGCGGCGCCACCAAGAACGGGCCTGCGCCGGAGTCCGGGCACGCCCTTCCCCCGCCCCATCAGTTACCTGCCGACGTGCCTGACTTCACCGGCAGGGCGGAGGCCGTCGCCGCGCTCACCGGCGCGCTGTGGCCTCGCGACCAGGCGGCGGACGGGCCGCCGGCGATCGCCGTGGTGGTGGGCCCGCCGGGGGTGGGCAAGTCGGCGCTCGCCGTGCACTGCGCGCACGCCGTACGAGCGCACTACCCCGAGGGCCAGCTGCACCTGTGCCTGGGCGGCACCGGCCAGGCCCCGGCCGACCCGGGCGACCTGCTGGCCGAGGCCCTGCGGGCGCTGGGCGTGTCCGAGGCGGCCCTGCCGCCGTCGGCGCACGAGCGGGCCACGCTGTACCGTTCCCTGCTGGCCGAGCGCCCCATGCTGGTCTTCCTCGACGACGCCGCCGACGCCGCCCAGGTGCGGGCGCTGCTGCCCGGCAGCGGCTGCGCGGTGCTCGTGACGAGCCGGCGGCGCATCACCGAGCTGCCCGGCGCGCTGCTGCTGGAGCTGGACGTGCTGTCACCGGAGGAGGGCGAGGAGCTGCTGGGCCGGATCGCCGGCGCCGAGCGGGTGGCCGGCGAGCGGGCGGCCGCGCTGGCGATCCTGGAGTCGTGCGGGCACCTGCCGCTGGCGATCAGGGTCGCCGGGGCGCGCCTGGCCGGACGGCCCGGCTGGTCGCTGGGCGTGCTGCAGCAGCGGCTGGCGGACGAGGCGACCAGGCTCGACGAGCTGTCCGCCGGCGACCTGGAGGTACGTGCCTCGTTCGACCTCAGCTACCGCCGGCTGCCCGGCGACGCGGCCCGGGCGTTCCGCGGGCTGGGCCTGCTCGGCCCGGCGTCCGTGCCCGGCTGGGTGGCCGACGCCGTGCTCGACCGGCACCGCGCGGACGCCGTCGTGGACACGCTGGTGGACGTGAGCCTGCTGCGGCTGGTCGGCACCGACCCGCTCGGCCAGCCCCGTTACCGCCTGCCCGACCTGGTCCGCTGCACCGCCAGGGAGAAGGCCGGCGGCGAGGTCGAACGCCAGGCGCTCACCCGGGTCCTCGGCGGCTGGATGTCGGCCGCCGAGCACGCCACCTCCCGGCTGCCGACCACGCTGTTCAGCATGACGTCCGAGGCGGCGCCCCGCTGGAGCCTGGAGCGGGAGACGCTCGGCCGCCTGACCGCCGACCCGCTGACGTGGTTCGACGCCGAGCGCGAGTCGCTGGTGGACGCCGTGCGGCTGGCGGCCGGCGCCGGGCTGGCGCAGTCGGCGTGGGGGCTCGCCGCGACGCTCGTGCCGTACTTCGACCTGCACTGCCGCCTCGACGACTGGCAGAGCACCCACCGGATCGCGCTCGACAGCGCCCGCGCGGCCGGCGACCGGCGTGGCGAGGCGGCCATGTTGCGCGGGCTCGCGCAGGTCTGCCTCTACCAGGACCGCTACACCGAGGCCGAGGAGAACCTGCGGCGTGCCCGGGCGATCTTCCGCGAGCTCGGTGACGCGCGGGCCGAGGCGATCTCGATCTGCGGGCTGGGCGCGGTCAACCAGTTCTCCGGCCGGCACCTGCGGGCGCTGGGCTACTTCCGGCACGCGCTGGCCATGTTCCTCGCGGTGAGCGACACCAGCGGGGAGGCGTACGCGCGCCAGGCGATCGGCCGGGTCTACCTGTCGCTGCAGGACCCCGGGCAGGCCTCCCGGTGGCTCGGCGAGGCGCTGCGGCTGGCCGGGGAGCTCGGTGACGCCCACCGCGAGGGTTGCGTGTCCATGCATCTGGGCCGCCTGCACGACCTGACCGCCGAGCCCGACGAGGCGATGCGCTTCCAGGGGCGGGCGCTGGACATCTTCGAGACGCTCGGCGACCGGCACTGCGGCGCGTACGCCCTGCAGGGCCTGGGCGGCCTGCGGGCGGCCCGCGGCGACCGGTCGCACGGCGGCGATGAGCTGCGGCGCTCGCTGGAGATCTTCCAGCAGCTGGGCGACCGCAGCGGCGAGGCGGCCGCCTTCCAGACGCTCGGCGACCTGTACCGCTCGGCCGGCCGCACCGCGCTGGCCTCCCACTACTTCCACCGCGCCGTCGAGCTGCGCCGCCAGTTGCGCGAGCTCAGCTGAGCTTCACCTGGTCCGTCACCCGCCGGCCAGATGGCTCCTGATCGCCTCGACCAGCGGCTCGGCCAGCAGGATGGTGCGCACCAGCGTCTGGATCCAGGCCCGCCGGCGATCGCGCTCATGGCCCGGGGCTGGGACGGCGGCCCGCCGGCGCCGCGCTTCCCGGACACCTGGACGGTCCGGCACGAAGGGCTGCGGCCGATGCCCTGGCCGACGTCAGATCTCGAGCGAGCGCTTCGACAAGCCCATCATGTAGCCGTCGATGACCGTGCGGTCCGGCCGGTCCGGCCGGCCGAGGACGGGACCGCGCCCTCGAGCATCTCCCTGGTGACGAACGGCAGCCCGTGCGTCATGAACCCCGACCCGATCACCAGCACGCCCCCCTCCCGCAGCGGGGCCAGCCGCGCCGCGAGATCCAGGAGCGCGGCCGGGTCGTGGGCGGGCAGGCTGAGCTGGAGCACGGGGATGTCGGCCAGCGGGTACATCGCCATCAGCGGCACCCAGGCGCCGTGGTCGAGCCCGCGGCCGGCGTGCTGGTGGACGGGCTCGCCGTCGGGCATCATCGCGGCCACGCGCCGGGCCAGGCCGGTGGCGTCAGCTCGTCGATCCACGGGCCGTCGTCGAAGAGCGGAGGCTCCTTGCTGAGGGGCGGCGAGGTCGGAGGCGTGGGGTCAGCGCCCGCCGAGGCAGGTCTCGTCGGGGTCGATGGCGAGGGAGATGCGGCGGCCGATGTCACGCAGGTGCCGGACCTGGGCCTTGGTGAGGGGGTCGAAAACGTAGCGGCGCACGGCCTCGACGTGTCCCGGGGCGGTCGCGACGACCTTCTTCCAGCCCTCCACCGTGAGGATGGCCAGGGTGTAGCGGCCGTCGGCGGGGTCCGGCGCGCGGCGCACCCACCCGCGCTTCTCCAGCCGCTTGACCACGTGCGACAGGCGCGACAACGACCCGTCGGAGAGCGCCGCGAGCTCGCTCATCCGCACGGCCTGCTCCTCGCTCATCGACAACATCGCCATCACCTGGTATTCGAAATGGCTGATCCCGGCGTCGCGCTGCAGCTGTCCGTCCAGCGCGGCCGACAGCCTGATGAGCACGCTGGTCAGCGCCAGCCAGCTCTCCATCTCCTCTTCGCTCAACCAGCGCGGCTCCTGCGGTGATGCGTCGTCCATGACGTCCACTCTAACTTGAACTCTCAAGTGATCACACCCGGGATTCACTTGACGCTTCAAGTCCTGCGGCGTAGATTCCCGGTTGAAGCTTCAAGTCAATCCGTCTTGGATCGGAACCCCGATGAACGTCGCACTGTGGGTCGTCGCCGGCCTGCCGGCCCTCGTCTTCCTCGCCGCCGGACTGATGAAGATCAGCCAGCCGAAGGAGAAGCCGGCCGCCTCCGGCATGGCCTGGACCGAGGACTTCTCCCCCGGCGCCGTCAAGGCCATCGGCACGCTCGAGCTGCTGGCCGCCATCGGTCTGAATCCTGCCCGCGGCGCTCGGCATCGTGCCGGTGCTGACGCCGCTCGCCGCGACCGGGCTGGTCGTGGTCATGATCGGGGCGGCGGTCACGCACGCCCGCCGCAAAGAGCACCAGATGATCCTGGGCAATCTGGTGCTGCTCGCCCTGGCCGCCGTGGTGGCGAGGGGCCGCTTCGGCCCGTACTCCTTCTGACGGAATAGCGCCGGGAAGGGTGCTGTTCCACGCCAACACGTTCAGACGTTGAACGATTTACGAAGGGATCGTCATGGAAATCGCCTTCATGCTCACCATGAGCATCATCGTCGGAAGCCTCCTCACCGGAGGGGTGGCCGCCCTCGTGCTGAGCGGCATCAAGGACCGCCAGTGGCCGGTGCGCCGGTGGCGGCGCGTCGTCTACCGCGGCTTCATCCCGCGTTGACCCCCAGCCTGCTCCAGGGGGGTGGCCGCGGACGAGCGCGTTCTCCATGAACGCGCTCGTCCGCGTCGGCGCGTCAGGCCTGGCGCCACTCCGCGACGCTGCCCGCCTCGTGCAGCGTGAGGTCGGGGGCCGCCTCCAGCGCCTTCTCCTCTCCCCCGGGCGTGTACGTGACGATCAGCCGCAGCGGCCGCCACGTCGTGTTGTACGTCGAGTGGTAGGCGCCCGCCGGAATGTGCACGGTGTCGCCCTCCTTGATCGTGAACTCCGCTCCGTCGTCCACCATCTGCCGCCCCTCCCCCGAGATCACGTAGATGACCTCCTCGGCGTTGGGATGGTTGTGCCGGGCGTGCCCCTTCCCCGGATTGACGATGACCTCGCCCAGGGTGCTGCTCGCCCCCGGGATCGCCGACGGTGTGACGAACCACTTGATGGACCCCCAGTCGAAGGCCATCGTGGGCACGTTGTCCGGGCTGACGTGCATCACATTCTCCTCAGAAGCTCAGGGACTTGAAGGCTCGGACCTGCTCGGTGATGGCACGCTCGGTCGGCAGCCTCTCCACGGACGAGGCCCCGAAGAACCCGACGACGCCCTTGGTGCGCGACAGCACGTAGCCGGCGTCCTCGGGCTCGGCGATCGGCCCGCCGTGGCAGAGCACGAGCACGTCGGGCCGTACGGCCGCCGCCGCGTCCCGCATGGCCTGCACCCGCTCGGCCGCCTCGTCCAGGCTCAGCGCGGTGCCCGCGCCGATGCTGCCCTTGGTGGTCAGCCCCACGTGCGGGACCAGCACGTCGGCGCCGGCCTCGGCCATGGCCCGCGCCTGGTCCTCGTCGAAGACGTAGGGGGCGGTGACCAGGTCCCGCTCGTGGGCCAGCCGGATCATCTCGATCTCCAGGTCGTAGCCCATGCCGGTCTCCTCCAGGTTCTGCCGGAAGAGCCCGTCGTAGAGGCCGACGGTCGGGAAGTTCTGCACGCCGGCGAAGCCCATGGCCTTGAGCTGGTCGAGGAAGTACGGCATGACCCGGAACGGGTCGGTCCCGCACACCCCGGCCAGCACGGGGGTGTCGCGGACGACGGGCAGCACCTCGGAGGCCATCTCGACGACGATCTGGTTGGCGTCCCCGTACGGCAGCAGGCCGGCGAGCGAGCCGCGCCCGGCCATCCGGTAGCGGCCGGAGTTGTAGATGATGATCAGATCGACGCCGCCGGCCTCGGCGCACTTGGCCGACAGGCCCGTGCCGGCGCCCGCGCCCACGATGGGCCGCCCGGCGGCGACCGTGGCGCGGAGCCTGTCGAGAACGTCCTGCCTGGTCACGAAGCACCTCCGGAGATCAGCTGGTGGAGCCGCTCGGCCATGGCGCGGCCGAAGGCGGGATCGTTGATGTGCAGGTCCAGGTCCTCGACGGCGACGCCGGAGCCGCGCAGGCCTTCCTCCATGGCCTCGAAGCAGGCCGCGTCCGCCTTCGGGTCGGCGAAGGCGGCGCCGGGCGCGTCCAGCGCGGAGACCCCGCGGCGGGGCACGAACAACGCCGCCGGCCCCTTCGCGTCGCGCAGCTTGGCGGCCACGCGCCGGCCGAGCTCGCGCATCTCCTCGGCGGTGGTGCGCATGAGCGTGACGGTCGGGTTGTGCACGTACAGGAGGCGGTCGGCGAACGCGGCCGGCACGGTGTCGCTGGGGCCGAAGTTCACCATGTCGAGCGCGCCGGGCGCCACCACCTGCGGCACGCCGTGCGCGCCGGCCGCGGTGAGCCGCTCGGGTCCTGCCGACAACACGCCGCCGACGAGGTCGTCGGCCAGCTCGGTGGTGGTCAGGTCGAGCACCCCCGCGAGCAGGCCGTCGGCCGCCAGGGCCTCCAGGGCCCGGCCACCGGAGCCGGTCGCGTGGAAGACCAGCACCTCGTAGCCGAGCTCGCCGAGCCGCTCGCGGGCGGCGTCCACCGCCGGGGTGGTGACGCCGAACATGGACGCGCCGATCAGCGGCCGGTCCTCGCGGGCGGCGGTGCGGGCGGCCTTGGTGAGCTGGTGCGCCGAGGCCATGCCGGCGGCCGCCGCGGCGGCGTTGCCGAGGATGGCCCGCGAGACCCGGTTGACGCCCGCGATGTCGACCACGCTGTGCATGAGCGTGACGTCCTTGGCCCCGACGTACGGCGACACGTCGCCGGAGGCCATCGTGGAGACGATCAGCTTGGGCAGCCCGATCGGCAGGTCGCGCACGGCTCGCGCGGCGATGGACGAGCCGCCGCTGCCGCCCAGCGCCAGCACGGCGTCCACGCGCCCGTCGGCGTGCAGCCCGGCGAGGACCGCGGCCGCGCCCTCGCCCATGGCGGTGACGGCGGCGCCCCGGTCGCCCGCCTCCCGCAACGCCCGCACGTCATGGCCGGCCGCCGCGGCGACCCGCTCGTTGGAGACGTCGACGAGAGCGTCGTGCGCGCCGACGCCCGCGTCGATGACGATCACGTCGCTGCCCTGCTCGACGAGCCGGTTACGCAGCCACGCGTACTCCTCACCCTTGGTGTCGAGGGTGCCGATCAGTACGACGGTCGGCATGTCATGCCACACCTCTCTGCTCGAAGACCTTCTTGGCCACGGTGAGCGCGTTGATCGCGCGTGGGAACCCCGCGTACTGCACGCAGTGGATGATCACCTCCACGATCTCCTCGGGGATCAGGCCCACGGTGAGCCCGGCGTTGATGTGCCCGGTCAGCTGTGGTTCCACGCCGCCGATGTCGACCAGGGACGCGATCGAGGCGATCTGCCGCTGCTTGAGGTCGAGCCCGGGGCGGGAGTAGATCTCGCCGAAGTTGAACGCCACGCCGTACCGGCCGAGGTCGGAGCCGAGTCCCGACAGGGCGGCGAGCAGCCGGTCGGCGGCGCCCTCGCCGTAGCGGGCCCGCCCTCGTTCCATGTCGCCCATCAGATGGAGTGGCCTCCGTCCTGGGGAGGATGACGCCGGTCAGGTACGCGGCCGAGGGCAGGCAGAAGTGCACGATGGTCTCGCAAGGTCCTCGGGGCGGCCGAGCGTCCTGGTGGGGATCTGGGCGAGCAGGGCCTCGCGCCGGTCCGGCGTACTCTCCCAGACGAGCTCGCCGGCCGTCTCCACGGTGAGGCGGTAGCCGCCGGTCTGGCGGTCACCCATCGTGGCCGAGCGCAACTTCCACGCCAGGCGGGGGGCAGGCTCGTCGACACCGAGCGGACGATCGAGGAATTCGCAGGTGAGGCCGTACGGAGACAGGCGAGCATGCGGCAGACCACTTCCCTTCAATCGTTTCAAAGGGCGGGTTTCCGCGACGTTACGGGGCAGCGCGGCATTGGTCAACCGGTTGACCAATGCCGCGTTTGAGACGTACTGTCCCGAGTCATGGACTATGCGGTGCTAGGTCCGAGGTCAGGGATCTTGGCTGACGTAGGTGTCCTTGTCCGACCACGTCGATCATGTCGGGATCGCGGCCCACAACGCCGACCAAGCCATGCCGTTCTACGTGGAGCGGCTTGGGCTGACGGTGATCGGTGACGAGCGGGCGGCCGATCCCGGGGTACGGCTGGTGTACATCGATGGGGGGAACGTGATGTTGCAGCTGGTGGAGCCGTACCGGGAGGGTCCTGTCGCCCGGTTCCTGCGCGAGCGTGGCGAGGGCCTGCACCACGTGTGCTTCAACGTCCGCGGCATCGGGGCGAGCCTGGCGGCGCTGACCGAACGGGAGCCGCTTCAATGAGCCGCCGCGTGATCGTCCTCGACGACGACCCGACCGGCACCCAGGCGGCGGCCGGGGTGCCGGTCCTGCTCGACCTCGACGCCGCCCTCCCGGACTCCGGGCCCTGCTACGTGCTCACCAACAGCCGGGCTCTGGAGGAGGCCGAGGCCGTGCGGCTGGTGCGGCGGCTGCGTGCGCGGTTCGGGCCCGCCGAGTACGTGCTGCGCGGCGACTCCACCCTGCGCGGCCACGTCTTCGCCGAGGCGGACGCGCTGGGCGCGGCCGACGGGGTGCTGCTGTTCGTTCCGGCCTATCCGGGCATCGGGCGGGTGACGGTGGGCGGGGTGCACTACGTCGTGGTGTCAGGCCGGCGCGTGGTGGCGGCCGACACCGAGTTCGCCGCCGACCCGGTCTTCGGCTACACGGCACGGACGATGGCCGGCTGGGCGATGGAGGTGGGCGGGCGCGAGGCGACCACGGTGGCCCTGGACGCGGTACGGCGCGGCGATCTGGCGGGGATCTTCCGGCGCGCCGCGCCCGGCAGCGTCGTCGTCCCCGATGTCGAGACCGACGACGACCTGGCCGCCATCTCCGCCGCCCTGGACGACGTGACCACCGCCGCGGGTGCGGGCCGCCTGCCCGTGGTGCTGCGCTGCGCCGCCCCACTGGCCGCCCTACGCGCCGGCCGCCTCGCCCAAGGCCTCCTCCCCGCCCTCTCCCCCGACGCGCCTCCCGTCCAGCGCCCGCCACCGCCCCGGACGCGGCATCGATGCGGGCGCCCGAGGCGGTCGTACCGGCACCCCAGCCCAGCCCGGCCGTCGCAGGCGGGCACGCAGGACCGGCGCGCGGCACTCTGATCGTCTGCGGATCGCACACCGCGGCCGCCTCCGCCCAGCTCGCCGCGCTGGCCGACGCGCTCGCCGCGCCCATACGGACGATCTCCACGGCCGCCGCCTTGCGGGACCCGCGGGCGGAAGCACGCCGGGTGGCGGAGATCGCGCGCCGGGACCTCGCGGAGCGTGGCGTGGCGCTGGTGGCCAGCGAGCGGAAAAGGCTCGCCGATCACGGCACGCTGGCACACGGCGCGCAGATCATGACCGCGATCTGCGCCACCGTGACGGCCCTCCGCCCGTGCCTCGCCGCCGTGATCGCCAAGGGCGGCATCACCTCGGCGCAGGTGGCCCGGGACGGGTTGGGGGCCGCGAGCGCGTGGGTAGTGGGACCGCTGCTGCCCGGCGTGGCCGTCTGGGAGATCGAGGCATCCGCTGGGACTACGATCTCGTACGCCGTCGTCCCGGGGAACGTGGGCGACACGCGAACCCTGGTGGACGTGGCGCACGCCTTCGGGTTGTTGACGTGACACTGTGACGGAAGGAACGACCGTGGACGACTCCGAGGGCAAGGCCAGGCGCCCGGCACGGGCCGGGACGGCGACCCTCTCCCTGGCCGCGCCGCAGCGCGAGAGCGCGGTGGTCGAGATCGCCAGGCAGCTGCTGTCGCAGTTGTTGTCCGGCCACCTCGAGCCGGGCACCCGGCTGCCGTCGGAGCGGCAGCTGTCCGAGACGCTCGGCGTGGGCCGGTCCACGGTCAGGGAGGCGCTGAAGGCACTGGACGTGCTCGGCATCATCGAGGTACGCCAAGGGGACGGCACCTATCTGCGGCAGAGCACGTCGAGCCTGCTGCCGAGCGCCATCGAGTGGGGCCTGATGCTGGGCCAGCCGCAGGTGCTCGACCTGATCGAGGCACGCAAGCACATCGAGGTGATCATCGCCGAGCTGGCGGCCGAGCGGGCGGGACCGGAGGCCGTCGAGGAGCTGCGGGCGCATCTGGCGGACATGCGGGCGGCGGCCGACAGCACCGCGTTCGTGGAGGCCGACGTGGCCTTCCACCTCACGCTGGCGCAGGCGGCGGGCAACTCGGTGCTCAACGACATCCTCGGCAGCATCCGCTCGCTCCTGCGGGTGTGGATCCGGCGGGCCATCCAGGAGGCGGGCGGGACGGAGACGACGATCGCCGAGCACGCGGCGGTGCTGGCCGCCGTCGAGCAACGCTCCCCGGAGGCGGCCGCTGCGGCGATGCGCGGCCACATGGAGGCGGCGGCCGGCCGGCTGCACCGCTCACTGCACGACGACGAGACCTGAGCATGCCGCGACTGCGGCGGCGCATCGCCGAAGCCGGTTACCGCCCTGACGAGCCGCTCGTCCTCGGTCTGCGGCAAGGCGACAGTCCTCCCGTCTTCCATGCGCAGGGGCTCACGGCCACCGGCGATCCGGTCACCGCCACGACCGTCCTCTACGCGGCGTCCCTGTCCAAGCAGATCACCGCCGCCCGCACCGCGCTGCTGGTCCGGCAGGGCGTGCTGGACATGGACTCCGCCGTGTCCCACTGGCTGCCCCGGCTCCCCGCATGGGCCGATGGCGTTCGGCTCCGGCACCTTCTGCACCACACCGCGGCCCTGCCCCCGGATGCCGAGATCGACGCCCTCTTGGACGGCGACCGAACCAGCCCCGGCATCCTGCGGGCCCTCGCCCGCTTCCCCGCCCTGCGGGGCAGGCCAGGCAGCGAGTACGTCTATTCGAACGCCGGATACGTCTGTCTGGCCGCCGTAGTGGAACGGGCAGCCGATCAGCCTTTGCCCGCGTTCGCCCACCACCGCCTCTTCACCCCCTTGGCGATGAACGACACGTGCTTCTGGCCCGGCCCCGCCCCGGCGCCTCCCGGCGCGGCGCCGTTGGCACCTCGCCATCCGGCGCCGCTGTCCTTGGGCGACGGAGGCGTGTGGACCACCGCTCATGACCTCGTCAGGTGGAGCCAGGCGCTCGATGCCGACGAACTCGGCGTCTCCGCCCTCCTGCAAACCCCGGGCCGCCTCGAGGACGGGACACCGATCGACTACGCCTGGGGGATGGGTGTCCGTACGCACGCCGGGCACCGCGTCTATCGTCATGGCGGCGGCTGGCCGGGGCTGCGAGCCCGGCTGGCCCGGCTGCCCGGGCTGGGCGTGAGCGTCGTGCTCATCGCCATCGCCGACGACACCGAACGCCTGGGAGATCTCCTCAGCGGCCTCCTCGACGAGATGACGTAGCTCAGGGGAGGAGGCCGCGGCGGCAGGGCTGCCGCCGGGGCGGGACAGCCGGTCGCACACGTCCGCCGGCCGTGCCCGGATCCCGGCGTCTTCGATCTCCTGCGTGATGGCCCTGAGCGTCATGGCGTCCAGCACGCGGTCGCTGATCGACAAGGGTTCGACGGCGCCGGTGCGGGCCGTGGTGATCACGGCCGCCCAGCCCGTTGCCCGCGCTGACGACCAGGCCGCGCAGGGCGCCGGTCAGGGTGCCGCTGAACTCGGTGAGCGTGACGCCGTGCCGCCCGTCCGGCACCAGTCCGCCGAACGCGACGGGCAGCCCCGTCGCCCGGCGCAGCCGTCCGACGGCGGTGTGGAGGGCCTCGGCGGGCCCGTGCGGTGCGGCCATGTCACCAGCATGGACGAGCACGGTGGCGGCGGACTATCCCGAACGGGGGTGGCGATGGGCCCGGTCCCGGGAGATCCTGCGTGCATGGGTGCTGACGCAATGCTCTCGTACGCCTCCGGCGTGTCCGACGTACCTCTGCTGGGTGAGACGATCGGGGAGAACTTCGAGCGCGCCGTGGCGCGGTTCGGCGGGCACGAGGCGCTGCTGGACGTGGCGGCCGGGCGCCGCTGGACCTACGCCGAGCTGGACGCCGCCGTCAACGAGGTGGCGCTCGGCCTGCTGGCCCGGGGCGTCGCCAAGGGCGACCGGGTCGGCATCTGGGCGCCGAACTGCGCCGAATGGGTGCTCGTCCAGTACGCCACCGCCAAGATCGGCGCGATCCTGGTCAACGTCAATCCCGCCTACCGCGCCCATGAGCTGGCGTACGTCGTGCACCAGTCCGGCATGCGGCTGCTCATCAGCGCGGTCACGCACAAGACCAGCGACTACCGGGCGATGATCGGCGAGATCGGCTTCGCGGACGCGATCTTCATCGGCGACGACGGCTGGGACGAGCTGGTCGAAAGCGGCCGGCGAGGGGATCCGGCGGCGCTGCGGGCGCGGGCGGCGGAGCTGACGTTCGACGACCCGATCAACATCCAGTACACCTCGGGCACCACCGGCTTCCCCAAAGGCGCCACGCTGTCGCACCACAACATCCTCAACAACGGCTACTTCGTCGGCGAGCTCCTCGGCTACACCGAGCGGGACCGGGTGTGCCTGCCGGTGCCGCTGTACCACTGCTTCGGCATGGTCATGGGCAATCTCGGCGCGACCTCGCACGGCTCGTGCATCGTGCTGCCGTCGCCCGGCTTCGACCCGGAGGCGACGTTGCGGGCCGTGCAGGAGGAGCGGTGCACGTCCTTGTACGGGGTCCCGACGATGTTCATCGCCGAACTCGCCGTGTCCGGAAATTTCGACCTTTCCACCCTCAGAACCGGCATCATGGCCGGCTCCCCGTGCCCCGTCGAGGTCATGAAGCGCGTGGTCAGCGAGATGAACATGACCGAGGTCGCCATCTGCTACGGCATGACCGAGACCTCACCCGTCTCCACGATGACCCGCGCGGACGACGGCCTGGCGCGCCGCACCGAGACCGTCGGCCGCGTGATGCCGCACATCGAGGTGAAGATCGTGCACCCGGAGACCCGGCTGACCGTACCGCGGGGCGAGCCCGGCGAGCTGTGCACCCGCGGCTACTCGGTCATGCTCGGCTACTGGGGCCGGCCGGAGGCCACGGCCGAGGCCATCGACGCCGCCCGCTGGATGCGTACCGGCGACCTGGCCGCCATGGACGAAGACGGCTACGTCAGCATCGTCGGCCGCATCAAGGACATGGTGATCCGCGGCGGTGAGAACATCTACCCGCGCGAGATCGAGGAGTTCCTGTACGGCCACCCGGACATCCAGGACGTGCAGGTGATCGGCGTGCCGGACGAGAAGTACGGCGAGGAGCTCATGGCCTGGATCGTCATGCGGCCCGGCGCCGAGCCGCTGACGGCCGAACAGATCAGGGAGTTCTGCTCGGGGCGGCTGGCCCACTACAAGATCCCCCGCTACGTGCACGTGGTGGACTCCTTCCCGATGACGATCACCGGGAAGATCCGCAAGGTCGAGATGCGCGAGCAGGCCGCCCGCTTCCTCGGCAGCTGAGCGTCAGCCGAAAGATGTACGCCGATCTCCTCAACGCGCAGGAAGATCGTCGGCCTGGCTCTTCACTAACGTTTCCGGCATGACGTCCGCGCGTAAAACGCTCCTTACCGGCCTGGCCACCTTCGTCGGCGGCCTGGCGCTCTGGTTGTTCGGCCTCGACGAGGAGATCTTCATCTTCACGCCGTCGAAGATCGGCCTGGTCCTGATGGTCCTCGGCGGGGTGGAGACCCTGTACGGCGTGTACAAGACCGTGCGCGGCGACGCCGAGCCAGGTTGATCGCATCCTCGAGCCGCCTGCTCCTCCGCCGGAACCGGACCTGGCTGCCTGCTTTCCCCCAATGATGAAAACCATTATCGTTGCGGAGGATTGGGCTGCTGAGGGGAGACAAGGGTGCGGAGACGAGCCGCGATCGTGGTGCCGGCCATGCTGTTAGGGATGGTCCTGTCGGGGTGTGGCGGCTCGCCCGAGGCCCAGGAGGACGCCGGCCTGCTGACCTTGGCGGCTCCTCGGGACCTGGTCGCCGGGCCGCAGGACCCATACTTCACGCACCAGACGCTCCGCGTCTGGGAGCCGCTGGTGAATGTGGACGACAAGCTGCGGCCGGTGCCCGCGCTCGCCACCTCCTGGGAGAGCGCGGAGGGCGGGCGGCGGTGGACGTTCACGCTGCGCGAAGGGGTGCGCTTCAGCGACGGGACGGCGCTGAACGCCGAGGCGGTGGTGGCCAACGTCCAGCGGTTCCTGCGCATCGCGCCCCGGCAGTCGGCGTTCTTCAGCCTCGACGCCGGGATGGAGGCGGCTTACGGGCAGCTGGAGGAGGTACGCGCGGACGGCGGACGGGTGACGTTCGAGCTGCGGCGGCCCGTGGCGGATCTGCCGGGGCGGCTGGCCGGGTTCTTCAGCATGGTGCAGTCGCCGAAGGCGTTCGCCGCCTCCGGGGACTTCGCCGCGAACCCGGTGGGGACGGGGCCGTACACGCTGGCCCGGTGGGTCAAGGGGCAGCAGGCAGAGCTGGCGGCCAACCCGCACTACTACGGGGCGGCGCCGGCGTACAAGAAGATCGTGGTCAAGGTGATCCCGGACGCCAACGCGCGGGTCGCCGCGCTGCGCGCCGGCGAGGTCGACGGGCTGATCGACAAGGGGGCGCTGCTGTCCGGGCAGGTCGCGGCCGTCGCCGCCGACAGCCGGTTCCGGGTCGTCCGCAGTCCGTCGGCGCTGACGCACTACCTCACCTTCAACGGCTCCCGCGAGCCCTTCTCCGACCCGCGCTTGCGGGAGGCGGCGGAGCTGGCCATCGACCGCAGGACGATCGCGGAGAAACTGCTCGCCGGCACGGCCAAGCCGGGCGCCGCGTTCCTGTCGCCGGTCTTCGGCGATCTGTCCGATCCGGGGGTGGCCGCCTCCTACGATCCGGCGCGCGCCCGCGCACTGGTGAGCGCGGCCGGTCGCCCCGCCGCGCCCGTGACGATCCTCATCTCGTCGGCCGAGACGGGGCAGTTTCCCTACACCGACGTCGCCGAGGTGCTGCGGGCGGCGTTCGAGCAGGCGGGGCTGCCGGCGAAGGTGACGATGGCCGAGGCGACCAAGGCCGTCATGGAGGCCGGGGACTACGACGTCTTCCTCAGCGCGTACAGCGTGCCGAACGGGGACGCCGACTACCTGTTCCGCCGCTTCCTGCGCTCCGACGCGGCCTGGAACGTCGACCGCAAGCTCGGCTACCGCAGCCAGGAGTTCGACGCACTCGTCGACCAGGCCGCGACCGAGACCGGCCAGGCCGAGCGGCGGGACCTGTACCGGCGTCTCCAGCGGCTGCTCGCGGCCGACCGGCCGATGATCCCGCTGGCGTACCAGGACAATCCCGTCGTGACGACCACCGGGGTCGGCGGGGTGGTGCAGAATGCGGCGTATGTCGTTGATCTCGGCAAGCTGACGCCGTCGTCAGGCTGACGTGGCGTTCTTGCTGCGGCGTGCCGCGGAGACGCTGCTCGTGCTGCTGGTGCTGTCGGTGCTGGTCTTCCTGCTGACCTCGATGGCGCCCGGGGACCCGGCCGAGGAGATCCTGCGCCGGGGCGGGATCCAGCCCACGGCGGGCAGCGTCGCCGTGTTACGTGCCGAGCTGGGCCTCGACCAGCCGCTCCCGGTCCGGTACGTGCGATGGTTGTCCGAGGTGGTGCGGGGCGATCTCGGGCATTCCTACGTGGACCGCTCGCCGGTGACGGGCGAGATCCTGGCACGTCTGCCGGCGACACTGCGGCTGGCGGGCGCGGCGGCGCTGGTCGCGGGCGGTCTGGCGGTGCTCGCCTCGCTCCGGCCGCGCGGGCTGGGCGGACGGGTGGTCACGGCGGTGACGGTGGTGGTCGCGAGCGTGCCACCGTACATCGTCGGGATTCTGCTGATCAGCGTGGTCGCGGTCGGCCTGCGCGCCCTGCCGACTGGAGGCGACTCCGGGCCGGGCGCCCTGGTGCTGCCCGCGCTGACGCTCGGGCTGGCGGGCGCCGCCACGCTGACCCGGCTGCTGCGCGCCGACCTGGCCCAGGCGCTGGCGTTGCCGTTCGTCCGGCTGGCCGCCGCCAAGGGGCTGAGTGCCCGGCGGGCCGTCACGGTGCACGCGCTGCGCGTGGCCGCGCCGAACGCGATCACGGCCGGGGGCGCGGTGCTGGCCGACCTGGTGGCCGGTGCCGTGGTGGTGGAGACGCTGTTCTCCTGGCCGGGGGTGGGGCAGCTGGCGATCTCGGCGATCCGGCAGCGGGATGTGCCCGTCGTGCAGGCGTACGTGCTGGTCATCGGAGCGGCGACGGTCCTGCTCCTGGCCCTGGTGGACCTGTGCCTGGCGGCGGCCGACCCACGGGTGCGCCGCCGATGACCGGACCCGGCCTCACCTGGCGCCGGCTCATGGGTGGATCACCCGGGGCGGGCCGCGCGGGGATCGTGCTTTTGACGGCGATCGTGGCGTTCTGCGGCCTGACCCCGGTCCTGTCCCCCCACGACCCGTACCTGCCGGATCCCGCGCTCGCCCTGCTGCCACCCGCTCCCCGGCACTGGCTCGGCACCGACCAGCTCGGCCGCGACCTGCTCACCAGGACCGCAGCGGCAGGCATGGTCTCCTTGCTGACCGCGTTCGCCATCACGGCGATCACCACGGCGCTCGGCACCCTGGCCGGCACCGTGGCCGGGCTGGCCGGCGGGTTGCCGGAGCGGCTGCTGCGGCACGCGGCCACGGTCGCACTCGCCCTGCCCGGCCTCACGCTCGCCCTGGCGCTGGCGGGCGTGCTGCCGCCAGGACCCGGCACGATGGTGGCCGCGCTCGTCCCGCTCGGCTGGGTGAACTGCGGCCTCGTCGCCCACACCGCCACCCGGCGCCTGGCCGGCTCGGACTTCGTCCTGGCCACCCGCGCCCTCGGCGCCTCCCCGTCCTACCTGCTGCGCCGCACCATCGCACCGCACATCGCCGGGCCGGTGCTCACGGTCGCCACCGCGGACTTCGCCCGTACGCTGATCGCGGCCACCTCGCTGAGCTTCCTCGGCATCGGCCTGCCCCCGCCGGTGACCGACTGGGGCGGTCTGGTGAGCGACGCCGTGCCTCTGCTGATCGCCGCCCCTCGTCTGGCGATCGCCCCCGCCCTCGCCCTGGCGGTCACGGGCGTGGCCGTCACTCTGATCGTGGACGCCCGCCGGCTCAGTTAGGACGGGCGTGTTGCGGTCAGCCGAGGCGGAGGGGCAGGGTGCGCGGGCCGCGGACCTGGCCCGCCGCCCAGGTCACCGCCGAGGGGTCGGCCAGGGTGAAGGCCGGGATGCGCTGCAGCCAGACCTCCAGCGCGACCCGCAGCTCCATGCGGGCCAGGTGGGAGCCCACGCAGCGGTGGATGCCCAGGCCGAAGGCGACATGGCGGTTGACCTGGCGGTCGATGACCACCTCACCCGCCCGCTCGAACTGCGCAGGGTCGCGGTTGGCCGCCGGGAACGACAGCAGCACCCAATCGTCGGCCTTCATGTCCACGCCGTTCCAGCGCATGTCCTCCTTGACCAGCCGCGCCATCGTCACCGGCGCGTACACGCGCAGCAGCTCCTCCATCGCGGTCGGCAGCAACCCCGGCTCGGCGACCAGGCGCTCCCGATCGGCAGGGGTCCTGGCCAGGTGCCACAGCGACGCCCCGATGGCGCTCCACGTCGTGTCGATGCCGGCGATGAGCAGCAGCGCCATCGTGCCGGCGACATGGTCGGGGGCGAGCTTCCTGCCGTACAGCTCAGCGTTGATCAAATACGTCGTCAGGTCGTCGCGCGGGTGGTCCACATGGTCGCGGATCTGGGCCAAGAGGTAGTCGAACAGTTGCCCCATCCGCTTGATGCGCTCCTCGGGCGGCAGGTTGACGCCTTCGAGGGCGTTCTCGATGAACTCGCGGAAACGCGGCCCATCCTCGGGCGGGAAGCCCAGCATGTCGGAGATGACGCGCATCGGGATGTGCTGGGCGTAATCGGCGGCGGCGTCGACCACCTCCTGCCCCTCCAGCGCGTCGATGAGCTCGTGGCAGAACGCCCGGGTCGCCGCCTCCCGCTTGGCGACCGCGCTCTTGGTGAACGCCGGCAACAGGAGCTTGCGGGCGTCGTGGTGGAACGGCGGGTCGGACGAGATCGGCGGCGTGCCGCCCACCGGGGCCAGCTCACGCGGCGGCCGGAAGTTGCTCATGATGATCGACCGCGACGAGAAGCGCTCGGTGTCGTACGCGATGGCCGCGACATCCTCGTAGCGCGTCGGCAGCCAGCCGCCGCCGAACCGCCCGGTGTGCGCGATCGGGCAGCGCTGCCGCAGGTCGTCCTGGATGGGGTACGGGTCGGCCGCCCACTCGGGCTCGACGTGCGAGAAATCCGTCGCCCAGTCCGAGACCGGGCCGGTGATGATCTCGTTGCGGGTGCCGTACGGCTCGTCCCCGCGCGCCTCCCGGAAGTCCTGGCTGAAGCGGTCGTCGACGGTCATGCCACGCCTCCTAGAGGATCTCGATCGCGCGTTCGGGGCAGTTGGCCGCAGCCAGGCGGGCCGCCTGCTCCTCCTCCGGCGGCACGACACCGTCGCCGACCACCTGCCCGTAGCCCTCTTCGTCCTCGCCGAACAGGCCCGGCGCGAGGTCGTAGCAGCGGCCGTGTCCCTGGCAACGCTCGGGGTCGATCTTCACTTTCACCGTGGTGCTCCGCTCTGTGACGCTATGGTGCCGGCGGGGGGGCGAAGGCGCGGACGACCCGGGTGAGCAACGCCGTCCACTCCCGGTCGTCGACCGCGTGCAGGTCGGGTGGCACGAGCGCGCTGCCCATCGCCAGCAGCATGCAGAAGTGGACGAGCGCGTCCGGCGACAGCGCGGGGTCGAGCTCGCCGTCGTTCTGGGCGACCCGTACGAGCGCGGACAGCCAGTCGGCGCGCTCGCCCATGTAGTCGCGCATCGGCCGGGCGACGTCCTCGTCGCGGCGGGCCGCGACGAGCGCCTCGACGATGAGGTAACCGCAGGCCTCGCGGCGGCGGGGCAACCAGCGGCCGACGACGAGGAGCAGGTCGGTGATGGACCGGTCCGGGTCGGCGGCGAACAGGTCGGCCAGCAGCCGCGGCCCGTGAGCGCGCAGCGCCGCCACGATGAGATCGGCCTTGGAGCCGAAGTGCGCGTACAAGGCGCCGTTGCTCACCCCCGCGGCCGCGGCGATGTCGGCCACGCGCGTGCCGTCGTAGCCGCGCTCGGCGAACACCTCGGCGGCCGCCCGCAGCAGCCGCTCGCGGGTCTCGGCGGCGGTGACGCCTGCGATCCGCCCCATATGTGAATTAAAAGACTGTTCATTTGAGCCGTCAACTGGCCCTACCCGGTCTGGCACATTGTCTGGCGTCGCCTCAACTTGAGAGTTCGGCACGGTACTTGATAGTTGACCTGATAGTGAGAGCTCAGAATGACAGTTGGCCTCCCTCGGCGGCGACGTCTGGCACTGGTGGTTGAGCCGCAGGCGGGTGAATCGTTCGCCTCTTGGGCTGATCGGATGGCGGTACGCAACGGATGTCCGGTGTGGATGATCGCCGAGGCGTTAGGGCTGGATGTACGTGCGTCAAGCGATGTCCGTTCACTGGCGTACGGCGTTGTTGTGACGTCGGAGACCTGCAGGGCGATCGGGGCTGCCACAGGCGTGAGTGCCGAGGTCGTGCGTGGGATGCACCTGGAGGTGTTCGACGGCTCGGCTGTGGATCTGGCAGGTGTCCGCGTGGGGAAAAGGACTCAGTCCGCCTGGCAGAGGGCCGTGAGTGGGTGCAGTTCTTCGGCAGCTTCCATGAGTTCTGCCACCTACGCGACCAGCTCGCCCTCACCGCCGGATACTCCGCCCGCGAGCGCTGCCGCGAACTGACCTTCTACCAGCCCGGACCTCTGCTGACCGCCGCCGGAATGCTCATCATTGATGAAATCTGCCTCGGCGGCACGCTCCTGGACGGGTTGCGCTACTTCATGCACCGACGCCGTTACGACCCCTGGGCCGGCACCCTTTGGCACGAATTCTGAACAGCGCAACAATGCCGCTCTGACCGACCGCATGCTCGGCCACCTCCACATCAACGTGCTTGACGCCGGCCCACTCAAACCCCTTCAGCTCTGGGAACCGGGCGCACCTCACCACCGGCACCCACCCGAAACCGTCGACGACCTAGACCTGCCCGAGGCCGCACTGCTCCTGGCCGGTGAAGGCCTTCATCCCTGGCAGACCATCGCGGGCTTCCGCGCATCCCTGCAGTGAACCGATGCCTCGGACCGATCAGCGACCACGTTGATATCCGGTGGAGCCCGGCTTGGGGTGACTGCGCGCTTCAGCCGGCGGATTAGCGCCGGAGTTGGCGGATTGCGCTTGAGTTGGCGAGCTCCGCGCATTCTATGGGCGGGGACGGGCTACTTCGGCTGGCTCGATCTGCTGCGTCTTCGCTGGTGAGGGCAAGGCGGCGATTCCGGCCGGTTGAAGCGCTCAGTCACGGCGAACGGGCATATGTCTGTGCCGCCGAGACTGCTGGGCCACAATGGCCCGCATGCCTACCATGCCCGAAGATCACGTTGAGACTGCACATCCGTCCCGATTCAACGACTACGACAGCATCGCCGAGGGGTACACGGCCGAGAACGAGACCAGCCTCCTGAACGCGTACTACGAGCGTCCCGCGATGCTGGAACTCGCCGGGGACGTGACCGGCCGGCGCATCCTCGACGCCGGCTGCGGCTCAGGCCCCCTGTTCGCCGAGCTGCGCGATCGAGGCGCCATCGTCACCGGCATCGACGCGAGCGCCGGGATGCTGGAGATGGCCCGACAGCGGCTGGGCACCGACGCAGACCTGCGGGTCGCCGACCTGGCCAGCCCACTGCCCTTCCCCAACGACACCTACGACGACGTCATCGCGTCGCTGGTGCTGCACTACCTGGAAGACTGGGGACCGACACTGGCCGAGCTTCGACGCGTGCTGAGGCCTGGCGGCCGACTCCTCGTCTCGGTCGAGCATCCTTTCTCCATCACCCTCTGGCAGCACATGGCCGGGGAAAAGCCCAAGTACTTCGAGACCCGTATCCGGATCGATGAATGGACCATGGGTGGGCAGACCGCCCGGATGAGCTTCTGGGACCGGCCGCTGCACGCGATGACCGAGGCCTTCACCGAGGCTGGCTTTCGCATCAGCGTCATCAGCGAACCGCCGTTTGTGCCGGAAGCCCGCGAACTGTTCCCCGAGGAGTTCCGCGAGATCACCGGCACGAGGTTCCTGAGCTTCCTGTTCTTCGTTCTAGAAGTCGGCTAACGGCACCTCGTAACGATCAACTGCGGTGACTGAGCGTTCAGCGGGCGATTCCCGCCAGCTGAAGCGCTCAGTCACACTCGCGACATCGCCGAGATGGTGATCGACGAGCCCAACAGGCACCTCTGGCGAGTGGTGGACGGCGCCTACGACCGGCTCATCTGCACCGAGTGCGGCAACAAATTGAGCCGGGGTCCGGCCGGCTGCGCTGACTGCAACCTGGCCAACGGCTTCCGGTATGTCGCCATCGAAATTGACCGGCCCGGCATCCCACCAGGCAACGAACACGCATTGAGGGTCAACGTGTCCGTGGTGCGCAGACCATCGGGACTCTCGTGGCGTGAAGTACTGGAGCGGCGACTCTTACTCCCCTACCTCCTCGACGGGCATCTGCCAACGACCAGGCAGGCCCAAGCCTTCCGCGCCCTCCACAACGAAGGGGGCACAGCTGAGGACCTAGCGAAGCACCTTAACCATGTCCCTGGGCGACGGCCGCACCTAACACAGCCAATTTGGCCAGCAGTTGATCTTCGGCTCCGTACTGTCAACTTCGATGACGCAAACGCTGGTACTTCGATATTCGTCGAACTGACAGTGCCAAGGTCCGGGGCGGGTTTCACTGTCATCTTCGCTGCTTCCAGACAACATCTGTTGTCTGACGGCTGTCTGGCGGCATCCAACCTCGGGGATAACTCCACACAGGTAAGTTGACCCCTCCAGCAGCTCCGGTGTCAGCGTGATGCCAGTGAGATGCTCGGCCAGGGAGGAACGCCGGCCCGTCGCTGGGGTAGAGGTGTCTGTAGTCGGCGTCGATCCGCTGCATGGTCTCCACGGCCTCGTCCGGTACGGAAGAAGCTGGGCGACTGGATCGTACGAACCCTGGCCACCTCCCACTACGGCGGTGCCACAGAATCCCGCGCAGCCTGCTCGATCACGACTAGGAGCGGCGCGGGTCGTAGTTCTGGAACTCGACCAGGTGGATATCGCTCTGCGACAGCAGGGGCACCCCGCTACTGGAGTCCAGCACCACCCGGCGGCCCAGTGGCTCGCGCAGCGTGACACCGATCCGGTCGGTCTTCCCCATCGCGTTGCAGAACTCCACGTCGTCGTCACGCCGGACGTCGACGTCCACGACCACCGCTTCGGGCGTCTCGTGAACGCGCGAGCCGTAGGTCGTGTCGCAGGTGCCGTGCAGGTAGCTCAGCTGGAGCTCAGTCGGCGCGCGCACCTCGTAGGTGCGCACCTCCTGGATCCCGTCATTCACCGGCCGGGGCGGCCCGCCCATCGCGGCCGGGTCCACTGCGACCCGCCGGAACGGCTCGGGCACGCCCTTCACAGTGAAGTCCCACGTGGGCACTCGCACGTCCCCCCGGCTGCTGGGCATCGTGGCCTCGCCCCGCGCCACCGCGATCACTCGCAACGGCCGGCAGCCCCTGGCCGGGCACTCCTCGTCAACGAAGGACTTAGGCTTGCTGAGCCCGGCGTAGGCGGCTGTGGCCGCCAGGATCGGGACGCTCAGCGTGCCCCCATCAGCCCAGCGCAGCACGGCCGCGGCAGGCACCTCGGCCGAGAGCTCGATCTCGAGCTTCCAGGCGCTGTTGATGAGGCTCCGGCCCACCCACCGCGGCATGCGCCCCCAATCTGGCTCCAGGGTCAGGTTCCGCAGCGGGACGAACCCCTCGATCCAAGGCTCGCGCTCCGCCGAGCTATGCCAGCGTTCGGCGACCTCACGAGCGCGGTCGGCGAACTCGTCGGCAGTGACCGGCGCCCGGGCGGTACCGCAGGCCGCCGCGAGCACGAGGAGCACTATGGCTGGAAGTATCCGCATATCCGGTAGACGTGGCGGCGAACGGCGCGGTTCGCTCAGCCGCGGCCTCGGCTCGGGCACGCCGTCTCTAGTCCGCGGGCGGCGCGGCTGCCACCTTTCGCCCTCTACTCTTCCGCCCTCGCCCCCGCCCTACCACTCGGCCATCGCGCCGGACGACAGCCAGTTCGTCCACGGTCGCGCCGACAAGCGCGCGTCGCGAACGAGCCAGGGCTCTTCAGAGGCGACGTCTGGAAGAGCAATCAGTGGGGCACCCGCACCGTGTTCGGATCGTGCTATCACGTTGCATGACATTCGGTCGCCCTAGTTAGACATACGTCTAATTGATAGTGCGCAGGTAGGCCTGGCTCCGGTAGCAAGTTCCGAGACGCCAGACAGCTGTTGTCTGACGGCCTTGCAGATGGAAGTGCGTCACGCCAGATGGAAGCGGACATGGCAGTGCGACATCGGGGTTGGCAGTGGGGGCGGCCGGGTCCGCGCCCAGCTGGCCAGGCGCGAGCAGCACGCGAGCGAGGCCGGGCGGCTGCGCGAGGACCTGGCCGCCGCCGAACAGCTCGGCGACGTACGTGGTCGGCTCGCCGTCGCCCAGGCCGCGGCGCAGACCGCCTGGCAGCAGGCGCGGCGGAGGCTGCTCTATCCTGACGCCGCTGTGGCAGGCCCGCGCATTACCGGGACCGGCGGCTAACGCTTCGAGGGCGGAGCGTCCACCTTGGCAAGTTCCACCAGGTCGTCGAATTCGGGCAGGCCATCGACGGGAGCGCGGACGGCAGCGACCTGCCTCGCGCTGGGCGCCGCAAGAGTCCTGGCCGGGCCCCAGCTCACGATATCCGTGGTGGCGCCGCCTTGGGTGTAATACTTTTCCTTTTCCTGCGTGCTGAAGCCGGAGCCGAACTTGAAGGGCAGCCCCTTCGCGTCGAAGACGATGCTCCATCCCACGACCGTGTTCGCATAACTCGCGTCCGGCCGCTTCCCTGCTACTTGCCGGAAGGTGGGTGAGAGGTCGTACAACTCGGCGAAGGTGAGAGTGCCCCGGTAGAACCCGGTCCGCTTGCGGTCGGGAGTTTTCCCCGCGGGGTTCGGCAGGTTGAACTTCTTCTCCTCGGCATCGGCGATCAGCGCTTTGAGCGTCGCGATCTCGAAGAAATTGATGATCTGGTCGCCGAAGGCCGTGGAGCCGGCGCTGCGGTCGCCGCGCCGCGCCCACGTCTTTCCCTCGGGCAGGTCCGCAGTCCACAGCCGCCCGGTGCTGTAGAACCGGCCTTTGGTGTTGATCCAGCGGTGCGGCTGCGTCTGCGCGATCAGGCTGCGAGAGACCGGGTCGCCTTCTTCCGCATGCTCCTTGGCGAGCGGGAGCAGGTGACGGTCGAAGTCCACCCGGCGCTTGATACTCGCCGCGACGACACCGCGTCCGCCGAGGACCAGCGTTCCCTCTTGCATCGGATGGTAGCGGAACACTCGGGCCGTGTGATTGTCGTACTTGTTCCTGTTGTTGATCTCGACGTGGCCGTACTGCGTGAACGTCACGCTCGCGCCCTTGGCGAGCTGGTTGCGCACGGCGCTCACCACATCGGGAACGGCGGCCTCCGCCGCGGCCGGAACGGCGAGCGTCGCCGCCGGACCTATGAGCACGGCGGATAAGAAAGCCGATAAACGGCCCATCGAGTAGTCCTCCGAAACGTGGGAACGGCGTCCAAATGATCTACAGCAGTCCCGGACTGTACCAGTTACACCGTCTCTCAAGCAGGTGCTGCCGCAACGGGATTGAGAGGCCGCGGCAGCACCTGCTGCGTCGGAGTCAGTGATCGCCGTGCACTCCGGCAAGGGTGGCGCCGATCTCCGCCATCCGCTCGGCCGCGTAGCCGGGGTCGATCAACGCCTCGGGGGTGTGGAGGCCGGGCGGCACGGGGTCGCCGCGCAGGCCGAGCAGTCGCTCGACGCCGAGGGCGAGGCCAAGCGCCGTCAGGGCGCGCTGCCCTTCCGGGTGGAGGAGGTAGCGGCTCGTCCTGAGTGGTGCGCCCGCGCGGTCCACGCCTTCGAGGTCGATCTTGACCTCCGTGGACGCGGGCCCGCCGCGCCGCCTGCCCGCCGATTCACCGATCGCGAACGCGAAGCGGACGTTGGGCGCGCCCGTCGCGGCGGCCAGGCTCGGCACGTCGAGGATGGGGATGATCTGGCCGGGCAGCACGGCGCCGTCGACGCTGGTGATCTCCACCTGCGCGTCGGGGCCGCTGACCCAGTCGAAGACGCCGTCGCGGCGGACGTGCCCCGCCGAGGTGGCGGCCAGCAGGCGTGCCAGGTCGGCCGTGGCCGCGGGCCCGCCGCTGTCCTGTTCGTCCAGCACGCCGCTGACCTCGATGGTGTCGAGCCGGTCGAACTCCCTGGCGAGGCCGAGCACCGCGAGGACGACGAGCCCCGCGTACCAGTGGCTGGCCAGCAGGATCGGCGCCGCGCCGGCTCGCAGGCCGGCGGCGACGATCTCGGGGCCGATGTCGACCAGGCCGCTGGAGATGCTGACGTACGGCAGGCCGCGGTCCTGTGCGTAACGCAGTCCGTTCAGGTGGCTGTCCCACACCGTTGCCACGACCGCCGAGTAGCCGTCGGTCCCCTGGAGGCCGAGGTCGCCTCGCCGCAGATCGATGGTCACGGCTGTCGCGCCGCCGAGCTCGTCGGCGACCCGCCGGGCGCGGCCGAGATCGCGGCCCGCGATCGTCAGCGGCAGCTCCGGGTACCACCGGCGCAGGAGGGCTGCGGTCGCCGCGCCCGCCTGGCCGGATCCGCCCATGATCAGTACGGAGTGCTCCACGGTGATGTCCTCTCGCTAACCTACATTCTGTAACTTACATTTTGTAGCTTATGCTGGGAGGCAACGCAAGGGAGGACGATGACCACGGGATCGACTCGCCTGTCCAAGTCGGCCAGGCGGGAGCAACTGCTCGACACCGCCATGGCGATCGTGCGCGCCCACGGCACCGACAGCCTCACGCTGCTCAGCCTGGCGGAGGCCGCCGGAGTGAGCAGGCCGATCGTCTACGACCACTTCGGCACCCGCCCCGGCCTGCTGATCGCGCTCTACCGGCGGCTCGACGAGCGGCACCGGGCCGCCTCGGAGAAGGCCCTGCGTGACGCCCCGGCCGTCCCCCGCGAGATCGCCCGCGTCCTGAGCGCCGCCTACTTCGCCTGCGCCACCGACATGCCGGAGTGGACCGCCATCTCCGCCGCGCTCAAGGGGAACCCGGAGATGGAGGCGATCGAGCGTGAGCTGCTCGACGACTACACGGACCTGATGGCCACCGCCCTGCGGCCGTACTCCGGGCTCACGCAGGAAGCCCTCCGGCTGCGCTGCGTCGGCGCGCTGGGCGCGGCCGAGGCGATCGCCGCGGAGCTGAACCGGGGGCGGGCCACGGTCGCCGAGGCCATCGCGGCGCTGACGGACCTGACCGTCGGCAGCATCGACGCCGGAGCCCAGGACTGACGCTGTCCGCTGCCCTGCGTGGCCGGCCCCCGGGCATCGCGTCCATCTGTCGGCTGGTGTCCGCGCCGTACCGAATCAGTGTCTGACGAAGCCGGGGGACGCGGGAGGCCGCGACTACTGGATCCCATGGCGGAGGAGCCCGGTCGATCATGGTGGCTCGACCGGGCTCGCCGGGTGGAGCCAGGTCAGGCGAGGTCGAACCGGTCGAGTTCCATGACCTTGGTCCAGGCTGCAACGAAGTCGGTCACGAACCTGTCGCGGGCGTCCTGGCTGGCGTAGACCTCCGCGAGGGCTCGTAGCTGGGAGTTGGAGCCGAAGATGAGGTCGACCGCGGTGGCGGTCCACTTCACCTCATCGGTGGCCACGTCGCGGATCTCGTACACATGCTCCTCGGAGTCCGATGCCTTCCACCGGGCGCCCGGGGAGAGCAGGTTGGTGAAGAAGTCGTTGGTGAGCACGCCGGGCCGGTCGGTGAGGACGCCGTGCTGGGTACCGCCGAAGTTGGCTCCGAGGGAACGCAGGCCGCCGATGAGGACGGTCATTTCGGGCGGGGTCAGGTCGAGCATGTAGGCACGATCGACGAGCAGCACCTCCGGTTGGGTCTTCTCGCCGGAACGCAGGTAGTTGCGGAACCCGTCGGCCCGCGGCTCGAGGACCCGGAAGGACTCGACGTCGGTCTGCTCCTGAGTGGCGTCGGTGCGGCCGGGGCGGAACGGCACCGTCACCGCCACGCCGGCCTCGCGTGCTGCCTTCTCGACGGCGGCCGAGCCGGCCAGCACGATCAGGTCGGCGAGCGAGATCTTCGCGCCGCCGGCCTCGTTGAACTCGCGCTGGATGCCCTCGAGGATGTCCAGGACCGTCGCGAGTTGCTCGGGCTGGTTGACCTCCCAGCTGCGCTGCGGCTCGAGACGGAGCCGAGCGCCGTTGGCGCCGCCGCGCTTGTCGGTGGACCGGAAGCTCGCGGCGGAGGCCCAGGCGGTGGAGACCAGTTGAGCGGTCGTGAGGCCGGACTCCAGGACCTTCGCCTTGAGGGAAGCGACGTCGGCGTCACCGACGAGTTCGTGGTCGACGGCCGGCACCGGGTCCTGCCACAGCTGGGGCTCGGCGACCCACGGTCCGAGGAAGCGGCTGACCGGACCCATGTCGCGGTGCAGCAGCTTGTACCAGGCCTTGGCGAAGGCCAACGCGAACTCGTCGGGGTTCTCCAGGAAGTGGAGGGAGATCTTCTGGTACGTCGGGTCGACGCGCAGCGCCAGGTCGGTCGTGAGCATCGTCGGCTTGTGCTTCTTCGACGGGTCGTGGGCGTCCGGGATGATCGCCTCGGCGTCCTTCGCGACCCACTGCTTCGCGCCGCCGGGGCTCGTGGTGAGCTCCCACTCGTAGCCGAAGAGGATCTCGAAGAAACGGTTGCTCCACTGCGTCGGCCGGTCGGTCCACGTCACCTCGAGACCGCTGGTGATCGTGTCACCGCCCTTGCCGGTGCCGTAGCTGCTCAGCCAGCCCAGGCCCTGCGCCTCCAGCGGCGCGCCCTCGGGCTCCGGCCCCACGTGGTCGTCCGCGATGCCGGCGCCGTGGGTCTTGCCGAACGTGTGGCCGCCGGCGATGAGAGCGACAGTCTCCTCGTCGTTCATCGCCATCCGTCCGAAGGTCTCGCGGATGAAATGCGCCGCCCCAGCCGGGTCCGCGTTGCCGCGCGGACCCTCCGGGTTGACGTAGATGAGACCCATCTCGGTCGCGCCGACGTGCGGCACCATCTCGGTGTCGGTGACGTAGCGCTCGTCACCGAGCCAGGCGTCCTCCGGACCCCAGAAGATCTCCTCTGGCTCCCAGACGTCCGCGCGGCCGAAGCCGAAGCCGAAGGTCTTGAAACCCATCGACTCCAGGGCGACGTTGCCGGCGAGCACGAGCAGGTCGGCCCACGAGATCTTCTGGCCGTACTTCTGCTTGACCGGCCACAGCAGCCGGCGGGCCTTGTCGAGGTTGGCGTTGTCGGGCCAGCTGTTGAGCGGCGCGAAACGCTGAGCGCCGTCGCCGGCCCCGCCGCGACCGTCGTGGATGCGGTAGGTGCCCGCAGCGTGCCAGCTCATGCGGATCATGAGACCGCCGTAGTGGCCGAAGTCGGCCGGCCACCAGTCCTGCGAGGTGGTGAGCACCTCGATGATGTCCTGCTTGAGGGCCTCGACGTCGAGCTTCTCGAACTCCTTGGCGTAGCTGAAGCCCTCTGCCAGTGGGTTGCCCTTGGACGAGTGCGCGCGCAACACCGAGAGGTCGAGCTGGTTGGGCCACCAGTCCCGGTTCGTGCGCGGACGACCGCCGGTCTTCGGAGTCGGCGAGTCGATGGCCGGGTTCTCGCTCTCACTGCCATGCGCGGTCACCGAGTCAGGCGCGACCGGCCAGCCGGCCGCCGCCTTCCGGTCCACGCCCTGCGCGCTGGAGGGGGCGTTGTCCTGGGTGTCGCTCATCTGCTTTCTCCCAAACTGCCGGATCACTGGGCCATGCGTCTAGTCGTACAGTTGGGGCAGGTGCCCCAATAGACGCCACCTATGTTTCGAGCCGCATCCTCTGAAGCCCTGGTTCTCAGCCGACGCACGTTCACGGCACGTGAACGTCGGTTAGCGCTGCCGACTTCGACGACGCGAGACTGCCGCTTCGGCTCTCATCGAAGTGACAGTGCCCAGGTAGGGAGCAGGTAGAAGGCGCGGGGAGGCGCACCGAACTGGCGACGGTACTCCCTGCTGAACCGTGACGGGTTGTCGTAGCCGACGCGGTGGCCGACCCCGGTGACGTCGCCCGGGTGGGTGGCGAGCGAGCAGCAGCCGGGCCTCCTGCAGCCGGACCTGCTTCTGGAACTGGATGGGCTCATCCCGGTCACCGCCTGGAAGTTGCGGTAGAAGGCGGAGACGCTCATGCCGGAAAGGCGCGCCACGTCCTGTTGCGGTCCGCCTTGACGGCCGCGATCACACCGTCGAAGAACTCCTTCGGAGCGGCCCCGGCCGGGTTGTCGTCGGGCTTGAGCAGGAAGGGAGGCAGCCCGCCCAGGAAGGCGGCCTTGGCCACGCGGGCCTGCCGTAGGCGGACACGTACCGGGGCGACCTCACCGGTGCCATCGAGAAGCCGACCAGGACGGCGTCCCGCAGATCGAGCCACCCCGAACGCGTCGGCGATCTGATCGCCGACGCCGTCCGCGCCACCGCTCACTGATCCGCCCTACTCCTCGGCCTCGGCCGGCAGCAACGCCGCCGGCGGGAGCGGGCGGATCAGCCGCAGTGAACGCCGTACGCGGCGTCCTGGACAACGTCGAACGTGGCCGGCGGCTGTGAACCCGTCGAGCGCCACTTGGCCGGACCGTGGCTTCGGTGGCAGCCGATGCCGCGTTGTCGGTGCCCTATATCGCCAATTTGGAGAACGGCCGAGGCAACGCCACCGTCTCCGCGCTCGACCGGCTCGCCGGCGCGCTTGCGGCTGTAGCCGATGCGCTCCGGCGAGACCTCAATGAGGTGGATCTCCAGCGACTTCTCGATGCAGTGGTGCTGATCTTGGGTCATCCGTCGGAGTGATCACGACATGGCGTCGACGAAGTAGTCGAGCGAGGCGTCCACCTCGCGGAGGGACGGGGTGCGGTTGAGGTGCCCGTGCGGCATCCCGCGCGCCAGGTACGTGCTCACCGGCACGCCGGCCTCGCGCAACTGGCGTTCGAGCAGTTCGCCGGAGGCCCGCAGGTCGTCGTATTCGGCCAGCAGGATGTGCGTGGCCGGCAGGCCGTCGAGGCGGGCGGCGCCGGGGAGCGCGTCAGGCGGCAGGTCGCTGATCCGGCCCACGTAGGTGCGGACCATGTCCTCGATCGCCGCTGGGGGAAAGCGCATGAACGGGGGCAAGGTCGCCATCTCGGCGGCGGCCGCGTCGTCGAGGGCGGGATTGGGGCAGTGCGCGAAGGGATAGGCCAGGAGCAGCAGGTCGGCGGCCCGGCCGCGGTCGCGGGCGCGTAGGGCGGTTGCGAGAGCGAGGGCCGCTCCCGCGCTGGCGCCACCCAGGGCTGCGCGCCGGCCCGGCATGGCCTCCACCGTGAGCCAGTGCCAGGCCGCATCGACGTCGTCCAGCGGAACGGGGTACCGTACGCCGTTCTGAGCCAGCCGGTAGCCGACAGAGGCGACGAAGACGCCGGCTCGGGCGGCCAGTTCGGCGCTCACGACGTGGGCCTCGGGCATCTCCAAATCGCCGGCGGAAAAGCCGCCGCCGTGCGCCCAGAGCAGGGCGGCGCCCGCGGGCGTGTCGCGCGGCCGGTAGGCGCGGACGGGGATCGGGCCGTGCGGCCCGGCCACCTGCAGGTCCTCCACCACCACGTGGGGCGGCAGGACCCACTCCTCCGGGTCCTTTAAGTAGTCGGTCATCTTCTGCTGGGCCACCGGGTCGGAGGCGAGGTGCTCCCTGGTCAGGTCGCGCACCAGGTGCAGTTTCTCCGCAAGAAAGGGGTCCAAGGGCATGACCTTCTTTTATCGTGCGCCGCAAACGGGCCCGCGGCCAGGGTGGGCCGGGTGCTCTAGCGAGCGGAGCCGCGGGCGAGCGGCATGACCACGTGATCCACCAGTCGCCGGGCAAGCTCGCGCAGCACGTCGAGGACCGCCGCCGAGCAGTTCGGCCTCCCTGGCGGGCCCTCCCTTCAGCGGTGTGACGGACCTGCCCATCAGCGTGCGGCCCCGTAGACCTCATCCAGGAAGGTGAGAAGGCCGTCCAGCGGAGCCCGCTCGGCAGAACCTGGCAAGGATCGGAAGGCGACCTTGGGGCTCCCGACGATGGCGGGCGGCCATCATCGTGGGGACACTAGGGCGTGCTCGACAATCTCCTCACCGAACTGGACACCGTCCCCCACTTCGACCGTTTCGCCACCGTCGACGAGGTCAACGACGGCCTCGCCCGGCTGGCGGACGACCATCCCGGCGTGGCGACGCTGCGCCGCATCGGCACCTCCCGCCTCGGCGACCCCATGCTCTGCCTGACCGTGGGCGACGGGCCCCGGCATGCCGTCGTCGCGGCCGGGCCGCATCCGAACGAGCCCATCGGCGGGCTCACCGTCACGCACCTCGCCGGCCGCCTGTGCGCCGACGCCGGGCTGCGCCGCGCCGCCGGCTGCACCTGGCACATCGTGGCCTGCCTCGACCCGGACGGGACCCGGCTCAACGAGGGCTGGTTCGCCGGGCCGTTCACCCGGACCCATTACGGCAGGCACTTCTACCGGCCGGCCGCGGACGAGCAGGTCGAGTGGACGTTCCCGTTCTCGTACAAGAGGGCCTATTTCGATCGGGTGCTGCCGGAGACGCTGGCGCTGATGCGGCTGATCGACGACACGCGGCCGTCGTTCCTGACCACGCTGCACAACGGCGAGTCCGGCGGCGTCTTCTACTACCTCAACCGCCCGGAACCGGCGCTCCAGGAGGTCCTCACGTCCCTGCCCGCACGGTACGGCGTGCCGCTGCACGCCGGCGAGTCCGAGCATCCGTCGGTGAAACAGCTGGAGCAGGCCGTCTACCTGACACCGGCGATGGAGGATTTGTACGACTACATGGAGGCCCTCGGGCATGAGCCCACGGAGCACATCAGCGGTGCCGCCAGCGACTCCTACATCAAGAGGTACGGGGCGCTGGGCTTGACCGCGGAGGTGCCCTACTGGACGGACGCGACCGCCGGCGACACGACCCCGACCGGCCAGGTCTACCGTGACCTGCTGCGCGAGCACGCGACGGAGCTCAAGGCCACCTCCACGCTCTTGAGCGAGGTGCTGGCGGCGGTCTCCGCGGATCTGGTCAGCCGGTCGCCGTTCATCCGCGCCAGCAGGTGCTTCGTCCCGATGGTGGCCAGGATGGGGGCCACCGACGAGGGCCGGTCCGGGGCCGCCGGCAACGACCGGCCCGCCACGGTCGCCGAGGTGACCTCGATCCGGGAACGCCTGCACAGCGTGCGGCTCAGGTTCGGCGGGATGTTGCTGCGGGCGCTGGAGGGCGAGCTCGCGATCGGCAACGCCACCCCCGCCATCCGGGCGTCGGCGGGGCGGCTGGCGGAGACGTACGCCGGGTGGTGCGCGGCAGCGGAGGCGGACGCGTCCAGCGTGACGATCCCGATCCGCCACCTGGTGTCCATCCAGTACGGCGCGATTCTGGCGGGGGCCACGTACGCCGCCGAGCCGGTCCCCTGACGGCTTGCGGCGGGCCGCCACCCTCGCCGTCGAACGCTTTTTCGAGTACGATCTGCGGCCATGTCGCGCCCTCTGACCCTCGGCCTGGAGTCCGCCCGGCGGCTGGCCGTGACCTGCCAGCATCTGGCCGGCCCGCGTCCGGGAAACGACCTCGACGGCCTGCGGCAGGTGCTGCGGACGTTGCGGTGCCTGCAGCTCGACCCGGTCAACGTGGTGGCGCGCAGTCACCTGCTGGTGCTCTGGAGCAGGGTCGGCGGCTACGATCCGGCCGACGTGGACGTGCTGCTGTGGCGCGAGCGCTGGCTGTTCGAGTACTGGGCGCACGCCGCGTCGATCGTGCTGGCCGAGGACTACCCGATTCACCAGGTCACGATGCGGGTCTATCCGGCGGGCGAGTCCGGCTACGCGCGGCAGGTCCGCGACTGGATGACGGCGAACGACGCGTTACGGCGGCACATCCTCGACCGGCTGCGCGAGAAGGGTCCCCTGCCGGTCGGCGGGTTCGAGGACCTCGCGGCCGTGGCGTGGCGGTCGAGCGGGTGGACCAACGGCCGCAACGTCGAGCGGATGCTGGACTTCCTGTGGTTCCAGGGCCAGGTCATGGTGGCGGGCCGGGAGGGGCGTACCCGCCTGTGGGACCTGACCGAGCACCGGCTGCCGGAGTGGGCGCCGACCGCGCCGCTGCCGCGCGAGGAGGCGGTGACGCGGGCGGCCGAGCACGCGTTGCGCGCGCTCGGCGTGGCCCGTGCGACGGACATCGAGCGGCACTTCATCCGCGACCGCTACCCCGGCCTGGCCGAGGTGCTGAGCGGCTTGGAGGCGTCGGGGCGGGTGGTGCCGGCCGAGGTCGAGGGCGGCGACGAGCGGTGGTACGTGCATCGCGACGTGCTGGGGGTGCTGGAGCGCGACTGGGAGCCGCGCACCACGCTGCTGTCGCCGTTCGACAACCTCATCTGCGACCGCGAGCGGACCCAGCGGTTGTGGGGCTTCACGTTCCGGACCGAGATGTACGTGCCCAAGGCCAAGCGGCAGTACGGGCACTACATCATGCCGATCCTGCACGGCGAGCGCCTGGTGGGCAGGCTGGTGCCGCGCCTGGACCGGCGCCGGGCGCGGCTGGAGATCGAGGGGCTGTTCCCCGAGCCCGGCATGCCGGCGGACGCGGCGACCGCCGTCGGCCGGGCGGTCGCCGAGCTGGCCGCGTTCGCCGGGGCCCGCGAGATCGGCTACGGGGACAAGGTCCCGGACCCGTGGCGGGTCGCTCCGGCGTCCTGACGCGGAGCCCCAGCCCCAGCCCCCTGCTCAGTCGCCCTGTTTGTGGGTGCTCCAGTACTCATCGGCAGCGACCTGGATGTCGGCCAGGACCTTCTCATAGGTCTCGGGCTTGGCGACGAAGCCGCTGAAGCCGTCGAGCGCGGCGCTGAGCACGGGCGGCGGCGTGGCCTCGAAATACCGGTTGACCAGGCGGTATTCTCCGCTGCCCGCGGCCTTGCCGACCTCCGCGATGGCCTCGTCGGCGATGGCGACCTTGGGGTTGGCCGAGACGTCTCCCCTGGCGGTGGCCCACTTCTCCTGCGCGCCGGCCCCCACCCACCACTTGAGGTACTTCATGCTGGCGCCGGGATCAGGCGCCTTGGCCAGCGAGCAGAGCGGGCCGCTCTCGAAGATCATCGACGTCTTGGGGAGCGAGGCGTTGACGTTCGGGATCACGAAGAAGCCGTAGTCAGTGCCGGCCTTCATGCCCCGCTGGGTCATGCTCGTGTTGAACCACGTCCCGAACGACACCATCGCCGCCTTGCCGGTCTTGAGCACGTCGCCCGGGTCGGTCTTGTCACCGGGGTTGTTGAAGTAGCCGGCGTCGATCATCGACTTCCAGCGTTTCATCACCTCGACGACGCCGGGGTCGGTGTATTTGGCCTGGCCGGTGGACAGGCGGTCGTACAGGTCGGGGTCGGTGCCGGCGAGGAGCTGCTCGAACCAGACGAAGGAGAACAGCACGGAGGTGTGGTAGAAGGCGGGCACGCCCTTCTTCTTCAGCGTGTCGGCGATCTGGATCAGCTCGTCCCAGGTCGCGGGCGGTTTCAGCCCGTGCTCGTCGAAGACTTTCTTGTTGTAGAACATGCCCCAGTAGGCCGCGTTCAACGGCACGCAATACTGCTTGCCGCCGATCGTGTAGTAGGGGGCCAGATCGGCGGACAGGTCGCCGTTCTTGATGGCCTCCTGCCAGATCGCGGTCGTCTCCGCCACCTGTTTCTGGCCGACGATCTCCGCCAGCCGCCCGCCCGTCGTCCAGGTGAACAGGTCGGGTTTCACGTCGGTGCGGAAGGACGCCTTGATGAACGCCTGGTACGTGGGCTCGTCCGTGTAGCCGACCGACTTCATCGACAGGCCGATCTGCTGTTTGGACAGGACGCCCATCTCGTCGAAGTACTTGCTCCAGGCTCCCTTGTCGTTGTAGAGCTTCAGCTCGGTCTTGCCGGGCTGCTGCGCGGCGGTGCCGCCGGAGGAGCCGCAGCCGGCGAGTAAGAGGGAGGTGACGGCGGCGATGAGCAGTGGACGCGACCGGATCATGCCCGGCCTCCTGTTTCACTTGTGGTGACGGTGCGGGGTGAAAACGGGCCCGAGGCGAGTCATCTAATCACTTGATATCTTGGGTGTCCATAGCCGCCGGGACCACAGCCCGCCTCGTGGCCTCCCGGTAATCCCGGGGCGCCATGCCGTACTTCCGTTGAAAGAGCCGCCCGAAGTACGACTGGCCGGAGAAGCCGCACCGCTGAGCGATGCTGCCGATGCCTTCGGTGGTCGTGGTCAGCAGCAGCGCGGCGTGCTCCAGCCGCCGCCTGGCCACGAACGCGACGGGCGTGCAGCCGTAGTGCGTACGCATGGTGCGGGCCAGGTGCCCGGAGCTCACGGCGGCCAGCGCGAGCAGCCGGGGCAGCCCTTCGCGCAGGTTCTCCTCACGGCTCATCGCGACGCAGGCCGACACCAGCCAGCCGGGCCGCCGGTCCACGGCCGTGCCGTCCGCGCTCTCCAGCAGCGGGACGACCGCCGTCCAGAGCCGCACCAGGTCGAGCACGCGCGGCACGCCGGAGTAGGCCCCCAGCACGCGCGCGAACTCGGCCGCGACCGGCCCGTCCAGGTCGGCGCGCGCCGCCGGCGGCAGCTCGCGCCGGTCCCAGTCCGCCGTGCCGGGCAGCCCGGCGAGGTCGGCGAAGGCACGCCAGCGCTCGCTCGGGAAAGCGATGTTGACGAACCGCAGGCCCGTGGCGGTCGTGGCGGCGAACTCGTGCCGGTCGTGCGGGCGTACCAGCACCACGTCCCCGGCGCGTAACGGCATCTCGGCCTCGCCTACGCGCTGGACGCCCTCCCCCACGGTCACGTACACCAGCTCGTGGAAGTCGGCGTGGACGTGCGGCTCGGGCCGGTCGCGGCGGCCTCCGGTCACCGGTACCAGAGCCGCGTGGTACGGCAGCCCGGCCGCGAACTCGACCCACCGCAGGATCGTCGGCATGTCAGGAAATTAATAGTTATGGAGCGGCGAATACTAGTAACTCGGGCCGCCACCACCGAAGAATCCGGATCGACGCCCTTCCTTGCAGAGGAGTACATGGTGATCACGGATGTCGACCGGACCCTCCAGGACTACGACCGCGACGGCTACACGATCTTCCGGAACGTTCTCGACCGCGACCTGATCTCCGAGGCGAGCGACCACGTCGCCTGGCTCCAGGCCAGGCATCCGGACCGGCTCGGCGAGGACCTGGCCACCGAGCTCGTCGCCGGGGACCCGTTCTGGGTGCGGCTGGTGAGCGACGAGCGGCTGCTGGACATCGCCGAGTTGTTCGTCGGCCCGGACATCGCGCTGTTCGCCTCGCACTACATCAGCAAGCCGCCGTTCTCCGGCATGCCGGTTCTGTGGCACCAGGACGGGGCGTACTGGCCGCTGGAGCCGATGCGGGTCGTCACGTTGTGGCTGGCGGTGGACGAGTCCACGCCCGAGAACGGCTGCGTGCGGGTGATCCCAGGCTCACACAAGGAGGACCTGCACGCGTTGCGGCAGCGTGACGACATCGACAACGTCCTCGGCTCGGAGAGCGCGGTGACCGTGGACGAGTCGCAGGCGGCGGACCTGGTGCTGGCGCCCGGCGACGTGGAGGTGCACCACCCGAACATCCTGCACGCCTCCAACGCCAACACCTCGCCCCGGCGCCGCTGCGGCCTGACGATCAGGTACATCCCGACGTCGACCCGGATCACCAGCGAGCAGCAGCCGTTCGTGTCGGCGCTGCTGCTGCGTGGCGCCCCGGGGGTGAACGTCTATCAGCCGTTCCCGACGTACGTCGAGGGCGAGCACATGCCGTTCGCCGGCGCGGACAAGTGGGCGTGACCCACACAGACCCTGGGAGGCGCGGGCGATCTGCTCCCGGCTCGTGACCTTCAGTCCGGTGCGGTCGATCCCCTGGCTCATGCCTTTGAGTCTGTCCTGCCGCCTCCAGCGGTGCTACCGGTAGACCGCCGGTTTCTTCTCCTTGCCGGGGAACACCATGATCAGGAGCTCCACGGCCCCGTCAGGGGCATAGGGCACTTGGTAGACGAGCTTGCGCCCGCGCAGGTGCACCCGCACCCGGTACGACCCGGGACCGGCGGCCGTCAGGCCGGTCACGCTCGTTCCCTGGCTGTCGGAGAGGGCCAGGGTGCCGCGCGGGCTGTCGTAGCCGACCTCCACCACCTCGTCCCACCCCTTGGTCTCCAGCGGCGGCCGCCTGCGGTAGGACTCGACGGTCACACAGGCGTGGCCGATCTCGTCGGCCGCCCAGATGGCCAGCGCCCCACGTTCGCTGCCGACCAGGTCCTCCACCAGGTCGGGGTCGTCGCCCACATACTCGTCCTCAAATCCAGGGATGGTCCAGGACTCGGTGAACATGGTGGCGTGCTTCTGCCGCACCGGCTTGATCTTCGGGCGGTGCAGGGGATGCCGGGCGCAGGCCTTCTGCTTCTCGAGGAAGTACGCCGCCTCCTCCTCTTGCTTCCGTTTGCCCTCCTGCTCCTGCCACCGGGCCACCGCCGGGCACAGCGAGCCCAGCGCGCCCCGCAGCTGCGCGTGCGGCGCGTCCTGCACGGCCGGCACGTTGACGTCGCCGCCGTGCCGGGTGGCCAGGCCGCACAGGTGGTGTCCCTGGGACAGCACCACCCGGTCGGGCGCATCCTCCCAGCCCTCGATGCCGCCGAGGCCGTAGAAGTCGTTGTATCCGCGCACGTCGCACAGGAACTTCTTCTCCGCCTCGCTCAGCCCTTTGACGGTGCCGTCGCCGAAGCCGGCGCAGTCCAGCTCCCGCTCAGTGCTCACCTTGCCGGGGGGAGCCGCCTGCACCGCGACCAGCAGGACCGCCGTCACCGTGAGGACCGTGGCCATCGTGCGGGCGAAGCGGCCCCGCCGCACGAACGCCCCCCGAGGGGCTCGCACCGCGAGCAGGATCAGCACCGCGGGCACCAGGAAGTACAGGTCCCAGACGAGTCGCCAGCTCACCAGCTCCGACGGCCCCCAGGCGGCCACGCACGCCGGATCGAGCGCCCCGTCGAGCAGGAGCAGCACAACGCCGGGAAGGCGCTGGAGGAGCAGCACCACAGCCGCGACGCGGGCGACGATCCTGCCGAGCCGGTCCCGCCCGGTCCTGACGCTCGCATGCCAGCCCGCCAAGGCCAGGACGATCAGCGGTGCGCCGCCGTACCAGAAGAGCGGGACCTGTCCGATCAGGTACTCCGGGATCATCGAATCGATCTCATGGCCCAGGCACCAGCCAGACGACATGTACGCGTAAAAGCGGCTGCCGTCGTCTGCGGTCAGCAGAGACGAGGCCCAGTCGTAGAGGTCGGGAGCCAGCGCGGTCACCAGCGCCGCCGCCCAGAGCACCCATGATCGTCGGGACACGAGAGGGAAGACTAAAGGACGATGGCACCAACCGCCCATACCGGAAGAGGAAAGCCGCATGACCGACCTGGACGCCCTGTCGTTCGAGCCTCACCGCGGTCTCCTGCCTCGACCGGGCGGCCGCCTCGCACGGTGACCGCGTCGCCGTCGTCGACGGGCCGCGTACGTGACGCTGCGCGACGGCGCCGAAGCCACCGCGGACGAGATCATGGATCATGTGCGGGCGTGGTCCAAGGTGCCCAAGACCGTGGAGTTCGGCGAGTTGCCGAAGACGTCCACAGGGAAGATCCAGAAGTACGTCCTGCGGGAGAAGGCCTGGTCGGGGCGGCAGCGCCGCATCCATTGAGACCAAGGTTTCCCGTTCCCAGTCAATCCCCAGAAAAGGCCAGTACTCTCACCCACCATGAAGTGGGAGTACCAGACGTGAAGATCCGGTACATGCTGCTGCACGCCTACGGCATGGGCGGCACCATACGCACGGTGGTCAACCAGGCCGGCGCGATGGCCGAGGCAGGCCACGACGTCGAGATCGTCAGCGTGGTGCGGCGCCGCACCAAGCCCCAGTTCGCCATCGACCCGCGGGTGCGCCTGTCGGCCCTGGTGGACCAGCGAGACGGGGTGGCGGCCGACTCCTTGGCACGCAAGGTGTGGCGACGCGCCCGCGGCAAGATCGTCCCGTACGGCGAGTTCGCCGCCGAATACTTCACCGAACGCGTGGAGGCCGCGGTCATGGACTACGTGTCCGCGCTGACCGACGGCATCCTGGTCACCACCCGCCCGGCGCTGAACCTGATCTCCGCCCGCCGCGCCTCGCGCAAGGTCATCCGGGTGGCGCAGGAGCACATGAACCTGGCCGCCTACCACCCGGCCGTCCGCGAGCACATCGCCCGCCACTACGGCCGATTCGACGCGATCTCCGTGCTGACCGAGACCAGCCGCGCCGAATACCGCGCGCTCCTGGGCACCGGCGCGCCGATCGTGCGCATCCCCAACGCGGTCCACATGGAGCACCGCAAACACTCCGACCACAACAACCCGATCGTGATCGCGGCCGGGCGGCTGGTGCCGCAGAAAGGCTTCGACCTGCTCATCCCGGCGTTCGCCGCGGTCGCGGACGCCTACCCGGAGTGGACGGTGCGGATCTTCGGCACCGGACCGTCCCAGCAACGCCTGCAGGAGCGCATCGACGAGCACGGGATGGGCGGGCGGATCCGGCTCATGGGCCGCACCGACCGTATCCACGAGGAGCTGGCCAAAGCGTCGATCTACGCCCTCAGCTCGCGTATCGAGGGGCTGCCGATGGCGATGATCGAGGCGATGGGCCACGCCCTGCCGATCGTCGCCTTCGACTGTCCCACGGGACCGGCGGACGTGCTGACCCCGGGCCGCGACGGGCTGCTGGTGCCGCCCCGCGATGTCGAGAAGCTGGGCGAGGGCCTCGCCCGGCTGATGGGCGACCGGGAGTTGCGCGCGCGGATGGGCACCGCGGCGGCGGAGACGGCGCACGACTACACGCCGCAGGTCGTGATGCCGTTGTGGGAGGAGCTTTTCACCGCCCTGGGCAGCGGCCGGCCGATCCCGGCGAGCCTCACGGGGATGCCGCCGGCTCCGTGACGATCGGCGCCAGGGCCTGCGGATCGCGGAACGGGATCATGTGCGGCATGCCCGGCACGATGACCAGCCTGGCCCGCGGGATCAGGCGGGTGACCTGCTCGGCCCAGGCCTGCGAGACCATCCGGTCGTACTCGCCCCTGACCACGAGCGTGGGCACGGCCACGCGCGGCAGCTTGTCCTCCGGGCGGTCGCGCATGGCCACCTCGAACGTGGCGACGACCCGCCGCATCCCCGCGTCCCAGTAGTCGGCCACGTTGAGCGGCGCCATGCGCGGGCTCTCCCGTACGGAGTTGCGCAGCCACCGGCCGATCATCCGCGGCCAGGAGCGCGCCTGCGGATCCACGGTCGGCCCGACCAGGACGAGCGAGTGCACCCGCTCAGGGTGACGGACCGCCACGTCCACGGCGAGCTGGCAGCCGAACGAGCAGCCCACCAAGCAGGCGGGCGGCAGATCCTCCGCCTCCAGCCAGGAGATCAGCGCGTCGCCCAGGCCCGCCAGGTCCAGCGGGCGGGGCGGCTTCGCGCTGCGCCCGAAACCCGGCAGGTCCACGGTCCATGCCGGCACGTGCGCGCCCAGCGCGGCGACCAGAGGCCGCAGCTCCCTGCTGGACACGCCCGCCCCGTGCACGCAGACCACCGGTGTCCTGCGGTCCCCTCCCCGGGGGACGCACCGCCACCCGGTCATGGGCCACCGGCCGGCCTTGACGATCCGCCGTTCGAGATCCATCTGCTCCACGTGCCCACCACGAACTGGTCAAATCCCGCATGGGCGGGGCCACGGCGGAAAGCATCCCCGGCAAGGGGACGTGAAGGAGGCAGCCATGGCTGCGACACAAGGCGTGTTCCGCCGCAAACCGGTCGAGCAGATCGCGGAGGAGCACGAGGGCGAATTGTCCCGGACGCTCGGGTTGTGGCAGCTCACCGCGATCGGCATCGGCGGCATCATCGGCGCCGGCATCTTCGCCCTGGCCGGGGCGGTGGCCAACCAGACGGCGGGGCCGGCCGTGCTCGTGTCGTTCCTGCTGGCCGGGATCGCCAGCGCGGCGGCGGCCTTCTCCTACGCCGAGTTCGCCGGCATGATCCCGAAGGCCGGGTCCGCCTACACCTACGGGTACGCGGTGCTCGGCGAGCTCGTGGGCTGGTTCATCGGATGGGACCTGCTGCTGGAGTACACGGCCATCGTCGCCGTCGTCGCCATCGGCATATCCGGATATTTCGGTTTTCTCGTGCAACAGCTGGGCGTCACCCTGCCGCCGTGGATGCTCGGCGCGCCGGGCACCGGGGAAGGGCACGTGGTCGACCTGTTCGCGGTGCTGCTCTGCCTGCTGATCGCCTACCTGCTGAACCTGGGCATCCGGGCGGCCGCCCGGTTCGAGACGTTCGTGGTCGCGATCAAGGTGGCCGTGGTGCTGCTGGTGATCGCGGTCGGGTTCTTCCACATCGACCCGGCCAACTACACGCCGTTCTTCCCCTTCGGCGTCGGCGGGGCGATCACCGGCGCGGCCACCGTGTTCTTCGCCGTCTTCGGCTACGACGCGATGAGCACCGCGGCCGAGGAGTCCAAGGACGCCCGGCGGCACATGCCCAAGGCCATCATCTACTCCCTGGTCATCTCCATGATCCTGTACGTGCTGGCCACGCTCGTGCTCACCGGCATGCAGAACTACCGGGAGATCGACCCGGAGAGCGGTTTCTCCTCGGCGTTCGCCTCCGTCGGGCTCTCCGGACTGGCCACGGTGATCGCGGCGGGCGCCATCGTCGGCATCCTGACCGTCATGTTCACGTTCATGCTGGGCGTGACCCGGGTGTGGTTCGCCATGAGCAGGGACGGGCTCCTGCCCCTGTGGTTCGCCCGGCTGCATCCGGTACGGCGGGTGCCCACGCGCGTCACCTGGATCGTGGGCATCGGCTCCGCGCTGATCGCCGGGTTCCTGCCCATCAGGGAGGCGGCCGAGTTGACCAACATCGGCATCCTGCTGGCCTTCGTGGTGGTGTGCGCGGCCGTGATCGTGCTCCGCTACCGCCAGCCCGACCTGCACCGGGAGTTCCGCACGCCCGGCATGCCCGTGGTGCCGGCGATCGGCGTGCTCTTCTCCATCTGGCTGATCACCTTCCTGGACCCCACGACCTGGCTGCGCTTCGCCGTGTGGTTCGTGCTCGGACTGATCGTCTACTTCGCCTACAGCCGGCGGCATTCCGCTCTCAACACCTGACTACGGCCAGGGTTTTACCGTGGATCGAGTGCCGGATTAAGGCCTGGACATAATCTGGGTTATGGGGCTCGACACGACCACCCGGGTGTCGGAGTTGGAGCAAATCATGACCATGGCCGCGCCGAAGATCTCGAGCGGTCTGCCGGCGGAGCTCAACACGTTCGTGGGCCGCCGGCACGAAGTAGCCGAGGTCAAGCGGCTTCTGTCCGAGGGAAGGCTGGTGACGCTGGTCGGCGTGGGCGGCGTCGGCAAGTCCCGGCTGGCGCTGCGCGTCGGGTCGGACCTGCGGCGCGCCTTCCACGACGGCGTGTGGCTGGTCGAGCTCGCTCCCCTGGAGAGCCCCGAGTTGCTCGTCCCCGCCATCCTGGAAAGGCTGGAGATCCAGGATCGTTCCATCCGGCCGCCGATCGAGGTGCTCGTCGACCACCTGCGGGACAAGCAGATGCTGGTGCTCCTCGACAACTGCGAGCACCTGCTGGACGAGTGCGCGGCCATGGTGGAGACGCTGATGCGCTCCGCCCCCCAGCTGCGGATCCTGGCGACCAGCCGACAGGCGCTCGGCGTCGCGGGCGAGCGGACGATGCCGGTGCCCACGATGTCGGTGCCGGACGCCGACGGGGCGGCGCCGTCGGCCGAGGCGATGGGGCGATCCGACGCGGTGCGGCTGTTCTCCGAGCGGGCGAAGGCCGTGCTGCCCGGCTTCGAGGTCACCGACGCCAACAGGGACACCGTGGCGTGGATCTGCCGGCGCCTGGACGGCATGCCGCTGGCGATCGAGCTGGCCGTCGTCCGGTTGCGGGCGATCTCCGTAGAGCAGCTGCTCGCCCGGCTGGACGACCGCTTCCGGCTCCTCACGACGGGGGCGCGGACCGCGCTGCCGCGCCAGCAGACGCTGCGGGCGCTGATCGACTGGAGCTACGCCCTCTGCACCGAGCATGAGCGGCTGCTCTGGAGCCGGCTCTCGGTGTTCTCCGGCGGACTGGACCTGGAGGCGGCCGAGCAGGTCTGCGCCGGGGACGGCATCGCGTCCGATGAGGTCATCGACCTGGTCAACGGCCTGGTGGACAAGTCCGTGCTGGCCCGCGAGGAATACCAGACCGGCGTGCGATACCGGCTGCTGGAGACGATCCGCCAGTACGGCCGCGAGCGGTTGCGCTCGTCGGGCGAAGAGGCGGAGCTGAAGGCCAGGCACCGCGACTGGTACCAGGACCTCGCCACCCGCTCCGGGCAGGCGTGGTACGGGCCCGACCAGGTCGACTGGTTCATCCGCCTGCGCGCCGAGCACGACAACCTGCGCACGGCCATGGACTACTGCCTCACCACGCCGGGCCAGGCGGAGAACGGCCTGGTCATCGCCACCGCGCTGCGCTTCTACTGGATCGCCGCCGGCGCGCTGCGCGAGGGGCGCAGCTGGCTCGACCGCCTGCTCGCCGCCGAGCCGGCGCCCACCGCCACGCGCGCCCGAGCCCTGCTGGTCAACGCCAGGCTCGCGGTCCTGCAGAGCGACTTCGAGGTCGCCGCGGCGATGCTGGAGCAGTGCAAGGAGCTGGGCCGCCGGCACGACGACATGGTGGTCCTCGCCGGCACCGCCTACGTCTGCGGCCTCGCGGCCCTGATCCAGCGCGACCCGGCCGGAGCCGTGGAGCTCCTCGGCGAGGCGCTCGAGACCCACCGCGCGGCCGGCGACCAGATGGGCGCCGTCAACACGCTGATGTACCTCGCCACCGCGCACTCGCTGCTGGGCCACGACGAGCAGGCCGCCGCCCTGTACAAGGAGTGCCTGACGATGTGCGAGGCCCAGTGCGAGCACTGGTTCCGGTCGTACACGCTGTGGGTGTTCGGCATCGAGACGTGGAAGCAGGGCGACACGGCGCAGGCCGTCGAGATGGAGCGCGAGGCCATCCGGCTCAAGCAGCCCTTTGACGACCGCCTGGGCATCGCCCTGTGCATGGAGGCGCTGGCCTGGATGGCCGCCGACGACGCTGGCGAGCGGGCGGCGGTGCTGCTCGGGGCCGCGCAGGAGAACTGGCGGTCGTTCGGCGGGCCGCTGTTCGGCTACCTCTCCGCCTTCCACGACACCGCCGTGGCCGTGGCCCGCGAACACCTCGGCGAGCAGGCCTTCGACGCCGCCTTCCACAAGGGCACCGAGCTCAGCCCCGCCGAGGCGCTCGCGTACGCCATGGGCCGTGCCGCGCCGCGGGCCAAGCAGCCACGCGACAACAGCTCGCCGCTGACCCGGCGGGAACGGGAGATCGCCGCCCTCGTCGCCCAGGGCATGAGCAACAAGGAGATCGCGTCCTCCCTGGTGATCGCGCAGCGCACCGCCGAGGCACACGTGGAGCACATCCTGAGCAAGCTCGGGTTCACCTCGCGGACCCAGATCGCCGCCTGGGTCGCCGGGCAGGACCCGTGCGGGGGACCGTCATGACGACCCTTATTTTGTCTGACAAATCTCCCTTCATCGGGCGCAGGCGTGAGCTTTCCGCATGCAGGCGCATCCTCAGCACCGGCCGGCTGCTCACCCTGACCGGCCCGGGCGGGGTCGGCAAGACCCGGCTGGCGCTCAGGCTGGCCGAGACCCTCCGGGGCAGGTTCCGCGACGGCGTGGAGGTCGTCGAGCTGGCCGCCCTGGAGACCGGCGACCTGCTGGAGCCGACGGTCGCCGATGCGCTGGGGCTGCGCGACGCCGGCCCCAACGCCGGCCAGGTGCTGGTGGACTACCTGTCGAACCGGCGGATGTTGCTGGTGCTCGACAACTGCGAGCACGTGCACGACGCCTGTGCCCGCCTCGTGGACCGGCTGCTGCGGGCCGCTCCCCAGCTGCGGATCCTGGCGACCAGCAGGCGGACCTTGGGCGTGTACGGCGAGCAGGTCCTGGCCGTCCCCGCGCTGCCGGTGCCCGACCCGGGGCACGGCCTGCGGGAGACCGCCCGCCACGACGCCATCCGCCTGTTCGTGGAGCGCGCGGCGCGGGTCCTGCCCGGCTTCTCGTTGCACGCGGGCAACATGGCGTGCGTGGCCAGGCTGGCCCGGCGGCTGGAGGGCATCCCCCTGGCCATCGAACTGGCCGCGGCGCGGCTACGCACGTCGTCACTGGAGGACCTGGCCCGCGAGCTCGACGAGCGGCTCGACGTGCTGGCGGCCGACGCCCCGGCCGTGCTGCCGCGCCATCGCACGCTGCGCGCCACCATGGACTGGAGCTTCGGCCTGTGTTCGGCCGCGGAGCGGCGGTTGTGGTCGCGGTTGTCGATGTTCCCCGGCGGGGCCGACCTGGAAACCGCCGAGTCGGTGTGCGCCGGCAACGGCATCGACGACATGGAGGTGCTCGACCTGCTCACCGGGTTGGTGGACAAATCGGTCGTGGCCGGCGAGCGACGGCAGGGCGGGCTCAGATACCGCATGCTGGAGTGCCTGCGCGCGTACGGGAGCGAGCGGCTGCCCTCCGCCGACCGGCTGCCCCTGCGCTCCCGGTACGTCCGCCACTACCAGGACCTGGCCGAGCGGCACCGCATCGACCGGCTGGTGCCCGACCAGCACGAGCGTTACCTGGTGCTGCGCACGGAGTTGCCCAACGTGCGGGCGGCGCTCGACGCGTGCCTGAGCGAGCCCCCGCTCGCGCCCGTCGGGCTGAGCACCGCGTCGGCGATGTGGTGCTACTGGCTGCTGGCCGGCTCGCTCACCGAGGGCCGCTACTGGCTGGAACGCGGCCTGCGGCTGGTGCCGGACGGCACCGGCACGCGGGCGTTCGCCTTGTGGGCGTACACCCTGCTCGCGCTGCGCCAGGGCGACGTGGCGGCGGCGCTGCCGCGGCTCAGGGAATGCCACGACCTCGCACGTCAAGCCGGGAACGAGCGCATCCTGCCGCGCGCGCTCATGGCCGAGGGCGTTGCCGCGTTCTCCCACGGCGACGGCCGCCGCGGGCTCGAGCTGCTGCGCGATTCCCTGGTGCTGCACCGCGCCGCCGACGACATGGACGGCGTGCTCTACAGCCTGTATTTCGGCGCCGCGTACGGCTCGAGCGAGGATCCCGCCCAGGCCGCCGAGCTCGGCGAGGAGCTGCTGAACCTGTGCGAGAAGCATCACGCGCTGGTCTCCCGCGCGTACGCGCAGCTGTCGCTCGGCGTCGCGTGCTGGAACCTCGGCGACTGCTCGCGAGCGGAGGCGCTGGTGGCGGCGGCCACCGAGTTCGCCGGCGAGATCGGCGACCGGTGGTGCCTCACTCAGTGCCTGGAGGTGCTGGCGTGGGCGGCGGGCGCGCGCGCGGAGCACGAACGGGCGGCGGGGCTGCTGGGCGCCGCACACATGTTGTGGCGGGTGGTGGGCGCCGCACCGGAGCGGCTGAGTTACCACGCGGCCTGGCATGAGAAGTGCGCGGAGCAGGCGCGCCGCGCACTGGGCAGGCGGGCGTTCTCGGGAGCGTTCCGCACCGGGCAGCGGGTCGGCCCTGACCGCGCCGCGGATTACGCGACCGGCCGCGGCTGAGGCCGTCGTGGCAGGCCCGCCGCCGCACGCCCGGCCCGCCGCGAGGGCGATCACACCGGGCCGGGTCTCGTACGATGAGGGGGTGCGCGGCCTTCTCCGCTCCTTATGGAACGAGCCACGTCCCCCCAACCCCCCACGGCGGGTGTGGCGGGACTGGGCGCTCGTCGGAGTGCTCGTGCCGGTCGCGGTGCTCGAAGGGATCCTGCGGCCGGATCTTCCCTGGCGGGCCGTCTCGGTCGTCGTCACCGCCGGGCTGGTGTTCACGTTGTTGTGGCGGCGCACCAGGCCGCTGCCGATGGTGCTGATCATCTTCGTCGTCACGAGCCTGGCGCCGTTGTTCACGGGCGGCGCGCCCGTCGAGACGTACACGATGGTCTACGTGCTGGTGGCGCTGTACGCGTTGTTCCGGTGGGGCTCGGGGCGGGAGACCGCGATCGGGTTCGCGATCATGGTGGCTTCGGTCGTGATCTCGGTGGCCGCAGGACGCCTCGACGCCGCCGACCTGGTGGGCGCGTTCGCCGTGATGTTCTCGTCCTTCGCGCTGGGCGTGGCCTTCCGGTTCCGGGCGCGGGACAGGATGCGCGAGCTCGACCAGGTCAAGCTGCTCGAGCGCGAGCAGCTCGCCCGCGACCTGCACGACACCGTCGCCCACCACGTCTCGGCGATGGCCATCCGCGCCCAGGCGGGCCTGGCGACGGCGGCGACGCACCCCGGCGCCGCCACCGACGCGCTGCGGGTGATCGAGGCGGAGGCGTCGCGCACGCTGGCGGAGATGCGCGCCATGGTGCGCGTGCTGCGCAGGCACGATCCCGCGGAGCTGGCCCCCGGCAAGCACATCGCGGATCTCGAACAGCTCGCCGGCCAGGCCCGCGTCGGCCCGTCGGTCGACGTGGACATCCGCGGCGACCTCGAGGGACTCCCTCCGTCGGTCGGGGCCGCGATCTACCGCATCGCGCAGGAGTCGGTCACCAACGCCAGGCGGCACGCGCGGCACGCCACGCGCATCGAGGTGAGCGTGGCCGCGGACGACACCTCGGTGCGCCTGCGGGTGAGCGACGACGGCGACGGCAGCTCCACCCGCACGATCTCGTCGGCGGGGTACGGGGTCATCGGCATGATCGAACGCGCCGGCCTGCTCGGCGGCACCTGCGAGGCGGGCCCGAACCCGGGCCGTGGCTGGACCGTGACGGCAGTGCTGCCGCGTACCGGGGCGGTGACATGAGCATCAAGGTGGTCGTGGCGGACGACCAGGAGATCACCCGGACCGGGCTCAGGATGATCCTCGACGCCCAGCCGGACATCGAGGTCGTCGGCGAGGCCGGCGACGGGCGGCGAGCCGTCGAGCTCGCCCGGCGGCTGCGCCCCGACGTGTGCCTGTTCGACATCCGCATGCCCCACCTCAACGGCATCGACGCCACCCGCCAGCTGGCCGGTCCCGACGTCGGCGACCCGCTCGCCGTGGTGGTCATCACCACGTTCGACCTGGACGAGTACGTCTACGAGGCGCTGCGGGCCGGCGCCCGGGGCTTCCTGCTCAAGGACGCGGGCCCGGACCTGCTCGGCCAGGCCATCCGGGCGGCCGCGGGCGGCGACGCGCTGATCGCGCCGAGCATCACCGGACGGCTGCTCGGCGCCTTCGCCGGGGCAGGTCCCGCCGCACCGCCCGCGCAGCCCATCGAGGCGCTCACGGACCGGGAGGAGCAGATCCTGCTCACCGTCGCACGCGGCCGGACCAACAGCGAGATAGCCACCGAGCTGCACATCTCGCTCAGCACGGTCAAAAGCCACATCGCAAGCCTGATGACCAAGCTCGGCGTGCGCAACCGGGTCGAGATCGCGATGTGGGCGTACGAGACCCACCGCGTCAAGCACTGACCCGCGGCTGCCGGCCAGGAGCAGGGGCGTCCACCGGCCTATAGGCCACCGCGGAGGTCGTACTTTCGGCCGTTGGCCGGCGAGCGCGTCTTGGCGACACTGACGTTCAGCCGCTCCGGCAACCGCTCCAGGATGGGGACATGTCATGAAGGCTTTCGTCCTACGCTCGTACGGCCCGCCCGCCGCGCTCCAGCTCGTCGACGTCGACCGGCCCGAGCCGGGCCCCGGCGAGGTGCTGGTGCGGGTGCGCGCCACGTCCGTCCAGCCCTTCGACTGGCATCTGATGCGCGGCGAGCCGTACGTCGCGCGCGTCATGCCCGGCGGTCCCGGGCTGCGCAAGCCGTCGATCACCATTCTGGGCGCCGACGTGGCCGGGGAGGTCGAGGCGGCCGGGAAGGACGTCACCGAGTTCGCTCCGGGCGACGAGGTGTTCGCGATGTCCAAGCAGGGCGGATTCGGCGAGTACGTCCGCGTCAGTGCGGCCGAGCTGGCGCCGAAGCCGCGGAACCTGTCGTTCGAGGAGGCGGCCGCGGTGCCGCTGGCGGCCAACACGGCCCTGGTGGCCGTCCGCGACCGGGGCGGGGTCCAGCCCGGGCAGAAGGTCCTGGTCAACGGGGCTTCGGGCGGCGTGGGGACGTTCGCCGTGCAGCTCGCCAAGGCGTTCGGCGCGCACGTCACCGGCGTCTGCAGCTCCAGGAACGTGGACCTGGTCCGCTCGCTCGGCGCCGACGAGGTCGTCGACTACACCAAGGAGGACTTCACCCGGCTCGGCCGCCGCTTCGACCTCGTGGTGGACAACGCGAGCAGCCGGGGCGCTTCGGCCTACCGGCGGGTCCTGAAGCCCAAGGGCGTCCACGTCCTCGTCGGCGGGCCGGGCGGCCGCTGGCTGCAGCCGGCCGGGCGGATGTTCGCGACGCTGGCGGCCGGTCTGTTCCTGCCCCACAAGGTGGCCCTGGCGGACGTGATCGCGTGCACGGCGGAGGAGAACAGGCGCAACCTCGTCACGCTGACCCGGCTCATCGAGGACGGCCAGGTCAATCCGGTCATCGACCGGCAGTACCCGTTCGAGGAGATCCCCGCCGCCATCAGGTATCAGGAGGAGGGCCGCGCTCCGGGCAAGGTCGTCGTCACCGTGTCGGCGTAAGATCGCCCCGATTCTCATAGTCACGCATCGATAGGGCATGCTAATGATCTGTAAGCAGCTGCCCGCGACGATCGTGATGAAGGTTCCTGACTTATGCCGTTTCTGACCCAGCTCGCCGACGTCGCCCGCCGCACCGGCGGACCGGTGACCGAAGTGGCCGGATGGAAGACCCGCGGTCACGGGCCGCAGCCCGAGGTGCAGGGCATCGTCTGCCACCACACCGCCGGCCCGGCAGGAGGCGGCGACTACCCGTCGCTGGCCGTGGTGCGCGACGGCCGCCCCGGACTGGACGGGCCGCTGTCCCACTTCGGGCTCGGCAGGTCCGGCCGGATCTACGTCATCGCCGCCGGACGGTGCTGGCACAACGCCCCGTCGACCTCGCCGCGGCACGACAACTCCAGCTCGATCGGCATCGAGGCGGAGAACAACGGCGTCCAGCCCTGGCCCACGGCGCAGATCGAGGCCTACATCCGCCTGTGCGCGGAATTGTGCCGTGAGTTCGGGCTTCCGGCCTCCCGGGTGAAGGCGCACCGCGAGGTCAACACCGCCAAGCCGGACCCGCACTCCCTCGACATGAACGACTTCCGGGCGTCCGTCGCCGCCATCATCAAGGGCGACCCGGACCCATCCTGGACGGAGAACATCGTGAAGAACCTGCCGCTGATCCGCCTCGGTGACGACAACTTCGACGTCAAGACGGTCAGAGGCTGCCTGTTCGCCCGTGGCCACGTGCCGCCGGCCGCCTACGCGGGGGTCCAGGACGGGCTGGAGGGCTGGTTGAAGTCGACCCGCTGCGACACCGCCCTGGTCGAGCTCGTCCGCGGGTTCCAGCGGGCCGAGGGCCTCGACGAGGACGGCTTCGTCGGGCCCAAGACCTGGCCGTCGCTGCTGCGCGTGTAGGCGGGCCGGCGCACGGCTCATCCCACCGGCACGGGGTGGGTGTCGCGTACCCGGATGAGCAGCAGCGAGATCGCCACGCCGGCCAGTCCGGCGGCCGCGGCGACCAGGCAGGTGGTGGCCAGCGCGCCGGTGAAGACGTTCCTGGCGGTCTCCTGGGCGGCCTGGCTCACCAGGTCGAACCGGCCGCCGGCCACCACCGCGGCCTGACCGGGGAGCTCGGCCTCGATCCGGGTGGTGAAGATGGCCCCGAACGCGGCCACGCCGGTGGCCGTGCCGAGCGGGAAGAACGTGTTGGACAGGCCGGAGGCCATCCCGGCCCGTTCGCGGGGCACGACGTCGAGCGTCACGCCCATCAGCGGCGGGAAGGCCAGCGCGCCACCGACGCCGAGCAGCACGAAGCCGGGGAACGCGACGAGCCATGAGCTGTCCGGTCCCACCCGGGCCATGAGGACGAAGGCCACCGCGATCAGCGCGAAGCCACCGGCCATCAGCCGCGACGCCGGCAGCTTCTCCCCCAGCCGCCCCGCCAGCGGCGCGACGACCAGGATGGGCAGGGTCAGGGCCAGCAGCCGCAGCCCGGTCTCCAGTGGCGAGTGGCCGAGCATGCCCTGCAGCCACAGGATCAGGTACGGCAGGATGCCGAAACTGGTGATCCTGGCCAGGAACGTCAGCAGCACCGCACCGGTGAACGTCGGTATCCGGAACAACCGCACGTCCAGGACCGCGTACGAGCGGCGGGCCTGCACCGCGACGAACAGACCGAGCAGCAGCAGGCCGGCGAGCAGCGCGGCCAGCACGCGGGGCGAGCCCCAGCCCTGGCCCGGACCGGCGATGAGCGCGTAGTTGAGCGCGAAGAGCAGGACGACGGCCAGCACGGCGCCGGTCACGTCGATCCGGCCCGCGGGCGCTTCCCTGGCCGGCTCGCGCAACCACAGCAGCGCCCCGGCCACCAGGACCAGCCCGACGGGCAGGTTGATCCAGAAGATCCACCGCCAGCCGAGCGTGTCCACCAGCAGGCCGCCGATCAGCGGCCCGAGCCCGGCGGCCGCGCCGCCCGCGGCGGAGAACGCGCCGATCGCGGCCTGCCGGGCCCGTCCCGCCGGGTAAGCGCCGGCGATGAGCGCCATCGCGGTGCCCATGACCATCGCGCCGCCCACGCCCTGCGCGATGCGGAAGGCCGTCAGGGCGCCCGGGCTCCAGGCCGCCCCGCAGGCCGCGGAGGCGGCGGTGAACAACGCGACCCCGGCCGTGAAGATCGCGCGACGGCCGACGCGGTCGGAGACCGATCCCGCGGTGAGCAGCAGCGCGGCGAACGCGAGGGTGTAGCCGTTGATGGCCCACTGCAGGCCGTCCAGACGGGCCGACAACTCACTCGCGATCTCAGGGAGCGCGACGTTGACGATCGTGATGTCCAGGGTGAGCAGGACCGCGGCCAGGCAGACGGCGGCCAGGGTCCACCCGGCCTTGGGAGGCTGAGTCATGCGTACAAAGTACACATAAATTAGGCAAACCTAAATAGGTGGTGGGAGCGCGATGTGATCAGCGCGGGTCCGCCGCCGCGAGTGCGTCCACCAAGGCCCGGAGTCCGTGCAGGAAGGCGGCCTGGTGATCGAACGAGCGGACCGCGCGGCGGGCCCGCTCGGGGTCGTCGACCGAGGAGGCGAGCAGCCGCTCGCGGGCGGCGCGCCGCTCGGGGGCCACGCCGGGCAGGTAGGACAGGTGGCCGAGGACATACCACCACAGCGCGGCGTACCCGCCTGTTCCCTGGTGGTCGTCCTGTCCGAGCTCGGCGAAGCGATCCAGGGTCCAGGTGAACAGGGCGGCGGCCCGCGGTGCGAACTGCTCGCCCTGGCGCAGGATCTCCACGACCCAGACATGCTGGGCGAGGTAGGCGTCCACGGCGGCGAACGCGGCGACGAGCCGCTCCTGCGGGGTCCCCTCGTCACCGGGCAGCGGCGGCAGGCCCTCGGCCACGTCCTCCAGGAGCGCGAGGATGAGCGCCTGCTTGTCCGCGACGTGCCGGTAGATCGCCATCGGAGCGGCGCCCAGCTCGGCCGCGACCCGCCGGATCGTCAGCCCGCCGACGCCCTCCGTCTCGGCCACCCGCCGGCCCGCGGCCACGACGATCCCGCGGGTGAGGAATTGGCGACGTCCGCTGGAACCCGTACGCGCGACCACGTCTTTCACTGTAGTGGCCCCACTTGCCCCGCCCGCCCGCGGATGCCGCAGGGCCTCCATCGGGACAGGCGAGGCGGCAGGCACATGCGCGCGTTGTGGTAATGGCGTGTTCACCGAGATTTAATCGGTGACCTCGACTGATCCCGTCTGGCGGGGTACGTGGACACGCATGCTCGGACACATCACCCGTACCCTGCACCGCGTCACGGACGCCGTCGGCGCACTCGGCGGGCGCTCCACCTGGAAGTATCCGGGCCGAATCCATCTGGAGCTGCTGCGTGAGCCGGTCCTGGAGGCCGAGATCGAGAGCAGGCTGCAGGCGGTTCCGGGGGTGCGGTGGGCGCGGGTGAACGTGCCGCTGCGGCGCGCCGTCGTCGCGCTGGACGACCCGCCCGCCGACACCGGCGAGCTGATGAAGGCGCTCGACGAGGCGGAGTCCAAGAGCGAGTCGCGGGTGGCCGCCGAACCCCCTCCCGGGCTGATTCTCGCGGCGGACGTGGGCGGCATCGTGGCGACCGTCGTGGAGACGGTGATCCGTCACACGCCACTGCCCGCGGAGGTCCCCGGCCTGGTGTCGCTGGTGGACAACCTGCCGCGGTTGCGCGAGGCGATCAGCGACGCCCTTCTCCTGCCCGAGCTGAAGACATGGCTGCCCGTGGCGAGCGCCGCCGCGAAGGGGCTGGCGCCCGGCATGACGGGGCTGGTGGTCGACCTGGCCCAGCGCATGGTGCAGGTGAGGGAGAACCACGCCGTGGACAGCGCGTGGGAGGCCGTTCAGGAGCGTCTGATCGGGACGCCGGAGCAGGCCGCCGCCTCCGCGATCTCTGCCGCGCGGCCGGTGCCGCTGCCGCCCGGCCCCGCCGAGCGGTACGCCGACCAGCTGCTCGCCGGCGCGCCGCTGGGCGGCGTGGTCGGCTCGCTGCTGACCATGAACGCCCGGCGCGGCCTGCAGACGGCGATGATCTGCACGCCCAAGCCGGCGTTCGCGGGGCGGGAGACGTTCGCGGCCGAGCTGGGTTTCGTGTTGTCGCGCCGGGGCGTGCTGATCGCCGACCGGGACGCGCTGCGGCGGCTCGACCGGATCGACACGGTGGTGTTCGACGAGGACGTGCTGCTGTCGCCGCGCAGCGCGGTGGGCGAGGTGAAGCCGGCCCCGGGCGCCGACCACGAGGAAGTCGCCACGTGGCTCTACCGGCTGTTCGACCCCGACCGGCGGGCGGCCGCTCAGGAGGAAGGACCGTGGCGGCTGCACGCTCGCGGCGCGAAGCTGACCCTGACCCGGGACGGCGAGCGGCAGGCGACCGCCGAGACGGTGCGGCAACGTTCGCCGGACGCCGAGGCCGCGGTGGCCGCCGCCCGCAAGGCCGGGCTACGCGTCATCGTGCGGCCGGGCGTGTCCGCCGAACAGGTGCGGCGGCTGCAGGCCGACGGGGCCGGGGTGTTGCTGGTGTCCTCGGACCCGCGGGCCCTGGCCCAGGCCGACTGCGGGGCGGGGATGGCCGACAGCCCCCCTCCGTGGGGCGCCCATCTGCTGCTGGGCGACGACCTGCGGCCCTTGATCCCGCTGATCGCGGCCGTCCCGGCGGCACGCGAGGTGTCGGCCGGCGGGGTGACGCTGGCTCGCGGCGGAACCGGCATCGGCGCGTTGTTCGCGCTCACCTCCCCCGCCCCGCGCTCCGCGGGCAACGCCCTGACCGCGATGCACGTCGCGACCTTCCTGTCGATGGGCCACGGCGCCTGGCGCGCCTGGCGTACCACGCAGACGCCCGTCCTGCCCCCGGCCGACCCTCGGCCGTGGCACGCGATGCCGGTCGAGACGGTGCTGCGCGAGCTGGACAGCGGCCCCGGCGGGCTGAGCGCCGCGGAGGCGGCCCGCAGGCGGGCACCGGTCCCCGCCGCCGGAGGCGGGCGGCTCTCGCTGCTGCGTGAGACGGCGGCGGAGCTGGCCAACCCGTTCACTCCGGTGCTCGCGGCCGGCGCGGTGGGCTCGGCCGCGGTGGGCTCGCTCGTGGACGCCGCCCTGGTGTCCAGCGTGATGGGGTTGTCGGCGCTGGCCGGCGGCGTGCAGCGGCTGGCCACCGCCCGGACGCTGGCCGAGCTGGCCGGGCACGTACGCGTGCGCGCCCGGGTCCTGCGTGACGGCGAGGAAGGCGAGGTCGACGCCCGTGACCTGGTCCCCGGCGACGTCGTGGTGCTCTTCGCTGGGCAGGTGGTGCCCGCCGACTGCCGCATCGTGACGGCGGACGGGCTGGAGGCCGACGAGTCGGCGCTGACCGGCGAGTCCCTGCCCGTGGCCAAGAACGCCGCGCCGGTCTTCGCCAGGGACGTGGCGGAGCGGCGCTCCATGCTGTACGAGAGCACGTCGATCGCGGCGGGCAAGGCCACGGCCGTGGTGGTGGCCGTGGGCGAGGCCACGGAGACGGGCCGCGCCCTGGCCGCCGCCGAGGAGCGGGCGCCGCGCAGCGGAGTTGCCGATCGGCTGGCGCGGATCACCCGCGCCACCACGCCGATCGCCGGCGGCGCGGCGGCGGTGCTGACGCTGACCGGCCTGGTACGCGGCCGGCCGCTGCGCCAGGCCATCGGCGAAGGGGTCAACCTCGCCGTGGCCGCCGTTCCCGAAGGGCTTCCGCTGCTGGTCAGCGCGGCCCAGCTGGCGGCCACCCGCCGTCTGTCCGAGCACGGCGTGCACGTACGCGACCCGCGGACGATCGAGGCGCTGGGCCGGGTCGAGGTGCTGTGCTTCGACAAGACGGGCACGCTCACCGCCGGGGAGATCCGGCTGACCCGCGTCTCCGACGCCCGCCGCGAGGCGTCCGCGCCGGACCTGGGCGACCTGGACGCGGTCCTGGCCGCCGGGCAGCGCGCGACGCCCCATCGGGAGGGCAACGGCGTGCACAGCCACCTCACCGACGCGGCCGTCTCGGCCGGGGCCAAGGCCGCGGGGGTGAGCCGCAAGACGGGTGCGCGGGGCTGGCGAGAGCTGGCGGCGCTGCCGTTCGAGCCATCCAGGGGTTTCCACGCCACCCTCGGCCGGACCGGCCGGGCGCGGCTGCTCAGCGTCAAAGGCGCGCCCGAGACCGTGTTGCCGCGCTGTTCCCAGGTGCGCGTGGACGGCGAGGACCGTCCCCTTGACGACAAGGAGCGGCGCCGCATCGAGCAACGCGTGGAACGCCTGGCCGCCTCGGGCCATCGTGTGCTGGCTGTGGCCGAACGCCGGCCGGCGGAGCTGGAAGAGCTCGACGACGGCGACGTGACGGACCTGACCTTCGTCGGGCTGCTCGGCCTGGCCGACGTGGTACGGCTCACCGCCAGCCCGGCCGTGACCCGCCTGCGCGCGGCCGGCGTGCAGATCGTCATGATCACCGGGGATCATCCCAGCACGGCGGCCGCCATCGCCGCCGAGCTGATCGAGGCTGAGCCGCGCGTGCTCACCGGGGCGGAGCTGGACGAGCTGGACGACGCGGGGCTGGACGAGCGGCTGCCGGCCATCGACGTGGTGGCCCGGTGCACGCCGGAGCAGAAGGTCCGGGTCGTGCGCTCGTTCCAGCGGATCGGCAAGGTGGTGGCGATGACCGGCGACGGCGCGAACGACGCCGCCGGGATCCGGCTGGCCGACGTCGGCATCGCGCTGGGTCTCACCGGCACCCCGGCGGCGCGGGCGGCCGCCGACATGGTGGTGAGCGACGACCGGCTGGAGACCATCGTCTCGGCGCTGGCCGAGGGCAGGGCCATGTGGGCCTCGGTCCGCGAGGCGCTGGCCATCCTGGTGGGCGGCAATCTGGGCGAGATCGGCTTCACCCTGATCGGCGCGCTCACCTCGGGGTCCTCCCCGCTGTCGGCCCGCCAGCTCCTGCTCGTCAACATGCTCACGGACCTGGCGCCCGCGCTGGCCATCGCGCTGCGCGCGCCCTCGCCAGAGGAGGCCGCGAACCTGCTGCAGGAGGGTCCGGAGAGCTCGCTGGGGCACGCGCTCACGCGGGAGATCGTCCGGCGCGCCGTGGTCACGTCGGTGGGCGCGGGGCTCGGCTGGACACTGGCCAGATTCACCGGCACGGCGGCGCGCGCGCGTACGGTCGGGCTGGTCGCCCTGGTCGGCACCCAGCTGGCCCAGACGGTGCAGACCGCGGGACGGGACCGGACCGTGCTGCTCAGCGCGGTCGGCTCGGCGGCGGCGCTGGCCGCGATCGTCCAGACGCCCGGGGTCAGCCATTTCTTCGGCTCGAGGCCGCTCGGCCCGGTGGCGTGGCCGATGGCGCTGTTCGCGGTGGCGGCGGCGCTGGTGTTCGACAAGGTCGCCGAGCGTCCGTTGAACACCATGATGGACAGGTTCATGCCGCATTAGCGCGACGGGACACGCGCCCAGGAACATATCCGGTGTGCGTATCGCGCGGTCAGCGAACTCGCGAGCCCCGCGGAACAACGGCTCGAACGCAGCAGTTACATCCTGCTCCGGCGGCTCGAGGCCGATGGGCCGATGTCCATCGGACAGCTCGCGCAGGCGTTCGCGCTCGACGCCTCCACCGTCAACCGGCAGGCGGCCGTGCTGCTGCGTGGCGGCCTCGCCGAGCGCATCCCCGACCCGGAGGGCGGCATGGCGCGCAAGCTCCGCGTCACCGAGGAGGGGCTGCGGCGAGTGATCGAACCGTCGCCGGCCCCGGCTCGGCACGAGTGTGACGTGCCCGTCACGCTGAAGGAGAAGGTTTCGTCCGTCCCGAGCCTGTCCCGTGGCCCTGCTCGCCCGCGAAGACCCTCAGCTGCATGGCCAGCGTGCCGTAGTAGCCGACCAGCGTCGTGAGGTCGAACAGGCCCCGCTCCCCCAGCGCCGCGACCGCGCCGGCGTATTCCTCGTCGGTCAGCTCGCCCGTGGCCGCCAGCGCGGCGGCGGCCCGGATGGCCGCCTGCTCGGCGGGGTCGTCCAGGACGAGGGGCCGGCCCACGTGCAGCGCGGCCAGCTCGGACTCCGTGAGGCCGCACGTGCGGCCCACCGCCTCGTGCGCCTCGCGCTCGAAGTCGCTGCCCCAGTGCGCGGCCACGGTGAGGATCGCCATCTCCCTGATCCGCGGGGTCAGGACCGAGCCGTACCGCACGGCCGTGCCCACCGCCTGCAGCGCCAGGCCGACGGGCGGGCTCAGCAACATCGCGTTGAACGGTCCCCGCAGCCGTCCCTGCTCGTCGGCGAGGGCGAACGCCTGCGGCCCCGCCGCCCGCGGCCCGCCCGCGATGGCGCGGTAGAGCTCGGCCTGCTCCTCGTCCAGTTCCTCGGGCAGCAGCCCGGGCAGCCGGGCCTTACGGTGGTGCATACAGACTCCGTGCGGGTGGGGGCTGATCGTTTAGCTCCGTATTACACCCTTCCCCCTATGGTGTCGCCCGAGGATTTCTCGGGAGTGTCCATGTCACAGCGGAAGGTCAAGCGTAGGCGCGCCGCCCTGCGGCGCGAGGAGGCACTGCGGCGCGAGCACCGCAGGCGGCTGAGGCGGCGGATCATGTACGTCACCGCCGCCCTGGTGGCGGTGGTGGGCGCGGCGACGGCGGTGCTGGTGGTCACCCAGGTCAATGCCCCGACGACGACGGCGCCGGTCGCGAGCACGTCGCCGTCACCGCCCGCGGCGTCGCAGTCGCCCTCATCGGCGCCGTCGCCCTCGGCGTCGCAGTCGCCCTCATCGGCGCCGTCGCCCTCGGCGTCGCAGCCGTCACCGTCCACGGCATCGCCCTCGCCCAGCGGGACGTCCGGGCGGTGACACGCGCCGGTGGCCGGCCGCGATCGGGTGTCAGACGCCTGGCGAGCCGACCGGTTGCCGGCGGCTCTCGGCGTACGACCGCAGCCGCATCAGGTCCTCGCGCAGCTTGCGGGCCGGGTTGGCGCCCAGCAGCCGCGCCACCGCGTGGCCGGCCACGCCCGCCACCGGGTTGTAGGCGAGCCGCACCTGGACGCGGGTCCTGCCGTCGGGCTGCTCGGCCAGGGTCAGCGAGCCGGTGTGGGCGATGAGCTCGCCTTCGGCCGACTGCCACGCGATCTCCCGGCCCTCCTCGCGCCTGATCTCGGTGGCGTCGAACCGGATCGGCGTCCCGGCGGGCCCGCTGATCGTCCAGTGGGACGTCCGGCCGTCGGCGGAGCGGCGCACCTCGAGCACGTCCGGCATGAAGCGCGGGAAGATCGAGTAGTCGCTCACCAGCGACCACACGGTCGAGGCAGGCGCGTCGATCGAGATGCCCTCGGTGATGTCGACGGCGTGGCGGCCGGCTTTGAGCCCGGTCAGGCGCCGCAGCGGCAGGTTCGTCGCCACGCGGGCGGCCAGCAGCGCGCCGGCGCCGCGGATGGCCCAGGCGACCGGCCGGGGCAGCCCGCCCGGCAGCGCCATCATGCCGGCGGCGGCCGTGCCGGCCAGGAATCTGGCGGTCGGGGACCACTGCTGCTGGAGCAGTTCGGGCACCGGCTCGCGGCGCCGGCCCGCGCCTTGGAGTCGCGGTGACTCCGCCGCGTCACGGTACGTGGTCCAGCGTGTCTCGACGCCTTTGACGCCGGGGATGTGGCGGACTGCCCGCCTGACGCGCTCTTCCTCGCCCTCGAGCACGTCGCCGTGGAGCGTCACGCGGCGGTCCTGGACGTGGACCTCGACCGCGTGCGGGTAGCTGACGTGGCGGCCCAGCTCCGCCCGTACGCGCTCGTAGAGCACTCGGTCGTCGGTCGACCGGCCGGCGACGCGGTACCGTACGGCGGCGGCCGAGCCGCGGCTGCGGTTGGCGAGGTCCCGGCTGAGGACGCCCAGGCCGTCGCGCAACTCGTGCGTCGCGTGCGCCGCCTTGTCGCGGCCCTTGGCCCGGCGCGAGCGTCCCCGTGCCGGATCGAACAGGTACGCGACCGCGGCTCCGGCGCAGAAGCCCAGCCCGGCCGCGGCCGCGTTCTTCGCCAGGTGCGTCTGCCGCTCCCCTGCTGTCATGTCAACATGTCTCGCGCGCATAGCGATCTACCCCTCATCATCGCCTTCGACCAGGTCGGCTACCCGGCGCCCCCGGCCCCTAACAGCCGTCCATCCGACGTCCCGCCCGCGGCGGGTTCCCGGGTCGCCGAGGTCCAAGGGGCTGACGTGCCGGCGGGGTGGCCGCAAGCTCGCCTCCGACCCAGACCAGGTCATGACCGGGTAAAAGGCACACCCCCGCCCGAATCATCACAAATCGTGACGTTAGAGTAACGAACTGTGAACGACTCGAAGCGTGTGGAAATAGCCTGGCCCGCCCTCGGCATCACCGTGGCGGCCGAACTCGACCAGCGCAACCCGGCTCTTGCCCAGTGCTTCTGGGACGCGCTGCCCTACCGCAGCCTGCAGGGCCACGCCCTCGTCGCGGGCCATCATCTGTACCACGTCGCACCGGTCCATTCGCTGCTGCACGCGCCCGCGGCGTACCGCGTGGACCGGCGCACCGTCCCCGACGGGACGCTGTTCTGCTCCCGGCTGCAGCATCTCGGCATCAAGTACGGCGAGCTGACCGAGCCGATGACGGCCACGCCGATCGGCCAGGTCGTCCCGGAGGACGTGGACGCCCTGGTCGAGGCCGGCCGCGAGGTGTGGCACTCGGTCTACACCACCAAGGAGCCGGTCATCGCCGAGGTGCGCCGGGCCGGTGAGCCAGGCGGCCACGAGCTGCCCCGGCTGCCTGTCGGCGACCCGCAGCTCAACGACCTGATCGCCGACGTGCACGCCGAGACCGAGCGCATCTGGCTCGAGCCGCCGCGCGAGCTGGTCGACCTGCACGCGGGCCGGATCCAGTCGCGGGCCGGCAGCTACGACACGGTCCTGACCACGCTGCTGTTCGTCAACGGCGAGACCCGTCCGCTCGGCTACAGCTGCTACGGCGGCCTCGTGCGAGCCGCCCTGGACGGCATGCCGCTGCCGTGGCTGCGCCAGATGACCCGTCAGCTCGCCCACACTCCGGCGGAGTTCCTCGGCTACTGCGGCCTGGACACGCTGTGGGGCTTCACCAGGCGGCTCATGGACGGCCTGGAGCGGCTCAACAGCCACACCGACTTCATCTCGGCCATGGCCCACATGGCGCTCTACTGCAACTGCCTGGGCGGCTGGAACCTGCACCTGTTCCCGTGGCAGGCCGGCGACACCCTGCGGCGCCTGGAGGCGACGGCATGAGCGAGCGACCCATCAACACAGCTGATCCATCGCTCATGCGACCGGCGAAGGAGGGCGCATGAGTGATACGCGTGTGGCGGTGATCGGCGGCGGCGTGATCGGGCTGTCGATCGCCTACCACCTGGCGGAGGCCGGGGTCGAGACCATGCTGCTGGAACGCGGAGCGCTCGGCTCCGGCGCCTCGCGCGCCACCGCCGACGTGGTCCGCTCCTACTTCGCCGGCAACGCCCTCAGCTCGGCGCTGGCCGTGCGCAGCCTCGAGGCCTACCGCGCCTTCCCGGCCAGGCCGGGGGCCGACCTGCCGCTGCGGCAGGTCGGCTACCTGGTGTTGTTCAGCGAGCCCGAGCAGGTGACCGCCTTCGAGGCCGACCTGCCCGCGCAGCTGGACGCCGGGGTGGACGTGGGCCTGATCAGCGTGGAGGAGGCCAAGGAGCGCAATCCGCTCATCGGCGACCTGCCGCTGCTGGCCGCCGCCTACTCGCCGCAGGCCTACGTCTCCGACACCGCCGCCATCGTCAACGCCTACGCCGCCGCGGCCGAGCGGGCGGGCGCCACGTTGTGCACCCGCTGCCCGGTCACCGGCCTCGACACGCAGGCGGGCCGCGTCTTCACGGCCGACGGCGAGATCACCGCCGACGCGATCGTGTGCGCCGCCGGCGCGTGGTCGGCCTCGCTCCTGCGCTGCGCGGGCGTGGACCTGCCGCTGATGGAGCCGACCGAGCAGGAGCTGCTGGTCACCGACCCGCTGCCGCCCGGCACGCCGGACCTCCCGGTCACCCTGCACGCCGCCAGCGGCCTGCTGATACGGGTGCGCGGCGACCGGCTGCTCATCGGCATGGGCTACCCGGGCCCCGACAGGGAGGCCTGGCGGCGCGGCGTGGCCGCCCAGCTCGCGGTGACGTACCCGAGCCTGGCCGGCCTGGCCCTGCACACGGCCGTCACCGGCCTGCGGGACGCCAGCCCCGACAAGACGGCCTTCATCGGACACCAGCCGGGACCCCCGGCGTTCCTGTACGCCACCGGGTTCTCCGGCCACGGCCTGTGCAACGCGCCGGCCGCCGGCGAGCTGGTCCGCGACCTCTACCTCGACCAGGACCCCGGTATCGACGTGGCCAAGCTGGCGGTCGGCCGGCAACGGACGGGATGACCCATGACCGAGCTGATCCGCTTCATCATCGACCCGGCGACCCGGGACCTGCACGCCGACAACGAGCGGCTGCGCCAGGCGGGGCCGCTCGTGCCCGTGACGGCGGAAGGCGTGGACGCCTGGGCCGCCACCCGGTACGCGACCCTGCTGACCGTGCTGACCCATCCGGACATGACCAGGGACATCCGCTATTGGGACCCGGCGGAACGCGACAGCGCCCCGCCCGGGACCGCGATCGCCCGCATCGTCACGGACATCTCCATGCTGAACGCCGACGGCGAGGACCACCGGCGGCTCCGCGGCCCGCTGGCCGCCGGGTTCAGCCCGCGCCGCATCGCGCAACTGCGACCCAAGATCGCCGCGATCACCGCCGAGCTGATCGACCGGCTCGCGGAGCTGCCCCCGGACGAGCCGGTGGACCTGCGGCGGCACTTCGCCTACCCGCTGCCGCGCGAGGTGATCTCCGAGATGATCGGCATCCCGCGCGCGCACCAGGACAGGCTGCACGAGCTCACCGACGCGGTCGCGCAGGTCAGCAGCGACCTCGAGGACAGCCCGCAGGTCCGCGGGGACCTGCACGGGCTGCTCCATCAGATCATCGAGGAGCGCCGCCGCACGCCCGGCGAGGACCTGATCAGCGACTTGATCGCGCTGCGGGAGGAGGACGGCGGCCGGCTGTCGGAGTCGGAGTTGTTCGCCACCATCGACCTGCTGTTCATCGCCGGGCACGTCACCACCGTCAACCTCATCACCAACGCCATCGGCGCCCTGCTCAACGAGCCGGGGCAGCTCGATCTGCTGCGCTCGGGCCGATGTCCGTTCAGCGCGGCCGTGGAGGAGACGCTGCGCTGGGACTCGCCGATCGCCTATTTCCCGTTCCGGTACGCCACGCGCGACGTCGAGATCGACGGCGTGCACCTGCGGGCCGGGGAGGCGGTGCTGGCCTGCTTCGCCTCGGCCGGGCGCGACCCGGACCAGTACGGTCCGGACGCCGGCCGATTCGACATCGCCCGGCCACCGGCCGCCCACCTGGCGTTCGGTCACGGGCCGCACTTCTGCCTCGGCGCGCCTCTGGCCAGGGCCGAGGCGGAGGTGGCGCTGCAGGCGCTGTTCGCGGCGTTCCCCGACATCAGGGCGGCGGCGCGGCCCGAGGAGTTGTGCCCGCTGGACACGCTGCTGGGCAACAGCACCCGCAGCATGCCCGTCATTCTGGGCCCGCGCGCCCGCTAGCTCACGCGCTCGGTCGTGGCACCGGTCCGAAGGGGTGGCGTACCGGGCCGGGCGACAGCGTAGGCCTGCGATAGCCTTACGCCCGTGCACGCCCCAATGCGCCTGGCCACCACCATCCGCCCCTACGACTGGGGCTCGGTGACCGCCCTGCCGGAACTGTTCGGAACCGAGCCCACCGGGGAGCCGCAGGCCGAGCTCTGGATGGGCGCCCACCCGGGCGCCCCCTCCACCGTCGGCGGCGTCCCGCTCGGGGAGCTCATCGCGGCCGACCCCGCGGGCACGCTCGGCGAGCCGGCCGCCTCCCGCTTCGGCCCCGTCCTGCCTTACCTGCTCAAGGTCCTGGCTGTTGCGCGGCCGCTGTCGCTGCAGGTCCACCCGACCACCGAGCAGGCGCGGGCCGGGTTCGCCGACGAGACGGCGCGGGGCGTCCCGCTCGACGACTTCGCCCGCACGTACAAGGACGCCTCGCACAAACCCGAGATGGTCTGCGCGGTCACCCCGTTCCACGGGTTGTGCGGCTTCCGCTCACCCGCGGCCACCGCCGATCTCCTCGACCGGCTCTGCCTGCCGGGGCTGCGGCCCTGGATCGACACGCTCAGGACGGCACCGTCGGAGGACGCGCTGCGCGGAGTGTTCGCCGAGATGCTCGACGACGCCTCCCGGCCGCTGCGCGCGGAGGTCGAGGCGGCCCTGCTCGACGCGGACGACGCCGAGCTCGCGGTCTACGCCGGCATCGCCCGCGCCTGCCCCGGCGACCGGGGCGTGGTCGCGGCGCTGCTGCTCCATCACGTGAGCCTGCGCCCCGGCGAGGCCCTCTACCTCGGCGCGGGGGTGCCGCACGCCTATCTCGGCGGCGTCGGCGTGGAGATCATGGCCAACTCCGACAACGTGCTGCGCTGCGGGCTCACCACCAAGCACGTGGACGTGCCCGAGCTGATGCGCGTCGTGGACTTCACGCCGGGCGAGCCGTTCCTGGTCCGGCCGGAGCCCGGGGAGCGCGGGGCACACCACTATCGGCCGCCCGCGCCCGAGTTCGCCCTCAGCCGCCACGACCTGGACGGGGAGAGCACGCACGAACTGCCGGGCGGCCTGCCGCAGATCGTCCTGTGCATCGAGGGCGAGGCGCTGCTCGGCGACGCCTTGACGCTGCGGCCGGGACAGTCCGCCTTCGTCCCGGCGGGTGCGCCGCCGACGCGGCTCGGCGGCAAGGGCACCGCCTACCGCGCACTCCCGGGAGCCTCCGCATAAGGCGGGTGTCCCCAGGACCCGGGGACACCCGCGCTGATCGGTGGGCCGCTCAGACGAGCCTGCGGAGCTTGAGCACGTTGTCCTTCCGGGCGCCCGGCTCGCCGTCGGGGGTGTTCTGAGTGCGCTCGAACTCCTCGCTCCGGAGCACCTCCCACTCCCCCGCCGCCGGCTCCAGCGAGTCGAGGACCTCCTGCGGAGACGGGAAGTGCACGCCCTCGGGAGGGTTGTGCTCCCAGGACGGCCAGCCGGCGTGACCCACGACGAGCAGCACCCCGCCGGGCGCGACGGCCGCGGCCGCCGCGCGCAGGATCTTCTCGCGCGGCAGGTCCGTAGGAGCGTGCAGGTAGCAGGCGGAGACGAGGTCGTAGGAGCCCTCCGGGAAGGACGCGTCCAGGTCATGGCGCTGCCAGTCGATGCGGTCGGCGACCTCCGCGGCCCTGGCGTGCTCGGCGGCGCGATCCAGCGCCACGCGGGAGATGTCCGCGGCGGTGACCTGCCAGCCACGGCGGGCGAGCCAGATCGCGTCGGCGCCCTCGCCGCAGCCCAGGTCGAGCGCCCGCCCGGGGGCGAGGTCGGCGGCCTCGCGGACGAGGGCGACGTTGGGGTTGCCGCTCCAGACCTGTGACTTCTCGCCATAGAAGGCGTCCCAGAACTCCTCAGGAGGGAGGGAGACCTCGTGCCATCCCGTCCCGCCGTGCGACTCCGCCTGCCGGTGCGGACCGCCGGCGTGCCCAGTGCTGGTGCGGCGGGCGGTGACGGCGCGGCGGGTCTCCTCCATGATCAGATCCATGTTGATGGCCGCCGCCACCCGCACGGCGCTCGCGGCCGCGACGATGACCTGGTCGGTCACGTTGGCCGCGTTGCCCACCACCCACACTCCGGGCACGTTCGTGGCGCCCGTCGCGTCGGCCGGGATGCGGGTGCCGATCACGTGCCCGGCCATCTCCTGGTCCTCGGTCTTCAGCCCCAGCCCGGCGAGCAGGCCGGTGCGGGCGGTCAGGCGGGTGGCGACGGCGAGCGCCTGGCAGGCCACCACCGTGCCGTCGGCCAGCCGCACGCCGGCGAGCCGGTCCTCCCTCACCTCCAGCTCGGCCACCTGCCCCTCGACCACGGTGACGCCTCTGGCGGCCAGTTGCTCGCGCTGGTCCGCGTCGGGCTCGGGCCCGGTGTGCAGGAACAGGGTCACGTCGTCGCTCCACTGGCTCCACAGCAGCGCCTGGTGCATGGCCAGCGGCCCGGTGGCCAGCACGCCGATGGCCTGGTCGCGTACTTCCCAGCCGTGGCAGTACGGGCAGTGCAGCACGTCGCGCCCGAACCGCTCGGCCAGCCCCGGCACGTCGGGCAGCTCGTCGACCAGGCCGGTGGCCAGCAGCAGCCGGTCCGCCACGACCGCCGACCCGTCGTCCAGCACCACCCGGAAGCCGTCCTCGACGCGCTCCGCGGCGACGGCGGCGCCCGTCACGATCTCGCCGCCGTACCCGATGACCTCCTCGCGGCCGGCGGCCAGCAGCTCGCGCGGCGGCATGCCCTCGCGCGTCAGGTAGGTGTGCACGCCCGCCGCCGGGGCGTTGCGCGGCTCGCCCGCGTCTATCACCAGCACCTTGCGGCGCGCCCGGCCCAGCGTGAGCGCCCCGCTCAGCCCGGCGGCCCCGCCGCCCACGACCACCACGTCGTACTTCGCATTCACAGCGAGACTCCTCTCGATCCGTCCGATGCGCCACTGTCCGCCATCCCATGCACATTTGACAAATATCGTTGCCGTAATGGCAAAGTAGCCGCATGGACCTCGAGACGACGCTCCAATCGGTGGGGCCGCGGCTGCGGGCGCTGCGCCAGGAACGTGGGGCGACGCTCGCGCAGCTGTCCAAGAGCACCGGCATCTCCGTCAGCACGCTGTCGCGCCTGGAGGCCGGGCAGCGCAAGCCGACCCTGGAGCTGCTGCTCCTGCTGGCCCGCGCGCACCAGGTCCAGCTGGACGAGCTGATCGACGTGCCGGTGACCGGCGACCCGCGCGTGCACATGCGGCCGTTCAAGCGCCACGGCACGACGTTCATCCCGCTGAGCCGCCGGCCCGGCGGGGTGCAGGCGTACAAGCAGATCTATCCGCCGCACTGGCCCGGGTGCGATCTGGAGCAGAAGGTCCACGAGGGCTACGAGTGGCTGTACGTCCTGTCGGGGCGGCTGCGGCTGCTGCTCGGGACGCACGACGTGATCCTGACGCCTGGCGAGGCGGCGGAGTTCGACACGCGCGTCCCGCATGCCTTCGCCAACCCCGACGACGAGCCCGCCGAAGTCCTGGGGTTGTTCGGACCGCAGGGCGAGCGTATGCACGTCAGGGCCCGCCCGGCGGCCACCTGAGCTCCTGAGCTCCTGACCTGAAGATTTCCCTGGAGCCTGTCGATTGCGGCCGTCCCCGGTTGTCGATGGTGTAGAGAACACCAACACAGCGCGGCAGCGTAGGAGCTGGAGCCGGCTCCAGGTCAAGCTCTCATCGCCAGGCTCCGGCTCCGGCCGCATGCCCATCGTCCACCCGTGGGCGAGCGACTTCCGCGATGGTCCGCCTCCGGTCTCGGGTACGTCTTAATGTCAGCAGGACGCGATCCGCTACCCCCAGGAGGTCCGTATGAGACCACGCATGGAGCATGCGCTGCCGTTGCTGATCGCGTTCGGGCTGGCCCTCACGGGCTGCGGCGGTGAGTCACCACGCGAGACTCCTGCCGCGACGGCCTCCCCGCCGCCGACCGCCCCGCCGCCCACGCTGCCGGCCACCTCGCCGTCACCCGGCGCGACCAGGTCACCGGCTTCGCCGCCGACGCCTGGCGGCGAGGAGCGGCTGGTCGCCGGCTACTACCAGCCGTTGTGGCCGTTCGCCACACTGGCCGAGGCGCAGGAGTGGCAGCGTGCCCACCGCGCGGACGGCCGCGGCGCCTGGCATCTCGATCCGGCCCGTACCGCCATCGCGTTCAGCCGCGACCACCTCGGCTTCAAAGAGATCGACCGGGCCGTGAAGACCGTGACGGAGGGGCGGCACGCGCGCGTGCATGTCGGCTTCCGCGCCGAGGAGGGCCCGCGGCCGCTGGTCGCCGCGATCGTCCACCTGGTCAGGTACGGCTCCGGCCGGGACGCGCCGTGGGAGGTGGTCGGCACCGACGACACCTCGCTCACGCTGACCACGCCCAAGTACGGCGCCGCTGTCGGCTCGCCGCTGACCGTGGGGGGCCGCATCACGGGCGTGGACGAGAGCATCAGGATCCAGGTACGCGGGAAGTCCGTCGTGGGTGAGGAGTGCTGCCTGCCCGCGGGCGGCGAGAACACGCCCTGGTCCGCCAGGGTCTCCTTCACCCCGGCGCCGGGCCGGACGCTGACCATCGTGGCCTCCACCGGCGGACACGTCGCCGACGTGGAACGTTTCGCGGTGACGGGCGTGACCATGGCGCAGTAGGCCGACACCGGACGGGCAACGGCGTGCTGATCCTGTGGGCGTTGACGGCGACGGCCCGCTCGCGACGGCGACGCGCGCGACGCGCTCGACGACACGTTGCGGCCGCACCTGGCGGCCTGAAGGCCTGGCGCGACCGCGAGGACCGTGTGCACGTCCACGACGCTCCCGCTGAAATCCGGACCGACACCAGGGGTGGCAGGGGATGATCGGACTGCTGACGACCCACCGAGCATCGAGGTGCCCATGAGCAGCCAACTGGAAAACACTTCACAGGACAGCGGGTCGCTGGCCGAGCTCGCCCAGAAGTACGGGCTGCGCCCCGCCATCGCGCGCCCGCGCTTCCCCGTCTACGTGCGCCAGCTGTGGGAACGGCGGCATTTCGTGCTGACGTACGCGACCTCGCGCAACGTCTCGAAATACTCCGGCTCGGCCCTGGGCCAGCTGTGGCAGGTCATCACCCCGCTGCTGAACGCGGCGATCTACTACGTGATGTTCGGCCTCATCCTGGGCGGCAGCAAGAACATCCCCAACTATCCCGCCTTCCTGCTGACGGGCATGTTCGTCTTCACGTACACGCAGCGGACGGTCACCGCGGGGGCCAAGTCGATCTCCGGCAACCTGTCGCTGATCCGTGCGCTGCACTTCCCGCGGGCCTCGCTGCCGCTGGCGTACACGATCCAGGAGCTGCAGCAGCTGGTCATCTCCATGGGCGTGCTGCTCGTCATCGTGGTGATCACCGGGGAGCTCCCCACCTGGTTGTGGCTCATGATCCCGGTGGTCCTGGTGCTGCAGACGATGTTCAACATCGGGGCGGGCCTCATCCTGGCCAGGCTGGGGGCGTCGATGCGCGACCTCAACCAGCTCCTGCCGTTCATCATGCGCACCTGGCTGTACGCGTCCGGCGTCTTCTTCGCCATCCACGACAAGGTCGTCAACAGCGCCGGGTTGCCCGAGTGGGTGGCCGCCGCCATGTACCTCAACCCGGCCGCCTCCTACATCGAGTGGATGCGCGACCTGCTCATCGGCAGCCACACGCCCCCGCCGATGGTGTGGGTGTCATGCCTGTGCTGGGCGGTGGTCACGCTCATCGCCGGCTTCTGGTACTTCTGGCGCGCCGAGGACCGGTACGGGCGGGGGTGACGGCGACCGGCCTGGACCGGCCGCCGTCCATGGCGAGCGTCAGGAGACGACGGTGGTGGCGGCTCTCACGAGCCGCCGCCCCCGCAACCGCCGCCCCCGCAGCCGCCACCACCTCCGCCGCCCCCGTCCCCGCCGCCCCCGAAGGTGCCGCCCCCGTAGCCCCCGCCCCCGAAGGTGCTGCCGCCGTAGCCGCTGGAGCCGCCGCCGAAGTCGAGGAGGCCGTCGAAGAACCCGCCCTCCGACCATCCGCCACCGCAGCCGCCTCCGTGCGAGCCGCCACTGCTGTGGACGACGTACGAGCTGCGGTACGACCCGCAGTGGCCGGGCGCGCAGCACGTGGCGGTCCGGCCGGTCCTGACCCGGGTGTCGCGCCGCAGCGTGTCGGCCAGCTGCCGGTCGGGCAGCTTGGTCAGCCCGTGCAGCGCCACCACCCGGACGTCGTCCGGGGGCGGCCACGACCCCTCCGCCAGATCAGGCGCCCCCGCCTGCTCCAGCGCGGCCTTGCCCGCCCTCGTCACCGGGTTCGCCATGGCGCGGCGCAGCCAGAAGCAGCAGGCCAAGCCCACGACCGCCGCAGCGGCAGCGGTCACGATCACGTCGGCCGGCGCCCGCAGGACCAGCCCTGCCACAGCCACCGCCGCGGCCAGCACGGCGAAGAGGAAGAGCCGGCTGGTCCGCCGCCGCGACCGCGACCGCTCGGCCGGCGACATCAGGAGCCCGTCCTGCCACAGCGGTGTGGTCAGCCGCCGCATCGCGTGGTCGTCGACCGTGCTGTGCCGGATCTGCGCCGTCGTACGCCCGCCCGGCGCCGACCTGACGAGCTTGAACACCGCCCGCTCGACCGGCTGCTGCTTGTCCGGGCGGAAGCCCTGCACCGGCGTGACGACGCCCTCGCTCGACACCCGCACCCCGCCCTGCGAGACGAGAGAGACCAGCGCCGTGTTGACGACCCGGCGCGGCCCGCCCGCCAGGTACGCCGCCTCGTAGACGTCGAGCCGATGGCTCGTGGCCGAAGCCGTGATGGAGCGGGCGCGCGACAGCGCCAGCAGGCCTTTGATCGCGGTGATCGCGACGAGCGCGAACAGAGCGATGGCGACCGCGAAGAAAACCACGTTCATGGGCGTCCCCCTGACAGGAAAATGCTGGAAAACCCCGTTTGGTGAAAATGACGTTTCCTGCCGGGCGCCGGTTCCCGGAGCGTTTTCAAAATGAGCAAAAGGTCCTCACGGGTGGGACAGGAATGAACGCGCCGGGCGACCGGGTTGATGCAAGGAAACAAAGGCCCTGAGTTAATGGAGGAGATTTCCCATGAGCACGCACGCCGAGCCCCAGAACGGCCCCCGCCCGGTCCGCCAGCTGCGCCTGGTGGTCGAGGCGGAGGACTACGAGGCCGCGCTGGCCTTCTACCGCGACGTGCTGGGGCTTCCTGAGCAGGCCGCGTTCTCGAGCGGGGACGGAGCCCGGGTGGCGATCCTGGACGCCGGGCGGGCCACGCTGGAGATCGCGAATCCGGCGCAGAAGAAGATGATCGACGAGGTTGAGGTGGGGCGGCAGGTGGCGCCGAAGATCCGGGTCGCGTTCGAGGTGGACGACGCCCGCGACACCACCGGGCGGCTGGTCTCGGCGGGCGCGACCGAGGTGGCGCCGCCCACGGTCACCCCGTGGGAGTCGCTCAACGCCCGCCTGGACGCCCCCGCCGGTCTGCACATCACCGTCTTCCAGGAGCTGCGCAGCCTGGAGGAACGGGAGACCTTGGAGGGTTTCGGCACGGACGACGGCCGCGACCCGGCCTCCTGACTTCCTCGGCGGTGCCGCGTTCCCGGGACTGACACACCGGTCCGGATGGGGTAGCCTCGCCCGGGCCACATGATCACTTCCCGAGCCGAAGGACCGCCGATGTTCCGTCTCCTGGCCATGCTGGCGGCCGTGACGCCGGCGCTCTTATCGGCGGTCATCCCCGGCGAAAGCTGCGGCTGGTTCGCCTACAAGGTGCCGGAGCCCAGCACCCTGGAGACGGTGGTCTGGCGGAGCGCCGGGTGGGCCATGGATCTCCTGCCCGTGGCGCTGGCGTTGCTCGCACTGTGGTGGCCACGCCGGTTCCCGGTGCTGGGGGCGGCGGCCGCGGCCACCGCGTTGCTGCTCTCCGCGTTGACCCTCGCCGTCCCCTACACGACCCCGTGCGGCCCGATGCGGGCCGAGTGGCTCTTCGCGCTCTGCCCGGCGGTCGTGCTGATCGCCTGCCTCCTGGCCCGCCGGGAGCAGCCGCACCGCCCGCCGCACCGTGTGACGGCGGCCGCCTGGACCGCCGTCCTGGTCATCACCTTCGTCCGCGGCATCCTCGCCACCCTGCCGGTGTCCTCCGGCGAGGACGTCGGGTGCATGGCCGAGTTGAAAGACACCTTGGCGCTCGCCCATCTCCATCTCTTCACCGCCGAAGCCGTCGGGGTCTGGGTCGCTGTGGCCGCGGCCGGGGCGGTGCTCACCGGCCGGCGGGCCGCGCCGGCCGCGGGCCTGCTCCTGCTCGTCCCGGCGCTGTTCGAACCGGTCGCCCAGCTCGCCTCGTCCGCGCCGCACACCTGCGCCGGCGCCGCCGAGCTGATCAGCCTGCCCTATCTGATCGCCGCGGTGCTCGCGGTGGCCGGCGAGCTCGTCCCCGCGCTCCTCGTCAGGCCCCGCTGAGCGAAGCCGCCGCCGTGAGCAGCAAAGGCTCGGCGGCGGTGCGGAGCTCGTCGCTGAACGGCGCCGGCCGGAACGTGGCGGGATCCAGGTTGACATTGACGCGGTAGCCCTCGGCATGCACCACAGCCTGATCCGCGGACACCACGCGGAAGCCGTACACCCCGCTGGTACGCCCCAGGCGCTCGATCCAGAAATGCACCAGCAGCTCGCCGGCCCCGGCAACAGGCACGTTGTAGGTGACCTTGAACTCCCGCACCGCCAGGAAGACGTCCTTGAACGCCGACCGCGCGGGATCGGCCGACCAGCCGAGCCGGTTCCAGTACGCGCCGATCGCCCGCTCGACGAGCAAGGCATAGCGCGAGTTGTGCAGCAGGCCCATCGCGTCGAGGTCGTCGAAATAGACCTGCACCGGCTCGAGAACGCCGCCGTCGACCATGTCAAACCTCCGGAAGTAGTGCTGGGTCTGGACAAAGGGCCCGCAGCCGCTGCAACACGGCACGCCGCGCCCGGACGAGGACGTCGGCCCCGTCGAGGAGCCGGGAATGGATGATGACCATCTCCCCCAGCGCGTCGATCTCGTAGGCGAGTTGCGCCGGGTCCACGTCCCCGGCCAGCTCTCCCATCGTCACGGCCTCCGCCACGAGCCGGCGGATGAGCTCGTGCCACTCGCGCATGGCCCGCGCGACCCGGTCCCGCACCGCTCCGGGCCGGTCGTCGAACTCGGCCTGCACGGCGAAGAAGAAGCATCCGCCGGGCAGCACCCGGTCGCCGTAGAACTTCAGCCGCGCCTCGTGCAGCGCGAACAGCCGCCGTACGCCCGCAGGGGCGCGCAGGGCGGGCTCGACCACCTGCTCGATCCACTGGCGGGTGGCCCATTCCACGGCGTCCAGCTGGAGTTGCTCCTTGTCGCGCCAGTGCGCGAAGAACCCGGACTTGCTGACCCCTGCGGCCGCCGCCAGCCGCCCCAGAGAGAGCCCGTCCAGCCCTTCGACGGACGCCAGCCCGACCGCCCGCTGGAGAATCGCCTCCCGGCTGCGCAGTCCACGCAGCCGCCGGCCGTCTTCTGTCATGCGCCAAGACTATATGAACGACCGATCGGTCGCATAGTCGGGGCAGACGGGTTCGGTGGCCAGGGCTGGGGGGCGTTTACGCGGGTAGCGTCCAGGCATGGCCACCTTTGACCTGAGCAGGCTCCGCGCGGTCGTCTTCGACACCGATGGCGTCGTCACCGACACGGCCCGGGTGCACGCGGCGGCGTGGAAGCACGTGTTCGACGGCTTCCTGCGGGGCCGCGGCGCGGCGCCGTTCGACGTGCGCGCCGACTACCTGGCGCACGTGGACGGGCGGCCACGGCTGGACGGGGTGCGGACGTTCCTGGCCTCCCGGGGCATCTCGCTGCCCGAAGGCGGACCGGGCGACGAGCCGGGTGCGGCGACCGTGCACGGGCTGGGGCGCGCCAAGGACGCGTTGTTCGTGAAGGCGATCGAGGAGCACGGCGTCGCGGCGTACCCGTCCACCGTGGCGTTGCTGCACGAGCTACGGCGGCGCGGCTGCCGCACGGCGGTGGTCTCGGCCAGCAGGCACTGCCGCGCGGTGGTGTCGTCGGCGGGTCTGCTGCACCTGTTCGACGTGCTGGTCGACGGCGCCGACGCCGCGGAGCTGAGCCTGCCGGGCAAGCCGGATCCGGCGCTGTTCCTGGAAGCGGCGCGCCGCCTGGAGTCGCCCCCGGCGGAGGTGGCGATCGTGGAGGACGCGCTGCCCGGCGTGGAGGCCGGCCGCCGGGGCGGCTTCGGGCTGATCGTCGCGGTGGACCGGAGCGGGTCACGGGCGGAGGCGATGCGGGCCGCCGGGGCGGACGCCGTCGTCGCCGACCTGGCCGACGCGGACGTGGCAGGGCGCGTGCCCGTGGGGCGACCATGAGCGCCTGGACGCTGGCCTACGAAGGCTTCGATCCCGCCGGCGAGGGGTTGCGCGAGGCTCTGTGCACGCTGGGCAACGGCAGGTTCGCCACACGCGGCGCCACGCCGGACGGCCAGACGCGCACGCCCGGCACGTACGTGGCCGGCTGTTACAACCGGCTCGACTCCGTCGTGGCCGACCGTACCGTGACGAACGAGGACATCGTCAATATGCCCGACTGGCTGCCGCTGACGTTCGCCACGCCGGGCACCGGCTGGTTCACGCCCGACCAGGCCGAGCTCCTGGCCTACCGCCACGAGCTGGACCTGCGACACGGAGTGCTGACGCGGGCACTGCGCTGGCGCGATCACGCGGGCAGGGACACGGCGGTACGCCAGCGACGGCTGGTGTCGATGGCCGACCCCTACCTGGCGGCGATGGAGACCACGTTCACGGCCGAGAACTGGTCGGGGCAGCTGCGCGTGCGGTCCCTGCTCGACGGGCGGGTGTCGAACGACGGCGTGGCGCGTTACCGGGCTCTGCGCGGCGACCACCTGACCTGCCAGGACTCCGGAACCCAGGACGACATCACCTGGCTGACCGCCGTCACCCGCTGCTCGCGCATCACCGTCGCCCTGGCCGGCCGGATCGACGCTCCCCAGAGGCTGGGCTCCGTCCAGCGGGAGGCCTGCCGCATCACCTCCGAGCACGTGCTCGAGCTCGCCCGCGGCCGACCGACCACGCTCACGAAGACCGTGGCGCTGACCACGTCACGCGACCACGCCAGCCACGACGCCCGCTCGGCGGCGTTGCGTCACGTACGCCGCGCACCGCCGTTCGACGAGCTGCTGGCCCGGCACGAGGCCGCCTGGGAGCGGCTGTGGCAGTGCGCCCGGCTCGACGTGGGCGATCCGGAGCTGGCGCCGATCATCCACCTGCAGGTCTTCCACCTGCTCCAGACGCTCTCCCCGCACACCGCGGACCTCGACGCCGGAGTGCCGGCCCGCGGCCTGCACGGCGAGGCGTACCGCGGCCACGTGTTCTGGGACGAGCTGTTCGTCCAGCCCTGGCTGAGCCTGCGCTTCCCGGAGATCTCGCTCGGCCTGCTGCGTTACCGGTGGCGGCGGCTGCCGGAAGCCAGGGACGCGGCCCGGGCGGCCGGGTACGACGGCGCGCTGTTCCCCTGGCAGAGCGGCAGCGACGGCCGCGAGGAGACCCAGGTCCTGCACCTCAACCCCCAATCGGGCCGCTGGCTGCCCGATCACTCCCACCTGCAGCGGCACGTCGGCCTGGCCATCGCCTACAACGTCTGGCACCACTACCTGGCCACCGGCTCCATGCCGCCGTGGTGCGCCGAGCTGCTGCTCGACATCGCCCGGTGCTTCGCCTCGATGGCGGTGCGGCACGGCGACCGGTACGAGATCCGCGGCGTCATGGGCCCCGACGAATACCACGACCGCTATCCGGGCGCCACCGTCCCCGGCGTGGACAACAACGCCTACACCAACGTCATGACGTCCTGGTTGCTGATGCGCGCCGGCGAGACCGCCCACCTGGCGCCCGACCTGGCGCCGGACCCGGCCGAGCGGGACCGCTGGGACGAGATCGGCCGCCGCCTGCGGGTCGACTTCCACGACGGCGTCATCAGCCAGTTCAGCGGGTACGCCGACCTGGAAGAGCTCGACTGGCACCGCTACCGCGGCGTGCGCCGCCTGGATCGTGCCCTGGAGGCCGACGGCGACGACGTCAACCGCTACAAGGCGTCCAAGCAGGCCGACACGCTCATGCTGTGCTACCTGCTGACCGGCGCGGAGCTGATCGGCATCCTGCAGCGGCTCGGCTACCCCGTCGAACCGGACCTGATCCCCCGCACGGTCTCGTACTACCTGGAGCGCACCAGCCACGGCTCGACGCTCAGCGCGGTCGTGCACGCCTGGGTGCTGGCCCGCGCCAACCGGGCGCAGTCCTGGCGGTTCTTCACCGAAGCGCTCCACAGCGACATCATGGACGTCCAGGGCGGCACCACCGCGGAAGGCATCCACCTGGGCGCCATGGGCGGCACGCTCGACCTCTTGCAGCGCTGCTATCTGGGCTTGGAGCTGCGGCGCGACGGGCTGCGGCTGGATCCGATGCTGCCCGGCGGGCTCGGCGTGCTGTCCATGCCGATCCGCTTCCGCGGCCGGCAGCTCTTCATCGACGCCGATCACCGGCAGGCACGCGTCAACGGGCTGCCCTGCCGGTTCTACACGGGAGGGGAAGCGATCATGACTGGGACGGGGGATCTCGGGCGTCGCATCATCCATCACCGCGCGCGGCTCGGCCTGACCCGCGAGGAGGTCGCCGAGCACGCCGACATGTCGGCGGGCTATCTGAAATACCTGGAGGAGAACCCCGACATGCCGGACACCGGCGCGCTCTACCGCCTGGCCGACGCCCTGCGGACGACCGTGGAGGAGCTGCTCGGCGGAGGCAAGGACCGGCCGCCTGGGCACGGTCCCGCCATGGCCAACCCGACACTGGAGGTCCTCGACGAGGAGGAGTGCCGGCGGCTGATCGCTCCGGGCGGGATCGGGCGCGTGGCGTTCAACGGCTCGCACGGGCCCACCGTGATGCCGGTCAACTACCGGATGTACGAGGGCTCCATCGTCTTCCGCACCGCCGTGGGCGGGGTCATGGACAGGGACCTGCGCACGGGGCTCGAAGGGGTCGACATCAAGATCGCGTTCGAGGTCGACCTGATCGACGAGATCAACCGGGAGGGGTGGAGCGTCGTGGTGCAGGGCCCGGCCCACCACGTGCCGCCGGAGGAGGTGGCGCAGGTGGCCGACGCGGGTGTCACGCCGTGGGCGGGCGGCGAGCGGCACCTGTACATCCGCATCGCCTGCCAGCAGATCACCGGCCGCCGCATCCACGGCCTCTAGCGCCGGCGTCAGGGGCAGCCGGTGGCGCCGAACGCCAGGAACTGCGTCACCTCGTGCTGGTTGAAGTTGTCGTCCGACCCGAGGACCAGCGTGCACTCGCCGCTCGCCAGGCGTGGCCCCCAGGCCATGCTCTCCAGGTTCTGTTCCGGCGTGCTGACCGAGCTCAGGTCGTGGACGAGGCGTTTGGCCACCGCCAGGTAGGGCCCGCCGTGCTCCAGCGAACGCCTGTGCAGCACGTTCGTGGCGCCACGCAGGTCGATCTCGTAGAGCCGCACCCGGTAGTTGACGCCCTCGATCCAGGCACGTTCGAGCGCCAGGTAGCGGTAGTCGCCGAGGGGGAGGATCTCCGACACCCCGCTGTCGGCCTCGCCGTCCGGCGGGACGGGAGCGGCGGGCAGCGGGTCGAGCGGGTAGACGAACTGGCCCAGCAGCGGGCCCTGGCGACTCCACACGGTCAGCCGCGCCGGCGCACCCCTCCCGACCGTGGGCAGCGGCCCGTCCTCGTGGCGCGGGCCCTCGGTCACGGCGGTGATCGTGCGGGCGGTGACGGCCAGCCCCTCGAAGCCGAAGTTGCGGCGCGGACCGCGCTCGCCGTCGGTCAGCCGCAGGTTCCGCGGCAACCGCAGCTCTCCCAGGTGCCGTCCCTGCGGGTCCATCGCGCGTACGGCGGACGGGGAGATCGGAACGGCCGGGTTCCTGTCGTCCGGCCGGTCGCCTTCGTCACCCCAGAGCAGCCGGCCGCTGCGCCGGTCGAACCTGATCGTCTCGGGGTCGGCCGACCCCGGCTTGCCGTAACCGGGGTAGGGGGTGCCGTCGGCCCGGGTGAGCGTCGTGACGCCGGTCAGCCGGACCCCGGTGAACGCCCCTGACACCGGGTCGATGTCCAGGCGGCCGGTGTAGAACCGGGCCGGGTTGTAGCGCCATCGGTCGTCGGAGATGAAGTACCACGTGTCGGTGGCCGGATCCCGGTCGATCCCGGACAGGCCGCCCACGGCGGTGCCGTCGAAGCGGGTCAGGTGCGGCAGCCGCTGCTCCCCCAGGAAGCGGGTGATCCGCACCGGATCCCGCCGCCCGGCCGCGGCCGCCGGCGGCGCGACATTCGCCGCCACCATCGCGAATGCGACGGCAATTGCCAATGTTCTCCACCTACGAACCATTTTCTCCCCACAATGGAAGTGCCGCCGACTGCTCTGACGGAGAAAATGAAAGCGCGAATGAAGACGGAAGTCCATGCAGGCAGGACGCCCGAATGACGGCACTCGCTCGCCAACCGGGACAAATTATTTTTGTGAATGCCGCGTGACGGCGGTGCCGTCGAGAATGAGCCGTAGCCCTTGCTACTCAGGCAGGCCGGCCTCGCCGGGGCGGGTGCCGATGACGGCGGTGGCGTCCAGTTCGCCGGAGCCTGCCGCGCGTGCCGCCAGGCCGGCCCGCTCGACGGCGCGCACGGTCTGGTCCGCCTGGCGTGCGCTGGTCTCGACCAGGAGGTGACCGCCGGGGGCGAGCCATTGGGCCGCCTGCGCGATCACCCGGCGTACCACGTCCAGCCCGTCGTCGCCGCCGTCGAGGGCCACGCGCGGCTCGTACAGGCGGGCCTCGGGCGGCAGCAGCCCGACGGACCCGGACGGCACGTAGGGCGGGCTGGCGATCAGCAGGTCGACCCGGCCGCGCAACGTGGCAGGGAGGGGCTCGTACAGGTCGCCCTCGTAGACGTGCCCGCCGGGCAGGTTGCGCCGGGCGCAGCGCACGGCGGCGGGGTCGAGGTCGGCGGCGTGCAGCTCGGCGGGGCGCTCCAGACCGGCGGCGAGCGCCGCCCCCATCGCGCCCGTGCCGCAGCACAGGTCGAGCACTACGGGGGTCCCGGGGATCTCCCGGGCCAGCGCGACGGCCTGGCGGATGAGGAATTCGGTGCGGGGCCGCGGCACGAACACCCCCGGCTCCACGAACAGCCGCAGCCCGCAGAACCGGGCCCAGCCGAGCACGTGCTCCAGCGGCTGGCCGGAGATCCGCCGCTCCACCATGGCGGCCAGCTCGCCGGGGGTGCGCGCGGTGGCGGCGATCAGCTCCGCCTCGTCCTCGGCGAACACGCATCCGGCGGCGCGGAGCCTGGCCACGACGTCAGGCATCGGGGTGGACGACGAAAAGACCGACATGAGGGTCCTTCCTACCAGAACTCGCCACAGCCGCGCCGGTCGCCCCAGGCGGGCGGCCTCCGGGTGGACGCCGCCGTGCGGGTCCAGCCGGCACTGTCGCCCTCCCGTCCTCCTCGATTGCCGTCCTCGCCGCATTCGAGATACGGTCAACATTCAGATGTTGGGATCATTCGAAATCTGGGAGTGGCGATGGCCGGCGTGCCTGACATAGACCTGACCGGCGCGGAGATGCTGCGCGACCCCTTCGCCGCGTACGCGCGCGCCGGAGCGGAGTCGCCCGTGGCGCGGCTCGTGGCGCCCGGGTACACGTTCTGGGCCGTGCTGCGGCACGAGGAGGCCAGGGCGATGCTGGCCGACCCGCGGCTGGAGACCAACGAGAGCAGCTATCAACGGCCCGGCGTGCCGGCCGGCTGCCTGCCGTACATGCGCACCATGTCGGAGATGAACGGCGCCGAGCACGCGCGCTTGCGCAAGCTGGTGGCGCCGGCGTTCACGCCGCGCAAGGCGGCGGAGTTCGGGCCGCGGATCGAGCGGGTCGTCGAGGGCCTGCTCGACGAGTTGCCCGGGCACGCCGCCCCGGACGGGACGGTGGATCTGCTGGCGCACTTCGCGCGTCCGCTGCCGATGGAGGTGATCTGCGAGATGGTCGGCATCCCGGCCGCCGCCCGTCCCCGGTGGCGTGAGTACGGCGTCGGCGTCCAGGCCGGACACGGCGACACCTTCGCGCAGGCCATCCCGCGGATCCTCGAGGACGCCAAGGCCGCGGTGGCGAGGGGCAAGGCCGAGCCGGGCGCCGACCTGATCTCCCAGCTGGCCCGCATCCAGGAGGAGGACGGCGACCGGCTCACCGACACGGAGCTGATCACCATGGTCTGGCAGCTCGTCCTGTCCGGCCAGACGCCGACGAACCTCATCGCCAACTCGGTCGTGGCCCTGCTCGGCCACCCCGGGCAGCTCGCGGCGCTGCGCGCCGACCCCGGCCTCATGCCGCGCGCCGTCGAGGAGCTGATCCGCTGGTGCGGCCCGCAACTGCTGACCATTCCCCGCTTCACCACGGAGGAGATCGAGATCGGTGGCGTGCCCGTGCCCACGGGCGCGCCGGTCACGGCCGCGATCCCGGCCGCGAACCGGGATCCGCGGGTGTTCGATGACCCGGACAGGCTCGACCTCGGGCGCGAGCCGTCGGCGCATCTCGGGTTCGCGCACGGGCCGCACTTCTGCGTCGGCGCGTCCCTGGCCCGCGTGCAGACCGGGATCGCGCTCGGCGCCCTGCTGCGCCGCTTCCCCGATCTGGCGCTCGCCGAGGAGCCCCGGCGCACCCCCGACCCCGGCACGTGGCGGGTGCAGTCCCTGCCGGTGATCCTGTAGCCCGGCTACGCCTGAAGGTGCCAGCGCAGGAAGCCGAGCTGGTGCAGGAGCAGGCCCTCGAAGACGTCGGGGTCGGACGTCGGCGAGTGCGCGGTGCCGGACAGCGGCAGCACCTCGTGCGGGCGGCCCGCCGCCAGCAGCGCGGCGGACAGCCGCAGGGTGCCGGCCGCGAACACGTTGTCGTCGGCCAGGCCGTGGATCAGCAGCAGCGGCCGGGTCAGCCGCGGGGCTTCGGGCAGGGTCGAGCAGGCCTCGTACCGGTCCGGGTGCCGGTTGGGGTGGCCGAGGAAACGTTCACGCCAGTGGGTGTCGTACAGACGCTGGTCGCTCGTCCCCGCCCCGGCCACCGCGGCGTGGAACACGTCGGGCCGGCGCAGCACCGCCATGACCGCGAGCGTCCCGGAGAAGGACCAGCCGCGGATGGCCACTCGGCTCAGGTCCAGATCGGGGTGGCGGGCGGCGACCGCGTGCAGCGCCGCCACCTGGTCGTCCAGGGGCGGGCCGAAGATGTCGCCGTGGACCTCCCGCTCCCAGGCGGGGCCGCGTCCCGGGGTGCCGCGGCCGTCGGTGATCAGTACGGCGAAGCCCTGCTCGGCGAACCACTGGGAGACGAACGTCATGGGCGCCTGGTCGGCGGTGACCCGCTGCAGGGCCGGGCCCGCGTACGGGTCCACCAGGACGGGCAGCTTGGGGTCGCCCGGGCGGTGCCAGGAGGGCAGCAGCAGGTGGCTGCGGAGTTCGCGGTCGGTGGTGGTGAGCGCGATGGCACGCAGGGTCAGCACCGGCCGCTCGGCGAGCGACGTGATCGTGACGGCGGGCCGGCCGGAACGCACGGCTGTGGTGGTGGCGCCGGGTCGGGTGGAGGTGCGGGCGACGTGCACCAGCGTGCCGGCCCGCCACACGCCGGCGTGCACGCCCGGCTCGATGCTGACCCGCCGGGGACGGTCTCCGGCGCCTTGGAGCCACAGGTGCCGCTCCGCCGGGTCGGTGGAGGCGCTGAACAGGATGTCGTCGCCGGCCACGCTGAGGACCTCGCGCAGGTGCAGCCCGGGCGGGGTGACCGGGACGCCGTCGAGGGTGAGCCTCCGGGTGCCGTCCACGTCGGCGTGCGCCACGAGCGCGCCCGCCGCCGTACGCGCCGGCGTGCCGCCGACCAGTTGCACCCAGTGCGCGTCGCGCTGCTCGGCCAGCAGGCCGCTACGCCCGGAGTCCGGGTCGGCGGCGAGCACGCGCACCGTCCGCTGGTCCCTGCTCTGCACCGCCAGGTAGGGGCCGTGCGCGTCCCAGCCCGCGGCGGTCACGTACTCGAAGGCCGCCCGGTCCCACCGCACCTCGGTACGCGTGCCGTCCAGTCCGGCGATCCACAAGGTGACCTCGGCGTTGGCGGTGCCGGCCGCCGGGTATCGGACCGCGCGCGGCGGCCGGGCCGGGTCCGACGGGTCGGCCACGTGCCACAACGCCACGGCGCTCTCGTCCACCCTGGCCACCAGCAGCCGGTCGCCGTCCGGGGACCACCAGTGGCCGCGCGTGCGCCCCATGGACTCGGCCGCCGCGTGCTCGGCGACGCCGAACCGGACCTCCGGCCCGTCCGGCTCGGCGATGACGCGCTGCTCCGAGCCGTCGATCTCGGTCACGCGCAGGGCTCCGCCGCTGACGTACGCGATCCGGCGGCCCGCCGGGTCCGGGCGCGGGTCCCGCACGTCACCGGTCGCGGGCAACTCGCGGACGCCGCCCTTCGCGACGTCCACCACCCACAGCCGTCCCGCCAGCGCGAACGCCGCCACCCCGGCCGCGTCGTCGGTGGCGTACGCGGAGATCCCGGCCGTCGCCGTCCCGCCGAGCAGGTCCACCGGGTCGGCCAGCAGGCGCTCGGCCCCCGAGTCCAGGTCCAGCGCCCACAGGCAGGCCACGGGGTCGTCACCGCCCCGGCTGCGCAGGAACACCACCGACGCGCCGTCCGCCGAGACGGTGAAGGCGGACGGATCGCCGAGGCTGAACCGCCGCGTGCGGGCGAACTGCCTGGGCAGGCCGTCCGCTCCGACGGAGCGCGGGGCCGGGCCGTTTCCGGGCATGCCGATCATGCGTGTGTCCTCTCTGCCGAATCAATCAGAAGCCGCCGGAAATGGCGGAAGCGTGCGCCAGGGCATGCCGGGGCGCACGCGTTCACGTGATGCTGAATCAGCGGCCGCGATGTAAGGGAGATCCGCTGAACGTCCGGCGGAGCAGGAGCCGCCCGCCGGGGAATCAGGCGCCCGGCCGCATGGCGGCGATCAAGCGCTGCGGCATCTTAGGCACATCTCGCGCGAATCAGCAACGTGACCACTGTCCCGTACCTTTCCCCGGAGCATGGAACCCTTTTCCCCAGAGCATGGAACCGCCTGGTGCGGCCGGGCTGTCCAAGGTATGGGCGACGTTCACACCGGTGGCCGTGGTGGCGCCGGATGACGCCGCGGGCGGCCCTTCCCGTTCGCAGGCGCGGGCTGGGCGTCGCCCCCACCAATCCGTCAGAGCGTCGTCGGCAGGACCGGGCGGCCCCGTACGCCCGGGTCGGCGGCGAAGACGGCGCCTGCCTCCGGCTGCTCGGCCCGGTCCACGTCCAGTGCCGAGGTGGTGATGAACAGCCGGTCGAGGTGCTCGCCGCCGAAGGTCACCGCGGTGACCTTGCGTACGGGCAGGCTGATGACCGCGTCGAGGCGGCCGCCGGCGTCGTATCTGTGCACGGCCCCGCCCTGCCACAGCGCCACCCACACCCCGCCCTCGGCGTCGACCGTCAGCCCGTCGGGAGCCCCTTGCGCGGGGTCGACGACGGCGAACGGGCGGCGCGCGCCGAGCCCGTTCTCGGGGTCGTAGTCCAGGACGTCCACGCGCCCGGTCTCGGTGTCGGCGTAGTAGGCCAGGGCGCCGTCCGGGCTGAAGTCGAACCCGTTGGAGATCGTCACCTCCGGCAGCACCACGCGCAGGGTGCCCCCGGGCTCGGTCACGTAGAACGAGCCGCGCCCGGGGGCCGAGTCGTAAGCCATGCTGCCGATGTAGAAGCGGCCGTCGGGGTCGCAGCCGCCCTCGTTCATCCTGATCGAAGGGTCGGTCCACGCCTCACCCAGGGAGCGCAGCGGGGCGTCCAGGTCGTCGGAGTCGGACAGCAGCAGCTCCCGCTCGGCCGCGACGAGGTAGCCGCCGGACGTCCGCGGCCGGACGACGGCGGCCACCGCGCCCACGTGGCGGCGGCGTACCGCGCCTTGAGCGTCGAGCGCGAGCACGTCGCCGGCCAGCATGTCGACCCATCGCAGCCCGCCCCAGCGGCTGGACCACACGGGTCCCTCGCCGTGCTCGGCGACGGGGTCGGTCACGGTGTAGGGGGCGATGGTCATGCCGGTCTCCTCGGTCGCTGGCGGGGCCACGTATCGATCATGCTGCCAGAGTCGGTCAGTAGGCGACCGTGAACCTGCTGCCGCGGTGCCGGGGCAGCTCGGCCTCGTCCAGCAGCGCGATCGCGAAATCCTCCATCGAGATCGCCGACCTGCCGTGCGCGTCGACGAGCAGCTCGTCGCCACCGACCCGGTAGACGCCGGTACGCTCCCCCGGCTCCAGCAACGCCGGCGGGCTCAGGTACGTCCAGTCGGCGTCCGTGTCCGAGCGGCAGACCTCGAGCTGCTCGTTGCAGGCCAGCGCGATGGGCCGCAACGCGGGCGGGAAATCGGGAGTCTCGACGAGGGGGAGCCCGCCGGCTTCGGGCACGGTCAGCCCCGCCGCGCCACCGACGAGCAGCAGCCGCACGCCGGTCCGCGCCACGCCGGCCAGCAGCGCCTTGGCGGTGATCGCGAGCTCGCCCTCGTAACCGGGCGCGGGCCGGGTCGCGCTGATCACCACGTCCTGACCGGCGCTCAACGCGGCCACGTGCTCGACGTCCGAGGCGTCGCCCGCCCGCACCCGGGCGGGCGTGTGGGCCAGGCGAGCGGGATCGCGGACGACGGCGGTCACGTCGTGGCCGCGCGACAGCGCCTCGGCCACCACCCGGCTGCCTACGGCTCCGGACGCTCCGAAGATGGTGATGCGCATGGTGTTCAGGATTCCTTTCCGATGAGTACGCGGGGTGCCGCCGCCTCCGGCAGCGGTCGCGTGCGGGTGGGTTGGAGCTGGGCGGCGACGAGCGCGCCCAGCACGATGAGCGCGCCGAGCGCCTGGGCCGCGGTGAGCCGCTGGCCGAGCACGGCCCAGCCGAGCGCGGTCGCGACCACCGGGCTGAGCAGCCCGAGGAAGGTGACCTTGGTTGCCGAGAGGATCCGCAGCCCTCGGAACCACAGGGCGTAGGCGAGGGAGGCTCCGATGATCGTGAGGTAGGCGTACCCCGCGAGGTTGGCGGTGGTCAGCGTGGCCGGCGGCGGCCCTTCGACGACGAGCGCCACGGGAAGAAGCAGCAGGCCGCCCGCCACGAGCTGCCAGCCGGTGGTGGCCAGCAGCGGCGCGGGGGACGGCCACCGCTTGCTCAGCACGACGCCGACGGCCATGACGGCGGCCCCGCCGAGCGCGGCGGCGACGCCGACGGCGTCCAGCCGGGCGTCGGCCCGCAACACGAGCAGCCCGACCCCGGCCACGCCCGCCACGGCGGCGACCACGGTGCGCGGGGTCAGCCGCTCGTGCAGCAGTCCGGCCGACAGCAGGGCGACCAGCAGCGGCTGGATGGCGCCGACGGTCGCGGCCACCCCGCCGGGCAGCCGGTACGCGCCCACGAACAACAACGCCAAGAACACCCCGATGTTGAGCGCCCCCAGCACCAGCGCCCGCCACCACCAGATCCCCTGGGGCAGGCGGCGCGTGATGGCGAGGAGCAGGATCCCGGCGGGCAGCGCCCGGATCAGCGCCGCGAGCAGGGGGCGGTCGGGCGGCAGCATTTCGGTGGTGACGAGGTAGGTGGTCCCCCAGATGGCGGGGGTCAGCGCGGTCAGCAGGACGACGGTCCATCGATTACTTAGCACTAAGACAAAGTATCTCAGCACTAAGCTACTTGGCCAGTGATTTACCTCACCACTAAGACATCGGTAGGGTGGAGTCCGTGGCAGACCACGTCGACTTCATCCTCAAGCAGTGGGGCGCGCAGCGGCCTGACCTGGACGTTTCCCCGATGGCCGTGATCGGCCGGCTGTCCCGGCTGTCCCGGCTGATCGATGCGGAGCTGCGGCGTACGTTCGCCGCGCACGGGCTCGACAGGGCCTCGTTCGACGTGCTCGCCACGCTGCGCCGCAGCGACCCTCCGCACCGGCTGACGCCCGCCGAGCTCATGCGCGCGTCCATGGTCACCTCGGGCGCGATCACGCAGCGGCTGGACCGGCTGGAGGAGCGCGGACTGGTGACGCGCACGCCGAGTGAGTCCGACGGGCGGGGTGTCTACGTGACGCTCACCGAGGAGGGGTTCGCGCTGATCGACCGGGCGCTGCCGGACCACGTCGCCACCGAGCACCGAGTGCTGTCCGCGCTGAGCGGGGAGCGGCGCGAGGAACTCGCGGGCACGCTCCGCGACCTGCTGGAGTCGCTCGGCGACGTCACGGAGCGCTCGCCCCTCCCGTAAGGGCTCCCCGCCCTCCCCGGCCACGCACCGCACTCAGGCACTCAGGGCTCCACTCCTCGGCACAGGCCCCTCTGAGGAGGCCTGTGCTACGGCACAGGGCCCTTGCGGGAGGAGCGGGGCCACGTGCCTCGGCACGGGCCCCCTGGAAGGCAGGTGGAGCCAGAGAGGCGGGAGGGTGGCCGGTGAGGGATTGCCTCAGCGAGGGCGGGAGCGGCGGCCGGTGCCGCGGGGTTGGCCCCGGTCGCCCCGCCCGCGCCGGGGCCGGGACGACGGCTTCGGCTCGCTGCGGGTGTCCGGCCAGTGCGAAGGGCGGGCCAGCGCCGGGGAAAGGCGGGTGGCGGCATCGCCCTTCGCGGCGTTGAGCTGGGGCTGGGTGAGGAAGATGCTGCCGGTGAGGTCGGCGCCGGCCAGGTCGGCGCCCCGCAGATCCGCCCCGATCAGGTCGGCCTGCCGCAGGTCCGCGCCCCGCAGATCGGCGCCGATCAGGTACGCGCCCCGCAGGTCGGCGCCGCGCAGGTCGGCGCCCCTGAGCCGGGCCCCGATCAGGTCGGCGCCCCTGCGGTCCTTGCCCCGCTGCCCGGCCCTGACGAGCTCGCTCGCCCGCAGCAGCAAGGTGTTGACCGCGCCCCGGTGCGCCGGCACGTCCAGTTGCTTCAGGGCGTCGACGCCCTCGCGGGTGAGCCGCTCGGTCTCGTCGAGCGCCTGGCGCAGCTCGGCGTGGATCGGCGCGGCGCCCTCCAGCGTCAGCGCCTCGGCCAGATACCACAACAGCTCGTGCAGCTGCCGCACGACCGGGAACACCGCGTACATCTCCCGCGCCGTCTCCGGCGCCTCCCGCCAGCTCGTGCCCGCGAACGTGACCTGCGAGACCTTCTGCCCGGCCCCGAAACAGTCGTAGACGGTGCAGCCCGGATAGCCGCGCTGCCGCAGCTGCGCGTGGATGCCGCAGCGGAAGTCCTCGCGCAGGTTGCGGCACGGCTCGCCGGCGGCCTTGTCGGCGGCGAAGTCGGCCGAGGCCGAGAACGGCAGCGCGACGCAGCACAGCCCGAAGCAGTTGGCGCAGTCGGCCAGCAGGCCGAGCTCACGCGGGTTCGTTCCGGGCAATGTGCTCGTCTCCTCGGTGAGGGTCAGATCAAGGGTACTCAACCGCCGAAGCGGCGCTGCCGGGCGCCGAAGCTGCGCAGCGCCCGCAGGAAGTCGATCTCGCGGAACGCCGGCCAGTAGGCCTCGCAGAAATACAGCTCCGAGTAGGCCGACTGCCACAGCAGGAAGTTCGACATCCGCTGCTCGCCGCTGGTGCGGATCACCAGGTCCGGGTCCGGCTGCCCGGCGGTGTAGAGGTGCTTGGCGATGTCGTCGGCGGTCAGCGTGGCGGCCAGGTCCAGCATGGACTGCCCGGCCTCGGCCCGCTCGTACAGCAGCTCGCGCAGGGCGTCGATGACCTCCTGGCGGCCGCCGTACCCGATGGCGAGTGTGAGGTGGAAGCCGGTGGCGCAGTCTCGGGTGGCTTCGACGGCGTTCTTCAGCGCGCGGGCGGTGCTGCCGGGCAGCATGTCGAGCAGGCCGGCGACGTGCACGCGCCAGCGGGCGTCGGGCCGGTCGAGCCGGTCGGCGACCATCTGCTCGATCACCCGCAGCAGGAAGGCGACCTCCTCGTCGCCGCGCCGCTGCAGGTTCTCCGTCGAGCACAGGAAGATGGTCAGGTGCCGGATGCCGAGGCCTTCGCACCAGGACATCACGTGCTCGATGTGGTCGGCGCCGTACTTGTGGCCGATGCTCGGGTTGGGCAGGCCCATTTGCCTGGCCCAGCGCCGGTTGCCGTCGATGATCAGGCCGACGTGCCGCGGCAGCGGGCCCGCCATGACCTGGCGGCGCAGGCGGCGGGCGTACAGGGCGTGAGGAAGATCGATAATGTGCACCCTCTTAGGATGGCGCTTCCGCCGGGCGGCGAAACCCGTTCCTCAGTCGCCGGCGGCCGCTTCGACACCGTCGAGCAGCACCGCGAGGCCCGCGCTGAACGTCTGCCGGGCCCGATGCTGCAGCCACGGCTCGCCCTCGCCGGGCCCGTCGTCCTCCGACTCCACCCACGTCACCATGGGGAAGCGGGCGGCGAACCCGGGCGCCACCTCCTCCAGCAGAGCCGAGCGAGCCTTCCACCACTCCTCGTCCGACACCCCGGTCTCCGACGGGGCCTGCCGCGACTCGGCGACCGTCCTGGCCGCCCCGCGCACGAAGTCGAACAGCAGCGCCACCACCCCACGCAGCCTGGCGGGCGGCAGGCCCGTCGGCCGCAGGATGCCGACCAGGGTCTCCAGCGCCGCGAACTCGTGCGGCCCGAGCACGGGCCTGGCCTGCGACACCTGCAGCATCCACGGATGGCGCAGGAAGCACGCCCACATGTGCTCCGCCCACGTGGTGACCGCCGCACGCCAGCCGCCGGACAGGTCGTCGCCGGCGGGCAGCTCGGCCAGCGCCCGGTCGTACATGAGGTCGACCAGCTCGCCCTTGCTCGGCACGTACGTGTAGAGCGCCATCCCGGTGCGGCCCAGCCGCTCGCCGACCTTGCGCATGGACAGTGCCGCCATGCCTTCGCCGTCGGCCACCGCGATGGCGGCGTCGACGATCACGTCCACGCTCAGTCCCGGTTTGGGCCCGGGCCGGGCCTCGTCCCGCTCCCCCGTGCGCCACAACAACGCCATCGAGCGGCGCGCGTCACCCTGACCGGCGTACACGACCAACGCGGGACTCTCCTCGCGGACAGCACTCCTTACGGCATAAAGCGTATCAGTGGCGTTCGCTCCGGCCCGCCCAGGCGGCGGCCACGGAGGCGAGCATCTCCCAGGCCGCCTCGGGACGGCGCGTCTCCTCCGGATCGCCGGCGAACGGGTCGAGGACGACGGTCTCGGCACCGAGGAGGCGCAGTTCTTCGAGGTCGCCGGTGACCTGCTCGATCGTGCCCTCACCGGCGGGCCGGTCCGGGCCCGTCACGGGCGAGCCGGTGAGGCGGAGCAGAATCCTGGGCGCGAAGGCGGGCACGGGGCGGCGCTGATCGGCGGCGATCGCCTTCAGCCGCGGCAGCCTCTCCCGCAGCCAGGGCACGGTGTTCCTGAGCGGGTGCCACGCCTCGCCGAACCGCACGGCGCGGCGCAGGGCCGCGTCGCTGCCGCCGCCCACCCAGATCGGCACGCCGCCGGAACGGTAGTCGCCCTCGTCGGCCCAGGCGGCGCGGATGACGGCGAGGTGGTCGTCGGTCAGCCGGCCACGGCGCTCGTGCGCCACCCCGAGCGCCTCGAACTCCTGCCGTGCCCACCCCACGCCCACGCCGAGCACCAGCCGCCCGCCGCTGAGATCGTTGAGGTTGGCCGCCATGCGGGCCACTAGCAGCGGATGCCGGTACGGCACGATGAGCACCGTCGTGCCGAGCCCGATCCTGCTGGTGACGCCGGCGAGCCAGGCCAAGGTCGTGAACGGCTCGTAGAACGGCGCGGGATACTGCTCGGCGACGTCGGGCGTGATCGCCACGTGGTCGGACACCATCAGCAGGTCGAACCCGAGGCCTTCGACGGTCAGCGCCCATTGCCGCAGGATGCCGGGATCGGTGCCGGGGCCGAAGTTGGGCACGTTGACGCCAAGTCGCATCGGCTCAGGCTATCGGCTGGGACACCCGCTGACACCTCAGCTCTCCGGTTTCTGGCTCGCCTCCACGACGGCCAGGCAGGCGAGGATGGCGTCGCGGTTGCGGGACAGGCAGTCGACGCGCTGCTGGATGCGGTCCGCGGTAGACCGCCGACTCTGGGTAGTCGCGGTGGCCGTTGCCGGCGCGCTCGGGGTGCAGGAGGTCCTGCTGTCAGGCGGCACGCGTTCCCGCCGCCTGCGCCGGGCTCAGAGGCCGTGCCTGGCCAGGGGCTCGACGAGCTCGCGTTCCTCGTACGACAGATGCGACAGCAGGCTGTCGGTGAGCAGGTCCACGGCGGCGCGCAGGCCGTCCAGGCGGCCGGCCGGGTCCCCGACGAACGCGACCAGCGCCCGGTCGATGCGTTCGAGGATCTTGTGGATGGCCTGGTGCTCCTCCTTGAGCCGGTCGATCACCGGCGCGAGCGCGGGCTCGACGCGGCGCAGCCGGGGGAACATGGCCGCGTCCTCGAGGGTGTGATGCATGGTGACGAGCCGGCAATAGGACTCGCAGTAGGCGCCCAGCGTCCAGTTGTTCTGGCGCATGGTCATGGCGTTGATGTGCGAACGGGCGGCCTCCGCGTCGAGCGCTCCCGCCGCGACCTGGTCGACCAGGTCGCGCAGCTGGGCGAGCTCGGCCCGCAGATGGTCGTGCACGTCGATGAGGTGCCGGCCGTTGGCCTGCTCCCTGGCGGTGTAGCGCCTGGCGAGGTCGGGGCGCGGGGCGGTTGGCCGGGTGCTCTCGTCCCACACGCGGACGTCGCTCAGGCGCACGCCGTCGTCCGGGGTCGGGATGACACCCAGCGCCGCGCCCTGCGGGGCGGCGGTCTGGGCGGTCGCTGGAGGTGTGGCCCGCCGGGCGGTTTCCCCGGCGCTGTCCGCGATGGTTCCCGTGCCGAAGGCGGCGGCGGTTCCCGTGCCGAAGGCGGCGGCGGTTCCCGTGCCGGGAGCCGGGGTGGCGCGGCGTCCGGCGGCCACGAGCTCCCGTACGGCCGGCGCCGTCTCCCCGGCGAACCGCTGGATCTGGCGCGGGTCGCCGGTCATGAGTGTGAAGACGCTGATGCCGTGCTCGAGCGCGAGCTCCGCGAGCTGGGCAGGCGGCAGGTCCTCACCCAAGTTGAGCAGCCGGCGGATGTCGCGCGGATCGCGGCCGGCCTCGGCGGCGGCCTCGTCGATGACGGCGTTCCCTTCGGCGATCTTGGCCGTGGTCTGGAGGTGGGGCAGGGAGGGCAGCCAGCCGTCGGCGAGCCGTCCGGTGAGGCGGAGCATCCGGGGCTTGTACGCGCCGAGCCAGATGCCGATGTCGTGGGCGGGACGCGGCCCGCGCGGAGTGCCCTCCACCCGGTGATGCACGCCGTGGAAGTGCACCGCCCCGGGCGCGTCGGTGTCCCAGGCGGCGCGGATGATCTGGATGCCCTCTTCGAGCGCGGCCACGGCCTCGCCCGGAGTCAGCCGCGGGGCGCCCATGGCGGCGATGGCGTCCCAGTAGCCGCCCGAGCCGAGTGCCAGCTCGAACCGGCCGCCGCTGAGGAGGTCGAGGCTGGCGGCGGCCTGGGCCAGCATGGCGGGCGGCCGCAGCGGCAGCGGGTGCACGTTGCCCGCCAGCTTGATCGTCTCGGTGGCGGCGGCCACGTAGCCGAGCAGCGTCCAGGTGTCCAGGAGCGCCGGCTGGTACGGGTGGTCCTGGAAGCTGACGAGGTCGAGCCCGGCGCGTTCGGCGAGCTGGGCGAGGGCTACGACGGTGTCGGGGTGCTGCGCGTACGGCACGATGTTGGCGCTGAAGAGCAGGTCGTGACCGTAGTCCGGCATAAGTGGCTCCTTGGGGCGGGCCGCGCGCGCTAGTTGGTGGTACGAACAGTTGGTTGCGCGAACAAAGTAGTTCGTGCCGCGAACCACTGTCAACTAGACTCGGTCGCGTGGTCACGACGAAGGAGCCGGTGCTCGGGTTCACCGAGGCGCTCGTCCGCCTGGCGCACCTCGTGCAGCAGGTGTTCGAGGACGTCGCCAAGGAGCACGATCTGACGCCGCAGCAGGCGCAGCTGCTCTGCCTGCTCATCGACGGGCCCGTCGGGATGACGGAGCTGACCCGCGCCCTGCGCTTGGAGAAGTCCAGCCTGACGGGGCTGGTGGACCGGGCCGAGAAACGCGGTCTGGTGGCCCGCACCCGGGACTCGCATGATCGGCGGGCCTGCCGGATCGCGCTGACGCCGGACGGCGAACGCCTTGGGGCGCTGGCGCACGACGGGATGGCTGATCGGCTGGAGACGCTGGCCGCGGGGCTGCCCCGGGAGCAGAGAGACCTCCTGGGATCCGCGATCGCCGGGATCCTCGCCGAGCACACCGCCACGACCGGCCACCCCCGCCCGCCCGCGGATCGATGACACACCTCGTCGGCGAGCGCGTCGCGGGCCCTGCAGCAGCCCGGATCCCGGCCGGTCAGGCGAGGGGAGGTCGGCGACGGCGCGGCCCCGGCACGACCCAAGGCCAGGCGTCGCGGCCCCGGCACGACCCAAGGCCAGGCGTCGCGGCCGGCGGCAGCGGCGGCGCGGGCCGGGCCTACGGGCTGACGGCCGCCGCGGTGCTGGTCGGCTTCGGGATCCATATCATGGTGTGGGGCGTCATCGTCGCCACGCTGCGGCAACGGCTGGAGCCGGCGGGCTCGCCCGGGCCAGGATCCTGTGAACGCCTCGTATGAAAGCGAATGCACCCATGCTGCCTGACACGCTCAGGGCCGCCTTGGACACGGCCCTGTCCCGCTACTCGCCGCAGGAGTTGGCCCGGTCGGTCGCCCAGCTCACCGAGCGTTACCGCATCCCGTCGGCCGGGGGGACGCACCTGCGCGGCCAGGCCGATGTGGCCGCCTACGCCGCGTACCGCATGCCCGCCACCTACGCCGCCGCCGGCAGCGCGATGCGCCAGGCGGCGGCGCTGGCACCGGGGTTCCAGCCGGCGACGCACCTCGACGCGGGCGGCGGCACCGGCGCGGCGATCTGGGCGGCGGGCGCGATCTGGCCGTCCCTGCGGCAGGTCATGGTCATCGAGCACGACCCGCACGTCATCGACCTGGGCAGGCGTCTTGCCCGCGCGTCGGAGTCCGCCGCGGTGCGGGACACGACCTGGCGGCACGCCGCCATCCGCCCCGGCCTGGACCGGCCGCCGGCCGACCTGGCGACGATGTCGTACGCGCTGGGCGAGCTGCCCGAGCGGGACCGCCCGGACGTCGTGCGCTGGCTCGCGGACGGCGCCACCCTGGTCGTCATCGTCGAGCCCGGCACCCCCGCCGGCTACGCGACCATCGCCGCCGCCCGGGAGGTGCTGGCCGGGCAGGGGATGAGCATCGTCGCCCCCTGCCCCCACGACGGCCGCTGCCCGATCCAGCCCGGACGCGACTGGTGCCACTTCTCCGTACGACTGCCCAGGACCTCCCTGCACCGCCAGGTCAAGGCGGGCACGCTGAGCTTCGAGGACGAGAAGTTCTCCTACGTCGCCGCCATGGCGGGCCCGTCGCCGCGCGCGGAGGCCCGGGTGCTGCGTCACCCGCAGAAACGTAAGGGCGTGGTGTCGCTGCGTCTGTGCACGGCCGAGGACGGGATCCGCGACGTGATCGTCTCCAAGCGGCAGGGCGAGCTCTACCGGCGTGCCAGAGACGTCGGCTGGGGCGAGGCGTGGCCGGACCCACGGGACTGACCTCAGGAGCGCCTGGCCGCGAGCTCAGCCAGGTCGCGGACGAACCACAGGTGGTTGCCGCGGTTGGACTCCAGCACCCAGGCGCGTAGCGCTTGGCTGGCGTCGGTGAAGCGGGAGATGTCCCCGACGATCGCCAGTCCGATCCGGTAGTTGACGAACTTCTGCGCGATCTCCCCCGCCACGCCGGTGCGCAGGGAGAAGAAGTCCTCGTGCAGCCGCTCGGCGGGCACGGCGACCCAGGTGGCGCCGTGCCCCCAAGCCTCGCCGATGAGGTCGAGCACGTCGCGCTCGTCGCGCAGCAGCGGGCCGTCGGGCGCGCACACGTGCACGCCGTGGCTGCCGCTCACTGCCGCACCAGCGCGTCGATGATCCGCAGCACCTGGGCACTCTCCTCGAGCCCGCCCAGGACGATGACCTTCAAGTGGGCCCGCTCCTCGTCGTAGACGAACTCCACACGCAGCCCGTGCGGCTGCCCCGCGAGCGAACCCATGACCATCGTGCTGATCCGGTCCATATCACGCCGCTCGACGCCGTCGACCTGCACGATGCTGGACACCTCGGCGTGCCGCCGGACCTCCGGGGCGTCGTCGGGCAGGCCGGCGAACGCCGCCAGGTCCTCCCTGGCGATCCGATAGTGCTTGCCGACCCGCACGGCCGGCAGCCGCCCGTCCCGCACGTAATTACGGACGGTCTTGACGTGCAGCCCCAGTCGTTTGGCCGCCTGGTCCACGGTGTATTGCTCCATAACATTCCCCATCGTAGGGCATGTTAGAGAGTGATAGGGAATCAGGCGTGAGGTCCGACCGACACGGGACCGATGGTGAGGCGCGGTCGCCCCTCCAGCACCTCCCCCACCCGCTCCACCTGCTCGTCCAGCTCGCGCACCTGCGCGGAGGTGAGGTCGCAGAGGAGCTCCACCGTGATGTCGATCTTGTTCCCGGAGCGCTTCTGGTGCCACACCCCGCGCACCTCCCCGTCCACGAGGAGCACGGGAAAGTTCCCCGCCTGGCCGCCGGCCAGCGCTCGCTGGGCCGCCGGGCCCGGGTAGAGCAGCTCGCGCGGACGGCCGGCCACCACGTACGCGTCGAAGTACGGCAGCAGCCGCACACCCCGCGGAGGATCCTCGGGGAACACCGTGTCGCCGGCCACCACCCAGGCCCGCCGCCCCTCGAACAGCACCTCCTCCAGCCCGGCCTCCTCGAACCCCCGGGCCGCCCACCGCACCGGCCCGCCGGCCCACTGTGCGAACTGGTCGGGCGTGGCGGGCCCGTACGCCGTCAGATAGCTCCTGACCAGGCCGCCGAGCCCGTCGGCGACCGGCTGTGCAGGGGGCGGGGCGGTGTAGGTCACCTTGCGGCCCCGGCCCGGGCCGAAGACGATCGCGCCCCGATGCCCCGCCAGGTGCATCGCCTGCCGCCAGCGCGGCCACATCACCTGGAACGCGGGCATGACCAGGTCCCCCGCCCACGGCCCGGTGGCGGCGACGACCGCGTCGCTCAGCTCGTCGATCGTCATCTCGGCCCCGGTGAGCACTTCGCGGATGGCCTCCACCACCTGCTCGGTCTGCTCGGGCGTCATCTTCACGGACTCGGGGAAGGGGCTGCGCCCGGGCGGCACCGACGACATCGCGCTCACCCACATGGGCAGGTCGCGGGCGGGCAGCAGGTGCACGGTGCCGCGTGGCCCGAACGTCTTGACCAGGCTGCACTCCCTCCACAGCGCCTCGCGCACGTGCTGCCGGGTGACGCCGTCCAGCCGCAGCGCGACGGACGCCTCGCCGGCCGACATCACCTGGGCGTGCGCCCCGCACATGGCGGCCACGGCCTGCGCCGGGTCCGTCTCGCCCCAAGGCGCGGCGCCCAGCCCGGCCCGTTCCAGCCGCCGCGCACTCACCTGCGGCCACGACACTTCCCTCACCACGTCCTCCTCAGCTCGCACTGCTCACGCTAGAGGCGAATGCGGAAGACTTCATTCCGCAATCAGCCTCCCCATGCCGAAGTAAGTGGTCGTAAAGCCATCTTCAATCCGACATCAGTACTCTCACCCCTCATGACCCGCCTCAGTCCCCGCCTCGGGCCGCTCACCCCCCGCCAGCGCTGGCGCCGGGTCAGGCTCCAGGCCTACTCCTGGGCCCTGACCGGCGCCTACCGGCTCGGCGCCATGCATCCGGCCATCTGGCGGCTGGTCGCCCGCGGCTACCATCCCGCGCTGGACCGGGTGGCCGCCAGGCACGCCAGGGTGGCCTGCCAGTTCGCCGCCGTGGACGTGCCGGCGTACCGACACTTCCTGCGGGAGAACGGCGCCGAGCAGGCCAGGCGCCTGGCGGACTTCCCCGAGACCACCAAGCACAACTACGCCGGCGTCTACGACGAGCAGAGCCGCTGCCAGGAGGGCAGGCTGCACCGGCCCGGCGTGATCGTGGACGAGTCGTCGGGGTCGAGCGGCAAGCCGTACAACTGGGTACGCGGGCCGCGCGAGCTCAAGGGCATCTACCGCAACGCCGCCGGGTACATCGAGCTGGTCTTCCCCGGCGAGCGGCTGTTCGTGATCAACGCGTACTCGATGGGCGCGTGGGCCACCGGCACCACCACGGGCGCCGCCATGGCCCGCATCGCCATGGTCAAGAACACCGGTCCCGACCTGGAGAAGATCACCGACACGCTGGAGCACTTCGGGCCCGGCTACGACTACGTGGTGGCCGCGTACCCGCCGTTCCTCAAGCACCTGCGCGACCGCCTCGACGAGGCGGGCTTCCCTTGGCAGGACTACCGCATCCGCGGCATGGTCGGCGGCGAGGGCATGACCGAGGCGCTCCGCGACTACCTGGAGGAGCGCTTCGAGGAGGTGCGCTCCGGCTACGGCGCCAGCGACCTGACCATCGGCATGGGCGCGGAGAGCGGGTTCAGCGTGTGGCTGCGTAAGCGCCTGGCCGTCGACCAGCGGCTGCGCGACCGGCTGCTCGGCCCCGGCGAGCAGCGGCTGCCGATGATCTTCCATTACAACCCGCTGGAGACGTTCCTGGAGGTCAACGGGGACGGCGAGCTGCTGTGCACCATCAACACCAAGAGCTGCCTGCAGCCCAAGCTCCGCTACAACGTCGGCGACGAGGCCCGCCTGCACACCCTCGCCGAGGTGCGGGAGGCGCTGGGCGCTCAGGAGTACGCGCGGGCGTGGACCGACGAGCGGCTGAACCTGCCGCTGCTGTTCCTGTTCGGCCGCAAGGACTCGACGATCTCCTACATGGGCGCGAATCTGTATCCGCAGGACGTCGAGTATGGCCTCTACCAGGGCAATCCGCACGCCGCGGCGATCAACAGGTTCTGCCTGTCGCTGGAGGAGCTGCCCGGGCTGGAGTACCGGCCGGTGATCAACCTCGAGGTACGCGGCGACGTGGACCGCGGGGAGCTGGCCGACATCTGCCGCAAGGGCGTCGTCGCCCACCTGAGCACGGTCTCACGCGACTTCGCCGAGTCGCTCAAGGAGGACCCGACGGCAGCCGACCTGCGGGTCAGGATCTACGACCTGGATGAGGGCCCGTTCGCGGGCTTCACGAAGATGAAGAACGTCTACCTGGTGAAGGACGCATGAGGACCACGGATTTCAGCAAGGCGCCACCGCAGGGGCAGGCGACGGCCATGTTCGTCGGGGCCACCCGTTACCGGGGGCCGTTGTCGATCCTCACGCTGACGCTGACGTGGTTCCGCATGGTGCGCGACATGAAGCGGATGCGGGGCTACCGCTGGCACAAGGTCTACTGGGAGTTCCCGTACACGCTGGGCACGCTGGCGTTCTTCGATGACCGCGACGCGCTGCTGCGCTTCGCCCGCAGCCGGCACCACCGCAAGCTCATGCAGTGGGTGACGGACGGCACCAAGAACGCCACCGGCGGCTACATCAGGCTCTACAACGCCGAGCCCGAGGGCTACAGCAACGGCGTCTGGCGGGCGGAGGGCGGGCCGATGGCGCACATCGAGACGTTCACACCGCTGACGACGGAGGACGGCGACGGCCCGCCGGTGAAGCGCCCGTGACGGAGCCCGCGGAGCTCGCGGCGCTGCGGCCCGTCGAGACCCGCCGTGACCTGCGCGAGTTCCTCTCCCTCACCGACCGCGTCTACGCCGGGGAGCCGCGGTTCGTCCCGCCGCTGCACGCGCAGGCCCGCACCTGGTTCCGCCAGGGCGTGCGGATGTACGTGCTGCGGCGGCGCGGCCAGGTAGTGGCCCGCACCACCCTGCACACCGACGCCGCGCTGGACGCCAAGCTGGGCGGGCGGACGCAGCTGTTCGGGCTGACGGAGTTCGCCGAGGAGGCGGCGGAGGAGCTGTTCGACGGGATCTGCGCCGCAGGGCGGGCCGAGGGCAGGCAGACGGCCTTCGGTCCCGTGTCGCTGCTGCCGAACCAGGCGGGCGGCGTCATCACCTCTGGCTTCGGCGACCGGGGCTTCATCGACAGCGCGTGGAACCATCCCTATTACCCGGCCGCGTACGAGGCGTACGGGTTCGCCCGCCGCTTCGAGTCCGACACCTGGATCTGCCCGGTGCCGGACAAGGAGGTGTTCGCCTTCGACGACCGGCGGATCGAGGCCGAGCGGCTGCGGGTGCACCGGGGAGACCGGCGGCGGGTGGCGGAGCAGCTGCCGATCCTGCGGGAGATGCTCAACGCCAGCTTCGCCCAGCTCGGGTACTACACCGAGATCTCGGCCGAGCAGCTGGCCGCGCAGACGGACGGGCTGGCGTACCTGCTGGACGAGGCGCTGCTGCTGTACGTGACGAAGGCGGAGCGGCCGGTGGCGTTCGTGCTGTGCCTCCCCGACATTTCGGAATATGTCGCGAAATGCCGGGGTAATCTCCACCTCTTGCAGCAGCTCCGGCTGCTCGCCACCCGCTCCCGCTACCGCCGCGAGGCAGTGCTCATCATCAAGGGCACGGTCCCCGGCGAGCAGGGGCACGGCTACATGCGGCTGCTCGCGCGCGAGCTGCACGAAGGGCTGCGCCGCGGCGGCTACCACACGCTGCGCAGCACGTACGTCGAGCGCACCAACCCCGGCTCCGCCGCCCAGTACGTCGCGATGGGCGGGCGCCCGCTGCACGGCTACACCTTCTACGCCAAGGATCTCCTCTCGTGAACGAGTTGCGGGCGCTGGAGCCCGACTTCTGGCGTGCGCCCAGCGCGCACAACACCCAGCCGTGGACGCTCACCTACGGGGCGGACGAGGTCGCGGTCGGCTGGGACCCGGCCAGAGCGCTGCCCATCAGCGACCCCACGGAGCGCGACCTGCGCCTCAGCCTGGGGGCGTTCGTGGAGTGCTGCCTGATCGTGTCCGCGGACGCGGGGCTGTCCGTCGCCTTCCGCCCCGACCCGGGGCCGCTGCGGGCGGGCTTCCTGCACGGGGCGGCGCAGCCGTACCGTACGCCGTTCACCACGGCGGACGTGCGGGCGCGGGGCGCGAACCGCGGCGAGTACCACCCCGGACGGCTGCCGGACGAGGTGGCCGCCGGGCTGGGCGGGATGCGCCGGGTGGCGTGCCGGGAGCTGGCGGACCTGCTGCTCGCGGCGGACCTGCACCAGTTCGGGGACCGGGAGGTGACGCGGGAGCTGCGTGCGTGGTTGCGCCTGACGCGGCGGCACCGCCGCTATCTTCTGGACGGCCTCAGCGACCGGGCGCTGGCGCTCAGCCGCCTCGAGTCGCTCGCCCTGCGCGCCTCGCTCGCCCTCTACCCGGCGCTGCGCCCGCTGGGGCTGCCCAGGGTGCTGGCCGGGGCGTCGCGCGGGCTGCTGGACTACGACGGCGACGTGCTGGTGCTGGTCGGGGCGGCCGGCGACGAGGTGGAGCAGGGGCGCCTGCTCATGCGGCACTGGCTGACGCTGTCCGGCCTCGGCTACACCACGCATCCGCTGAGCCAGATCATCGACTGCGGGCCCACGCGGGAGGAGCTGGCGCGGCGGCTGGGGGTGGACGATCCCGCGTCCCTGCTCCATGTGGCCCGCGTCGGCCGCCCGAAGGCGCCTGCCGCGCCGTCGGCCCGCGTCAAGGAGGGGTAGGGCCGGCCACGCCCGTCGCCGCCGCTTGCGCATGGGCGTACCTGGCCTGGGGTCGGTCATTCGTCACAACGGAGCTCCCGCACCGAACGGTGATCTTGGTCGACACCGTTCGGGCAGGAGCTCCGTTTCTCTTTCGGCTAACGTTGACTACGCCGTATCACGCTTGACCACACGGCATGGGTATTAGTTGGGGGGGACCGCCGGCGGCCTGAAGATCTCCCAGATGCGATAGACGCGCGCCCACCCCTTCGAACGCGGAGCCTCCGACACGTACGGCTTGGAGGCCGGGCCGTGCGCGGTGCCCTGCCACGCGATGCCTTCCGTCTCGGTCCGGGCGCTCCTCGTGTACGCCCCGGTGGGCTGGGTCCTTCCCAACTGCTCGTCGATCGAGCGTCTCTGCGCGTCGGTCAGCCCGCGCGACTGAGTCTGGCCGGTGTTCGGGGGATTTCGCTGTGCCTTGGGCGGCGACTGCCGTTGGACCGCCCTGCGACTGGTCGGACGGACGGCGGGCCGATGCCTGACCGTGGTCCGGGGCCTGCTCGCACGCCTGGTCACCGCCCTGCGCGCAGCTTCGGCTCGTCGCCTGGCCGCCGCGGCCCGGCGCGCTGCCGCTGCCGCTCGTCGCCTGGCCGCCGCGGCGGCCGCCCGCTGCCTGGCCAGCGCGGCCTTCTTCCTGGCCGCTTGCGCCGCCCTCTTCTTGGCCGCTTCCGCGGCTCTCCTCCTCGCTGCTTCAGCCGCCTTCTTCCTGGCCGCTTCGGCGGCCCTCCGCCTGGCCGCCTCCAGGGCGCGCCTTCTGGCCGCTTCGGCAGCCCTCCGCCTGGCCGCGGCGAGCGCCGCCCGCCTGGCCGCGGCCTGCGCCGCCCGCCTGGCGGCGGCCTGGGCCAGCCTCCTGGCGATGGCACGTGCCGCGATCCTGGCCGCGATGCCCACGGCGAACCAGAACAGCTGCCCGTCGGGGTCGCTCATGGTGACCGGGCTGTTGTTGGCGTAGGCGTAGGCGTTGAGCTGCTGCGGATCGCCCTCGTCGATGATCGGGTCGACCGACAGGAAGCGGCCGTTCCCGGCGTCGTACTCGCGGGCGCCGAGGTGGACGAGCCCGGTGGTCGCGTCCTTGGTGCCGCCGACGAATCCGCGTTGTCCCGGCCACCAGGGTGGTGGTGTCCCGCGGTCCTCGCCGAACGGGGTCTGCCTGCGGATGGCCACGTCTCCGGTGCCGGCGTTCACCATGGCCTGCGCGGTGCCCTGATGATCGTTGGCCATGAAGAAGACCTGGTTGTCCGGCGTGCGGACCGCGATGGCCTCGCCACCGATGGTGTAGTAGCGGGTCTGCTCGACGACGTCCTTGGCGTAGTCGAAGCGCAGCTCCATGTCGTCGATGTAGAGGGTGGCGTCGGTGGGGGTCTTGCGGAGCAGCCGGTCGCCGTCCGCGTCGTAGATGAACGAGGTCGTCTTGCCGGCCTCGGTCACCGATTCCAGGTTGCCTTCGGCGTCCCAGACCAGGCTCTGGTCGGAGGTGCCGACCTTGCGCCGGGTGGTGTTGCCCGCCGCGTCGTAGGCGAAGACGTCGGCTCCGACGGCCTGGAGCGCGTGCGGCTGCTTGCCGCCCGCCGCCGGGTAGACGTAGTCGCGCACGGTCTCGGCCGCGCCGCCCCAGGCGTGCTTGATCTCCTGGGTCCGGTTGCCGGTGACGTCATAGGCATAGCTGACCGCGTACGGGGCCACGCCGCCGATCTTGTCGGACTGCGGAGTGCCACTGGCGCAGTCGTCGGTGGCCGTCCACGCCGAGGTCAGCCGGCGCAGATGGTCGTGCTTGAAGCACTGCGTGTCCTGGCCGACCCTGTCGGCGATCTTGGTGATGTTGCCGACTGCGTCGTAGGTGTAGTTGAGGTCCAGGTCGGAGGCGGCGGCACCTGCGCGGTCCAGCCGCATGCCGGTCAGCCTGCGGGTGCCCTCGTCGTGGGTGTAGGTGAGCCAGGTCTTCTTGGTGCCCTCGCCCAGCTCGTACTGGAGGGTCTCGCCCATCTTCGAGTAGCGGGCCGCGCTCACATACGCCGACAGCCCGGTGACCTTGGTCGGCTGGCTGAGCCCGTCGTAGCTGTAGACGACCGACTCGGCCTCCAGCCCGCCGCCGGCCGGGAAGCTGATGGACTGGACCTGGTCGTCGAGCGTGTAGCGGGTGTTGAGCTGGTAGGAGCCGGCGAGCTTGCCCTCCCGCGCCGGGATGGTGATCGTCTGGCGCAGGGTGCGGTAGTCGGCGTCCATGGCGTTGATCTCGGCCGTGTACGCCTGCCCGTCCACATATCGGATGCTGGCGTTGAGCTCTCCCTTGGCCAGTGCGTCGTACTTCCACTCGGCCAGCAGCGGGCCGCTCGCCGAGCCTTCGCGCATCTGCGTCTTGCGACCCAGGGCGTCGTAGCCGTACCACAGAGTCTTGCCGCGGGCGTCGGTGGTGGTGACGATCTCGTCCGCGTCGTTGTACGTGGTGGTCGTGACGCCCTTGTCCGGGTCCTCGGTCTTGATCTCCCGGCCGCGCAGGTCGTAGTGGTGACGCCACACGTTGCCCGCCGGATCGGTCACCGTGGACAGGCGGCCGGCGTGGTCGTAGGTGTACTTCGTGGACTCATACTCGCCGGTCGGGGTCGCGCCCTTGTACTGGCGCAGCTCGATCAGCCGGTCCTGCGCGTCACCGATCCTGGTCGTGGCCGTACCGCCCGGCGGCGGTGTGACGTGGACCCTGTCGCCCTCCTCCTTGACCGTCACCCGGTACTTCTCCACGCCCTTCACCTTGAGGATCTGGGCGTTGACCTCGCCCGTGCCGTCGAACAACGACACGACCTGGTTGGGGACGGCGGAGTCGGCCACCGCCAGCAGATCGGTGGACGGCGTGCCCGTGGCGAAGTAGCCGGTGTTGGACTTGTACTCCTCGCCCTGAGAGTTGTGGAAGGTGTCGGTGATCGTGCGCCCGTCACGTAGCGCGGGATCAGTCGTCTGATCGTCCGTGGGCGCGGGTTCCTGGGTCTGGCGCTCGCGCATCAGGCCGTCGTACAGCTCGTGGCTGGTGGTGTAGCCGCCGTCCGCGCGCAACGTCTTGGTGGTGACGACGCTGGGGCCGTCGGTACGGACCGTGTAGGAATACTCGGTGCTGGGCGACTGCCCGGCCGCCTTGCTGCGGTCGGCCTGCCAGACCTTGATCAGGCGGCCGAGCGCGTCGTACTCCATGTCGACGCGGCGGTTGTTGGCGTCGATCTCGGCGATGGGCTCGCCCCAGGCCGGTTCGAGCAGGGTGCGCTCGACGTGGCCGAGCTGGTTCGTCTCCGTGGTCTCCGTCGCCGGGGCGCCGGCGGCCGGGCTGTAGGTGGTGACGGACTTGGTGCCGACCGGGTCGGTCTCGCTGGTCTCACGGCCGTAGACGTCGTAGGTGCGGGTGGCACCGGTGATCGTCGCACCGTCCGCCGAGACGAGCTCCTGGACCGAGGTCACGTCGCCCTTGGTCGGCGGCTGGCCGTGCGCCTGGCCGTCGTACTGGACCCGCTCGTCCGAGATCACCTCACCGGCGGCCAGCGTGGAGACCGCGGTGCCGCAGCCGGCGGCGACCTTCTGGACCCTGCTGGGGTAGTCGAGCATCCAGGACGTGTCATTACGGGCGTAGCTGTAGCGGGTGCACTCGTCGTCATCGGCGCTCGCCAGGTCGCCCTTCTCATCCACGTGGAGGAGCAGGCCCTTGGCGTCGTACGCGCGCTCCTCGCCGGTCCGTTGCCACGTGCCGTTGGCCAGCGCGGTACGGGTGACCATGGACTTGGGCTGGACCACGTACGCGGCCTTGGTGACGCCGCCCTGCGTGGACTCGGCCGTCTTTACCGACCACGGCTCCTCGACGGTCGCGGTCATGATCGCGCCGCCGTCACCGTCGAAGAGGATCTCCTCCCGCTCGAAGCCGGCGAGCTGGTCAAGGTCGTCCAGCTTGACGCCCTCGGAGTCCTCCACCTGCGCGCTGCGCTTGGAGCCGTCGGCCAGCTTGTCGCCGTGCATGCCGCGGAAGTAACGGAACTCCGTGAGCGTGCGTTTGCCGTCCTGCCCGTCGCCCTGGCGGACGCGAACCCGGCCGAAGCCGCGGTAGTCGGCCCAGGTGCGGTGCTCCGGCTTGACCAGGATGTTGTCGGCGTAGCGCCAGCCCGCGCCGTCCAGGTACTCGTAGTCGGTGACCACGTTGGGCGAGCCCGCGACCCGGTCGACCTCGATGGTCTGGGCGACCAGATACTTGTGGAACCAGTCGGTGACCTCGGCCTCGTTCGGCGGGGCCCAGCGCTGCGGGAAGCAGCGCCTGGTGTTCTTGTCGGCCGTCAGCACGTCGCCCGGCTTGCAGTCGGCCGCCGAATAGTTGATCCGCAGCTCACCGCCGGACTCGTTGTTGATCGCCTGCACCCGCCACTTGACCAGCGGGGCGCGCCCCTCAAGGGCGTCCACCCGGTTGGGGAGCTGCACGCCGGTGAACTTCACCGCGGGCAGCGTGATCGTGCCGCCCACGTGACCGGTCTGCTGGATCGACGCCAGCCACAGCGCCGGGCTCATGCCGTCCCCCGAAGCGGGGAACTGGTGCGCCAGCGCCCACGAGTCCACCGCGCAGTACTGCGCGCCCGAGCATTTGGCGGTGTTGGTGTTGAGGATCTGGGTGGTGACCTTGGCCAGGCGCTTGCGCGTGAAGAACGTCGGCGCCAGGCGGTCGGTGCACGTCACGCCCGCGTCGCAGATCTGGTCGAACGGCACGTCCGGCCAGTGACTCGCGGTCTCCTTCTTGAGCTGGTCGGGGGCGCAGGTCACGGTGCCGCTGGGCAGACAGCGCTCGGCGACGTCGAAGACCACGCGGGCTGCGGGGGCCTTGGTGAACAGCTCGTTCTTCAGGTAGCCGTAGTCGATCCGGGTCAGGTACGCGCCGCGCACGTACTGGGTGCCCAGCTCCGGCTTCATGTTGCGGCCGTAGTAGTTCGTCTCGCGCTCGTACCAGTACGTGGTGGCGTTGCCGTGGGTGTCCACCTCATAGTCGAGGTTCCACCGGTAGGCCTGCTGGCACCAGGCGTTGGCCGGGGTGCTGTTGTAGCAGGGTTCGCCGCTGTTGTTGCCGAACACCGGCACCGTCTGCGCCGACTTGGTCTCCGGCTTGCCGGTCGCCCAGCCGGGCAGCCGGTTCTGGCCGAAGGTGTACTGGGTGCCATCGGGGGTCGTGACGCGCCAGTACTCGCCGTTGTTGTCGCCGTTCGTGGCGCCGGTCAGCGCCTCGATCCGGGTGCCGTCGTCCCGCTTGGGCCGCCACTGCTTCGTGGTGGCGTCCTTGACGAGTTCGACCGACGAGTCGCCCAGGGACATGGTGGCGTTGTCCTGGTCCCAGCACAGATCGCCGGTCTTCTTGCCGTCGATCATGCAGGACTTGTAACGCCGCTCGATGAAGCCGCCGGGGTTGAGCTCGAAGCCCTCACCGGCCCAGGACGCCTGGTTGTTGGTGGAGGCGGTGCGGCCGTCCACGCTCTGCGAGGAGTAGGACAGCGACACGCCTGGCTCCTCACCACCCAGCGCCGGAGGCGTGCGCAGCTCATAGCCCCAGGTGAAGTCCCCCGACTGAGGACCCACACTCCACTCCGACGAAGCCGCCAGCGAGGTGGCGGCATGGTCGCCCGACGGGCCGGACGCAGCCGCGGTCAGCGCGTACAGGCCGCCCGTCTCCACCTCGGCGGTCACCGTGCCGTTCGTGACGTTGTTGTCGCTCTTCACCGGCTGCGGCTGAGCGCAGCCGGCCGCGCCGGTGAGCGCGCACTCCTCCAGCTTCACCAGGCGCAGCCGGGAGCCGTAGTCACCGCCGTAGGCGTACCGGAAGCCGGAGTAGTCCACCTCCAGGCGGGTTTTGACCGGCTTGGCCGCAGCTGCCGCTGCCACCCCCTGCCCCGGCGTGACCCGCATCGCCAGGCCGAGCAGGTCGGTGTCGAGCAACTCGACACTGATCGGGGCCGTCGCCTGCGCCGCCTTGGCCGTCCCCGGCGCCAGCTTCACCGGGAAGCCGGCCGCCAGGGTGGAGACGGAGCCGCCCAGCTGCGCCTTCTGCGGCTTGGGCCAGGTGACGGCCGGAGCCGCCTTCCACGCCTGCTTGGCGGCGGGATCCGCCAGCGGCGGCTTGACGGGGACCTTCCCGCCCGTCACCGGCGCTTCTTTCTGCACGGCCGGCGCCGAGCGCGGGGCCGCGTAGGCGGGCATGGCGTACGCCACGGGCACGACGAGGACGATCGACAGCGCCGTCGCCAGCCGTCGCGGCCAGGCGGATTCGGGTTTGGGAGGGAGCGGGTCGTTCCAGGACGGGTCGGGGAGGTCGGGTGTTTCGTCGGGGGTCTGAAAACGATTCCAGCGGGATTCGGGCAGGTCTAACTCGTCGGGCAGGTCCATGAACCTCTCCCAGTCGGGGGTGCTGGTCGGGAATTACTGGGCTGCTAGTTGGGCGATCTGCTCGGCGCTCAGGACGCCGTCGTACGTGCGGACGTCGTCGACGGTCCCCGGCCAGTAGCCGGTGAGGACGCCCGCGGTCTTGGTCCGGCCCAGATGCAGCGGGCCGGTGGCGCTCCATTTGCTGACGTGGTTGGTGACGGTGGTGGTGGACAGGCGGCCGTTGACGTAGATGCGGAGCTGGCCGGCGAGCGGGTCGTACACGCCGGCCAGATGGGTCCATTCGAGCGGGTTCGGGATGGCGTCGGAGCGGGTCCGTACGAGGGCCGCCGTGTCGGTGTCGTCGGCGGCCATGCCGAACAGCCACCGCCCCTGCGCCTGGTCGTAGCCGAGCTGGAACCCGGCGGCCCTGCTGCCGACCTGGGCCACCGCGGCGGTGTCGGCCGTCGGCAGGTAGTCGAGCTGGGTCCAGAGGGCGACCGTGAAGCCGGTGGCCGTGGACACGGCCGGTTTGGCGGTCTGGGCGGCGCCGGTGGCGCCGTCGAGCGCGAGCGCGCCCTCCAGCCAGCCCGGCGTCCAGGAGGCGGCGCCGGAGAGCGTGGCGGCCGTGGCCCGGCCGGATGAGTCGGCGGCGGTGGTGCCGGACTCCTCGTCCAGCGTCCAGTGGCCGACCAGGGTGGCGGCGCTGTTGACCAGGTCGGCGACCTCGTCGGCGAACATGGCCCGGCCGTAGACCCGCACGTCGTCGACGTCACCCGGCCAGAACTCGGCCGCCGCGCCCGCGACCTTGCCGCGCCCGATCGTCAGAGGGCCGGTGGCGTTCCACGGCGGGGTGAAGGCCACCGTGGACTCCAGGTGGCCGTTGACGAAGAGGGAGAGGGTGCCGGCCGCCGCGTCGTACACGCCTGTGAGGTGGGTCCATTCGTTCAGGCGCGGCGCGGCGGCCGACAGGGCGCGCGCGGTCGTGGCAGCGTCCGCGTCGGCGCCGGTACGGGTCAGGGCCCAGCGGTCGTCGGGCTTGGAGTACTGCAGCGCGAACGCCCCCGTTCTGGTGCCCTCCTGGGTGACGAGGGTGGCCGTGCCGGTGGTGGCGGTCAGGCGGGCCCAGGCGGTGACGGTGAAGTTGCGGGTGGTGTCGGCGACGGGGCCGGAGGTCTGGGCGTAGGCGTTGGCCAGTTGGAGTCCCGCACCGGTCTTGCCGGTCGTCCACGTCGCGCCGTACAGCGTGGCGGGGTGGGTGTTCGCGGCGTCGCCGGCCACTGGGCCCCCACCCTCGTCCAGGGCCCAGTGGCCGCTCGGCGCCTTGCCTGCGTTGACGTTGAACACGTACGTGCGGATCGGGCCGAGCTGGCCCGCCCGGTCCTTGCTGCGTACCGACAGGACGTTGGGGCCGTCGTGGCGCGGCGTGAGCTGGATCGTGGCCGTGCCGTCCGGCCCGGGTGCGACCTGCGTGCCCGGCGTGGCGTCAAGCCCGTAGACGTAGGCGGCCACGTCGGTGACGCCGTTGGGGGCGAAGGTGAACGCGCCCGCCAGTCCCACGCCGTCGTTCCAGGTGTTCTCCGCGTATTGCGGCGAGGTGACCTGCGGCTCCTTGCCGGGGGCGGTGGCGTCCACGGTCGCCTCGCACCACGGGCTCCACGCGCTGCTGGCTCTGCCGTCCTCGGCCAGCACCCGCCAGCGGATCAGCGCGCCGTCGGCGTACGCACCCGCCGGGACGACCGCGGAGAACGCGGTGCCGCTCGACCCCAGGGCGGTGACGTACTCGCCCAGCTTCACCCCGGCCGCCGACCACCACTCGAACCGACCCTTGACCGAGTTGTCGGCGTCCTTCAGCCTGGCCCACAACTTCGGCGTGGTGCTGCTGATGACCGGCCGCGTGTCGCCGGCGGCGCAGGCTCCGCCCGGGTCGGACCACGCGTCGGCGGCGAGCGGCGCGGTGGGGATGGAGTTGTACTCGATGACCACGCTCGGGTTGTTCCTGAACTTCTTCCAGGCCCAGACGTCGGTCTCGCTGGTGGCGTAGAGGCCGATGGTCATGGTCGGCCATTTTTTGGCGGCGGCGTCGGCGGCCCATGACGTGACGTCGAACTCCACGCCGCCGGGCAGGCAGGACGAGCTGTAGCCCTTGGCCACGTTCACCGTGGAGAGCAACCTGGTCTTCGCCGGCGGATTGTTCCAGGTGGTGCTCTTGCTGATCGCGCTGGTCCCCCAGGCCTCCACCTTGCGGGCGCTGCACGAGTACGACCACGTCTCGTACGTGCGCAGCGTCGCCTTGATGATCTGCTTGCCGTGGATGGCCGAGCCGGTGTTCATCTGGAAGAACGAGCGGTTCGTCTGGGTCGAGCTGATTTTGCCGACGCGGGCGACGTCGCTGGAGTTGAGGTAGTTGGAGTTGGGCCAGTTCTTCCAGATCGCCGTCCACGAGCCGCGCGCAGCCGAGAAGTACGGGTCCAGATAGACGGGGAACTTCGTCCTCGGATCCGCCAGCATCTTCCGGTCCGGCTTGAGCTGCATGTGCCTGTCCGCGACCTCCACGCCCATCGTGGCTTCGCGGGCCTCCGGTGAGCGGCCTTCTTTGAGCGCCTGCGGGCTGGTGATGCCCTCCGAGTCCCACATCTTCGGGGTGGGCGCGATGAAGATCGTCCCTCCGCTCTCGTCGACGGCCTCCAGGTTGCCGACCTTGTCCGTCTTCACCGAAAGCCCTTGGGCGGCTAGCGGGTAGGTCAGCTCGGTCAGGCTCGCCGCGGCGGCCCGCGACTTGACCACCAGGAGGTGCGAGAAGCCGTCCACGTCCGCGGTGACCTGGAGGTCCACGCCCGGCATGACCTCGGGGTAGGTGGCGGTGTCACCGTTGAGCGCCGGCTCGGGCAGCGTGCCCGGCCAACCCAGCTCCAGGACTTTGGCGCCGCGCGACAGGCGGGCGAGCGGGGCGTCGCCGCCGCCGGAGAACGTCAGCCCGGCCGCCGTGGCGACGGGCTCGACGGCGCCGTCCGGGCGCAGGCGGAGCGTGGTGTCCACGGGGACCCAGCTGCGCCCCTTGCGGACGCGTACCGGGCGGACGTGCTGCTCCATCGTGTAGGTGCCGTCGGGCTCGGCGAAGACCTGCCGGGTCTCGCTGGTCAACGCCTCCACCTCGACGGGCCGGTTGTCCCGCCGGGCCTTCTGCTCAGGCGAGACCGGCGGCGTGTCCTCCGCGACGGCGACGGGGCCCAAGGGGCCTAAGGAGTCCAAGGAGATCGTCACGATCGGGAACGCCAGCGCCGCCGCAGTCAGTACACGCACAACCCGCATCTGTCCTCGCCCATGGTGAGCTGGCGTTACGCGCGGGACGGCAGGACCGCCCGGGCGTTTCCACGATCTTCGATTGACGATCGGATTCTCACCCTGAGTCGGGCGCAGGTCCAGGGTTCTGGTCATTCTGCTCAAATAAATCTTCAACACCAGGGTTCGCACGAAAAAAACTGTCAGACCTCCGTCGGCAGCGGCCACGCACCCGGATTGACCCGCTTGACGATCTCTCCGGCCGCAGGTAGTCGTCCAACTCCAGCACCAGCGCCGTCAGCGGCCGCCCGAACCGCGCCCACGCGTCCAGGTCGTCGTCCGTCGCCCTGTGCAGCGACGGCGAGAGCAGGATCGCGCCCTCGACCAGCGGGTCGCGCCCAGGCGGAAACATGCTGGTGAGAGCCGGACCATGTCATGAGCCGCAGGCGGCCCGTACCTCTTCGATGAGCCGCGCCGCCTCGTCGATGACGCGGCCGATCTCCTCCGGCGTGCGCCCGGCCGCCGCGAGCAGCGCCTGCGCCCGCTCGCCGAAGCCGTCCGGCGCGGACGGCAGCCGGCACAGAGCAACCTCGCCCACGTAGGCGTGGGAGTCAGCCCCCGCCGTCCACCCAGGGATCCCACCCGCCCGGCTCCGTCACGTCGACCGGCTCGCCGGTCACCTCCCGTGCGAGCGCCCGCAGCCGGTGCACCCGAGCCGTCCCCGGTAGTAGAGGCCCAGGTCGATGTCCGAGTCCGGCCGGTGCGTGCCGCGGGCCCGGCTGCCGCCCAGCACCACGGCCGCCACACCCGGCACCCCGGCCAGCCGGGCGGCGACGGCGTGAAGATCCTCATCCTGCACGAAACGTGCCTACGGGTGCCGCACGCCGGCGGCGGCCCTCACTGCCCGAGCCAGATGCGCCGATAGGCCTCGCGGTAGCCGCTCGGCTCCCATGAGGTGGTGTTGCCCACGTTCCCGGTCGTGGTCAGGTGCACGGGCGTCACGTACCCGCTGGGCGGCCGGCCGGCGAAGGCGCGGTTGAGCTCGTCGATGATCTGGCTGCCCTGAGCGTTCAGCGGCTCGGGGACGGTGGCCTGCTGGAACTGCCGGTTCCGGATGCGCTGGAACGCCGAAGGATCGCCGTCCCCGGCGCCGATGGCGTAGGGCGGCCCGCTGCCTTTCCGGCCCGCCGCACGCAGCGCCGGGGCGGCGTCGGCGAAGTAGACGTCGTTGATGGCGACCGAGTGCGTCCACCGCTCGCCGAGGCGTGACAGCAGCGAGGAGGCCACCACCGGCATCCGGATGCCGGTGTCGGGCAGCGGGATGTTCTCGTAGGCGAGCAGCTTGACGCCGGAGCAGGTCTGCAGGGTCTTCCTGATCAGCTGGGACTTGTTCTCCGCGAAGGGGATCGAGGAGTCGGTGAAGATCACGGCACCGGCGCGGCCGTTGGACGTGGCGATGATCCAGTACGCGCTGATCCTCGCGACGTCCTCCACCCGGCTCGTCACGTTGGTGAAGAGCCGGGGATTCGCGCTGGGCCCAGGTGACCGGGTCGCGTGCCAGCCGACGAGCGGGATGCCGGCGTCGTTGGCGTTCTTGACCTGCTGAGCCACGGAGTCCGGGTCGAACCCGCCGATGACGATCCCCGACGGCCGGAGGGCGATCGCCTGGCCCATGGCCGACCGGACGCCGGACGGGGTGCCTTGGCCGTCGATCACGCGGACGCGCCATCCTATGGTCCGGGCGGCCTCCCGCACCCCGTTGGCGGTGCCCGCCACGCCGGGGTTCGTCATGGTCGACGCGACGAAGACCACGCTCTTGCCGGGGACCGCGCGCGGCCCGGTCGTGGGGCCGTCCCACGGAGTGGTCACCGCTTCGGCCCGGGCGACCGCCCGCACGGCCGTGTCCGTCACGCCGGGGCACGGACTGGCCGCCCGGTCGGGTGCGCCGTCCGGCGCGGGACCGGGTGCGCCGCGCGAGCAACCGCCGGCCAGCACGGCGGCCAGCACGGCGGCCAGCACGGCGGCCAGCGCCGGCACGCTCGCACGGCGCCGGAATCCGCTGAGATTCATGCGCGCCTTCATGCTCACGCCTCCTCGGTCAGCGGCGGGCGGGCGCGTGTCCGGCGTCGTGCGGAATAGCCGGCCAAGCCGACCGCGATGAGCAGCGTGACCCCGTTGAACAGGGGTGTCACCCAGAAGTCCGCCCCCAGCTGGCTGATGCCCGACAGGCCGATGGCGAGGACGGCGACGGCGACGACGGTGCCCCAGGGGTTGGCCCGCCCGGGCTTGAGGGTGGTGGAGCCGAGCAGCGCGGCGACGAACGCCGGCAGCAGGTGGTCGAGCCCGACGCTCGGGTTGCCGATCTGCTGCTGGGCGGCGAGCAGGATCCCCGCGAAGCCGGTCACCAGGCCGGAGCCGGCGAAGGCGAGGATCACGTACCGGCGGACGGGGATCCCGACGAGTTCGGCCGCCCGCGGGTTGGAGCCGATGACGTAGAGGTAGCGGCCGAGCGCGAGACGCTCGAGCACGATCCAGAGCACAGCGGTCAGGACGAGGACGTAGTAGGCGGCGATCGGCAGGTTGAGGAAGGTCGATTCGTACAGGCCGGTGAGGCCGGCGGGCAGGCCCTGCGGGCCGGCGAAGATCCGGGCGCCGCCCGTCACCCAGCCTGTGACGGCGTACATGATGCTGCCGGTGCCGAGCGTCGCGATGAAGGAGTCGATGCGCGCGAACTCCACGAGGAAACCGTTGATCACGCCGACGGCGACGCCGCCGGCGAGCACGGCCAGGCAGGCCTGGGGCCACGGCCAGCCGGCGTTGACGACCAAGAGCAGCGTCATGACATGGCTCAGGCCGAGCCCGTAGCCGATGGACAGGTCGAAGTTGCCCGTGACGATGGGGATCATCGCGCCCTGCGCGAGGATCGCGATGATCGAATAAGCGGAGATGATCGCCGTCAGGTTGGCCATCGTGGGGAACGTGTCCGGCAGGGCGAGCGCGAACACGACGAACAGGACGAAGGCCAGCGCCGGCAGCCCATACCCGCCGATGAGGTGCCCGGCGGCGAGCCGCCGCCGGACGAGCTCCCTGGTCAGCAACGGTCCGCCCGGCGGCCGGCGGGCGGGGCCGTGGCCGCGTGGGTGAGGGCGGCGACGGTGAGGCCGTCGCCGCTGAGCTCGGCGGTCACCGTGCCGTGCGTGAACACGAGCGCGCGGTCGCACATGTTCACGACTTCCTCGAAGTCCGCGGAGACGAGCAGGGCGGCCAGCCCGGCCGCCAGCGCCTCGCCGAGCAGCCGGTAGATCTCGGGCTTGGCGCCGACGTCGACGCCGGCCGTGGGCTCCTCGAGAATCAGGAGACGGCGGTGGACCTCGAGCCAGCGCCCGAGCAGGATCTTCTGCTGGTTCCCGCCCGACAGCGCGGCGAAAGGCGCCTCGGTGTCGGCGGGGCGGACCTGCAGGCGCCTGATGACCGCCGTCGTCTCGGCCCGCTCCCGCCGCGCCCCCGCCGGGCTCAGCGGCGATCGGCCGCGCGTCGCGGGGTTGGCCAGGAGGTTCTCCCGTACGCTCAGCTCCGGGGCGGCGGCTTCCTCCTGCCTGTTGCCGCTCACGAGGCTGACGCCCGCGCCGACGGCGGCCGACACCGAGCCCGGCCGGTACGGCCGCCCGGCCAGGTGCACGCGGCCCGACAGGACGGGACACGCCCCGGCCAGCGCGCGCCCGATGTCCACGTGCCCGGCGCCCGCGAGCCCGACCAGGCCGAGCACCTCGCCCGCGCGCAGCTCGAACCCGACCGGTCCCGCCTGCCCGGCACGCATGCCGTCCACGCGCAGCAGGACCTCTCCTGGCCGGCGGAGCCGGTGCCGGAAGACCCTGCTCTCCCGGCCGACGATGTCGCGTACGAGATCGGCCGGCCGGCGGCCGGCGAGCGGTCCGCGGCTGACGACGCGTCCGTCGCGGAGGACGGCGACGCTGCCGGCGATCTGGTAGACCTCGTCGATCCGGTGGGTGACGTACAGGATCCCGTGGCCGCGATCGCGGAGCGTACGCAGCACGTCGAACAGGACGACGCAGTCGGCGGCGGGCAGGGAGGCGGTCGGCTCGTCGAACACGAGGATCGTCGCGTCGGTGGCCAGCGCGCGGGCGATGGCCACGAGGGAGCGCTCGGCCCGCGTCAGCTGCGCGATCCGCAGGTCAGGGTCGAGGTGAGAGGCGATGGCCCGCAGGGCGTCCGTGCCGCGCCGCCGCACCGCGCGCCAGGAGATGAGGCCGCCGCGCCGGGCGTATCCGGCGCCGAGGGCGATGTTCTCCGCGACGCTCATCCATTCCACGAGGCCGAGGTCCTGGTGGATGAAGGCCATGCTGACGGAAGCTGCCTGACTTCCCAGGGGGTGGCCGGCCACGACGACCTCTCCCCCGTCGGCGCGATGGATCCCGGCCAAGATCTTGATCAACGTCGACTTGCCGGCCCCGTTCGCGCCGAGCAGGGCGAGGATGTCGCCGCCGTGGAGGTCGAGATCCACCCCACGCAGCGCGTGGATGCCGCCGAAGTGCTTGCGGAGTCCCCGGATCCGGACGAGCGGCTCCGGGACCGTCGCTGATCCCGGCCTGTCCGGACGGTGATTCGGCATGTCGTTGTGCACAGCTGTCTCCGCGGGACTTTCACCACCCGGCGGACAGGCCCCTTGAGCTCGCCGGACCGCTAGAGCTCGAATCTCCGTTTCATCGTACAGAACCCGAGGTCAAAGGCTCCGGGTCACTCCTGGTCGGAGCGGCGCGATTCCCAGGTTTTGACGATCTGGGACCTGGACGTGAAGTTGAGCTTGCGGAGGATGTTCTCGACATGGCACTCCGCGGTGCGTGGCGCGATGACCAGAGCGTCGGCGATCTCCTTGTTGGTCAAGCCCTTCGCGACGTACTCGGCGATCTCCCGCTCCCTGCGGGTGAGGACGGACAACACGTCGGATTCGGGTTGCCGGGCGGGCCGTTCGTCCAGCGCGTAGGCGGCGGCCTGGTCGACGGTGAGCGCCGATCCGCGGCCGAAGGCCGCCTCGAACCGATCGTCTTTCAGGTGCCGCCGGAGGGTGGCCTCGCACCGGTCGTGTGCGCCGGCCAGGTGCCCCAGACCGGACAGTGACGTCCCGATCGACCGCCAGACCACCTGGGCGCCGCCCAGCATCTGGGCGGCCTGTTCGTACTGCCCGTCGTCGGCCAGGACCCAGGCCAGCCCCTCGATGCACTGGGCCAGGCCCAGATGGTCGTTGCAGCGCAGCTTGAGCCGCACGGCGTCACGCATCATGGTCACGGCGTCCCGGAGAGCGCCCCGCCGCCACCGCTCCAGAGCCGTGACCCACAAGGCGTAGGACACCGACCATTCGGCGTTCGCGCGTGTGGCCTTCTCCAGCACCTCCTCGCACAACTTCGCCGAACGTGGGTCGTCCATGAGGACGGCCGTCATGGCGAGCTGGAAGAGCACGACCCACTCATGCCCCCGATGGCCGAGGACGCGACGCCGGGCCAGGGCCTCTTCCAGCAGGGAGAAGGCTCGGTCGAAGTCTCCGGCCAGCAACGCGGAAAAGCCCGTGATGTGAAGGGCGCCGGCGAGCTGGGCCTCGTCGCCGAGCCGCTCCGCCAGCGTCCGGCACTCCTCCAGCAACGGCTTCGCCGCTTCCGGCTCGCCGCGGAGCAGCACGAGCCACGCGTCGACCCACAGGGCCTTGGCCCGGACCGGCCCGGCGCCGGGCTCCTTGGCGAGCGCCCGCTCCAGCCAATGGTGTCCTTCGCTCGGGGAGCTCCACGAAAGCCGGTGACTCCACATCGCGGCGGCGATCTCGAGCGCGGCCCAGGCCTCACCGGGCTCGTTCAGGCAGAACTCCAGCGCGGCCCGGACGTTCCCCTGTTCCCGGGCGAGGCGGCCGAGCCATTCCATCTGACGGTCGCCGAACCATTCCGCCTCGGCCCGCGCCGCGAGGTCGCGGCACCAGTCGCGATGCCGCAGCCGCAGGGCCTTGTCCTCGCCGGAGGCGACCAGCCGCTCCCGTCCGTACTGGCGCAGCGTGTCCAGCATCTCGAAACGTATGGCGGAGCCCTGCCCGCGGCGCAGCACGATCGACTTGCCCACCAGCTGGGCCACCAGGTCCGGCACGCTTTCCCTGGCGATGCCGTCCGAGCACACCTGCTCGATCGCCTCCAGGTCGCTACCGCCGGAGAAGACCGACAACCGCCCCCACAGCGCCTGCTCCTGATCGGAGCACAGGTCATAGCTCCAGTCGAGCAGCGCTCGCAGCGTCTTCTGCCGTGACGGCGCGGTGGTGGGCCCGGTCGTCAGCAGCCGGAATCGGTCGTCGAGGCGCTCGAGGATCTGCTCAGCGGAGAGAATCAGCATGCGCGCCGCCGCGAGCTCGATCGCCAGGGGGATGCCGTCCAGCCGCCGGCACAGCCGCGCCACCGCCAGGATGTTGGCGTCGTTGACCTTGAACTCGGGCACGACGGACGAGGCACGGTCCTCGAACAGCCGCACCGCCTCGTTGTGCAGGACGTCCTCCATGGACGCCTCGGCCGGCTCCGGGACCGTGAACGGCGCGATCTCCAGCACCTGCTCACCCGGGAGGTTCAGCGCCTGCCGGCTGGTCGCCAGGATGCGCAGCCCGGGCGCCGTGGACAGCAGGTCGCCGGCCAGTGCCGCGCACTGGGCAAGGAGGTGCTCACAGTTGTCCAGCAGCAGCAGCGTCTGCTTGTCCCGCAGGTACGCGGTCAGCGACTCCATGTTCGGATAAGGGCATCCGACGACGAGGGCGGCGACCGTTTCGGCGAGAAGCTCTCCTGCCCCCAGCGGCGCCAGGTCTATCAGCCAGGCCCCGTCCTCGAACTCGCGTGACATCTCCGCGGCGATCCGACCCGCCAGCCGGGTCTTGCCCACCCCTCCCACGCCGACGAGGGTGAGCATCCGGCCCGCGGAGAGCAGACGCTTGCCCTCCGCCAGTTCGCGCCTGCGGCCGACGAAGCTGGTGAGCTCGAGCGGCAGATTCCCGGCGCGCGTTGTCGCCCCCATATCTTCCCCGCTACCCCCGCCGGGCGATCCCATGACAGGGCGGACGCAAACCCTGGCCCGCCGTCACGGCCACGCCGTCACGTGCGGCCAAGCGCACCTCCACGGCATGCACGTGCGGGGGACCGCCCGGTCAGCCGCCGGAGGGCTGGGGCCGGCAGTCGTGCAGCGCATAGGCGATCGCCTGCTCGACGGTCGTGCAGTTCCGCTCGGCCTCCTGCCGCGCCGCCCGGCACCTCGCCTCCCCGAGGACGTGGCGGACCCGCCGGACACAGCGGTCGTGGAGTTCGGATGTCTGAGGGGAGCGGAACCCGGCGCTCGCCCCGATCGAGCGCCAGATCACCCCGGCGGCGCCCAGCAGCCGCGCGGCCCGGACGAGCTCGTGCCTCGACTCCGCGATCCACGCCAGCAGCTCGATCGTCAGCGAGGCGCCCACGGCGTCATTGAACTCCCACTGGATCGACAGCCCACGGCGGGCCAGGTCGTCGGCCCGCTCGGTGTCGCCTTCGGCCCAGACCTCCAGCCCGTACGCCCACAGTGCGTAGGCGTGCCAGCATCGCTCGCCGAGTTCTTCGCTGAGGGTCAGCGTCCGCTCGGCCAGCGCCTTGCACCGAGCGGTATCGCCCACGTTGGAGTAGGACCTGGCCTGAACGAGCATCGACAGCAGGATGCCATTGGCCTCCTCCAGGCGCTGATGAGCGGCGATCGCCTCCTCGAGGTGGCCGATCGCCTCACTCACGCGTCCCTGGTAGATGGCGTCGATGCCGCGCATCGTGCGCGCGTATGCCTGGGAGACCTCGTCATGCTGCTGCTCGGCCAGCCTCTCGCACTCGCCGAGACAGCGGCCGGCTGCCCGGTGGTCTCCAAGGTTCACCGCCGTCCACGCCGCCACCCACAGCGCGGCCGTGCGCGCCGGGCTGGGCTCGCCGGACAAGCCCAGCGCCCGCTCCAGCCACCAGCGTCCTTCCGTGACGTATCCGCCGACGCACCAGTGGTACCGCAACGCCGCCGTGAGGGCCAGCGCCGGCTCCGGCCCGGCGGGATCGCGCATGCACCACTCCAGCGCGGCCCGCAGGTTGTCGTGGTCGGTACGCAACCGGGCCAGGGCCGCCACCTGCCCCGGACCGCTCCAGCCGGCGTTCATCCGCTCGACCAGGCCGAGGAAATAATCACGGTGCCGGCTCGACAGCCGGTCCATCTCGCCCTGCTCGGCCAGCCTCTCCCGGCCGTAGTCGCGGATCGTCTCCAGCATCCGGTAGCGGACGGAGCCCTTCACCTCCACCCGCATGATGATCGACTGCTTCACCAGCCCGTCGACGAGATCGAGGATCTCCTCCCCGCCCAGATCGGCGTCCACGCAGACGCTTTCTGCGGCGTCCAGGTCGAAACCGCCGGCGAACACCGACAGCCGCGCCCACAGCCGCCGCTCCTGTGGGGTGCACAGCGCGTGGCTCCAGTCGATCGTGGCGCGCAGGGTCTGCTGCCGGGGCAGCGCCGCCGGGTTCCCGCCGGTCAGCAGCGCCAAGCGGTCCTCCAGACGGCTGACCACCTGCTCGATCGACAGCGACGCCAGCCGGGCCGCGGCGAGCTCGATCGCCAGCGGGATCCCCTCCAGCCGGGCGCAGAGTGCCGCGACGGCATGGCGGTTCTCCTTGGTCACGGCGAAGTCCCGCGTGCCGGTCGTGGCCCGGTCGGCCAGCAGGCGCACCGCCTCGCGGCGCATCAGCGCGGCCGTGGGCGGAAGCCGGTCGGGATCGGGCACCGACAGCGGCGGCACCACCAGGACGTGCTCCCCCGGGACGCCCAGCGTCTGCCTGCTGGTGGCGAGGATCCGCAGCCCGGGGACGCTGCGCAACATCGTTTCGGCGAACAGCGCGCACGCCTGGCACAGGTGCTCGCAGTTGTCCAGAACGATGAGCAGCGCCCGGTCGGCGAGGTAACCGGCCAGCTGTTCCTCCGGCGGCCTGCCGGAGCGGTCCTGGATGCCCAGCGTGTCCGCCACGGTCCGGGCCACCAGCGTGCCGTCGCGCAACGCCGCCAGATCGACCACCCACACGCCGTCGCGGAACACCCGCTCGGACCGTGCCGCCACCTCGAGCGCCAGCCGCGTCTTGCCCACGCCGCCCACGCCCGTCAGCGTGACCAACCGGGCGCGGGACAGGGCTCTCGACACCTGAGTGATCTCGCGCCGCCGGCCGACGAAGCTGCTCTCCGCGACGGGGAGGCTCCCCATCGCCCCCTCCCAGGCAAGACGGTCACATCACTGCAAGCGTAGTCCACGCAGGTCACGGCGCCGGAGCGGCCTTGCCGGCCCGGCGGCCGTCGCGCCCGCGCCGGGGTCCGGGAGCGGCCGTGCCACTAGCATGTGCCCGTGAAATACATGCTGATGATCTACGCCAACCCGGAGTCGCAGCAAGCCGTGGCCGATCATGGCGACGCGGTGATGGCCGAGGTCGACGCGTTGATGAAGGAGCTCGGCGAGAGCGGCGAGCTGGTCGGCGGGCAGGCGCTGGACGGGCCCGGGGCGGCCAGGACCGTGAAGGTGCGGGGCGGCGTGCCGGCGGTCACCGACGGGCCGTTCCTGGAGGCCAAGGAGTTCCTGGCCGGCTATCTGATCGTGGAGTGCGCGAGCGTCGAGCGGGCCACGGAGATCGCGGCCCGCTGGCCGGACGCGCGGCTGTGCGCGATGGAGGTACGCCCGATCATCGACGAGGTGTGACGGCCGTGGCCGATGTCGAGAGCCTGCTGCGGGAGCTGGCCCCGCAGGTGCTGGGCGTGCTCGTACGGCGCTACGAGCAGTTCGGCACCTGCGAGGACGCCGTGCAGGAGGCGCTGCTCGACGCGGCCGTGCAGTGGCCGGAGCAGGGCCTGCCGGACAGCCCGCGGGCGTGGCTGATCACCGTGGCCTCCCGCCGGGTCGTCGACCACATGCGCAGCGAGCACGCGCGGCGGCGGCGGGAGGAGAGCGTGGCGGTCAGCGTGCCCGCCGACGCGTTCGTGGCGCCGTCGCCGGGCGAGGAGCGGCCCGGCGACCAGGACGACACGCTGACGCTGCTGTTCCTGTGCTGTCATCCCGCGTTGTCGCAGCCCTCGCAGCTGGCGCTCACGCTGCGGGCCGTGGGCGGGCTGACGACGGCGCAGATCGCCAGCGCGTTCCTGGTGCCCGAGGCGACGATGGCGCAGCGCATCAGCCGGGCCAAGCAGCGCATCAAGGCCACCGGCGTGCCGTTCGCGATGCCGCCGGAGGCCGAGCGGGCCGACCGGCTGCGGGTGGTGCTGCACGTCCTGTACTTGATCTTCAATGAGGGATATACCGCCACCTCCGGGCCCGAGTTGCACCGGACGGAGCTGACCAGCGAGGCGATCAGGCTCGCCAGGGCCGTGCGCCGGCTGCTGCCCGGCGACGGGGAGGTGGCCGGGCTGCTGGCGCTCATGCTGCTGACCGAGGCGCGGCGGGCGGCGCGGGCCAGGCCGGACGGCGGGCTGATCCCGCTGGCCGAGCAGGACCGTAGCCTGTGGGACCGGCGGCTCATCGACGAGGGCGTCGAGCTGGTGACCAAGGCACTGTCGACGACCGCGCTCGGGCCGTACCAGCTGCAGGCGGCCATCGCGGCCGTGCACGACGAGGCCGCCACGGCGGAGGAGACCGACTGGCCACAGATCCTGGCGTTGTACGGGGTGCTGTCCGGCGTGGACGACAACCCGGTCGTCAAGCTCAACCAAGCGGTGGCCGTGGCCATGGTGCACGGTCCGCGGGCCGGGCTCGACCTGCTCGAACGCCTGGCGGCCGACGAGCGGATGACGCGGCACCACCGGCTGGCGGCGGTCCGCGCCCACCTGCTGGAGATGGCGGGCGACGCGGAAGCGGCGGTGGCCGGCTACCGGGAGGCGGCCCGGCTGACGACGAGCCTGCCGGAGCAGCGCTACCTTGAAGACCGAGCAAACCGCCTGTCTTGACAATGATTTTTTTCGGTGCCATCGTTCACCCATGCATGAAGTGGCCGTGATCGAGGATCCCGCGGCGGCCGAGGCCTCGCTCGATCCCATGCGCTCGAAACTGCTGGCCGAGCTGGTCGAGCCGGGCTCGGCCACGTCACTGGCCGCAAAGGTGGGCCTGGCACGGCAGAAGGTCAACTACCATCTGCGCACGCTGGAGCGGCACGGCCTGGTCGAGCTGGTCGAGGAGCGCAGGAAGGGCAACGTCACCGAGCGGGTCATGCAGGCCACCGCCGCGTCCTTCGTGATCTCCCCGAACGCGCTGGCCGCCGTCCAGCCCGATCCGGGCCGCTCCCCCGACCGGCTGTCCGCGCGGTGGCTGCTGGCCCTGGCCGCGCAGCTCGTCCGGGACGTCGGCACCCTCATCACGGGAGCCGCGAAGGCGCAGCAGCGGGTGACGACGTTCGCGATCGACGGCGAGGTGCGCTTCGCCTCGGCGGCCGACCGGGCGGCGTTCGCCGAGGAGCTGGCCACCTGCGTGACGTCGCTGGTCAGCAAATATCACGACGAGAGCGCCGAAGGCGGGCGCGCGCATCGCCTGGTCGTCGCCGTACATCCTGCCGTGAAGCGGGAGCGCTGACGTGGGGCGGGAGTTCGAGCTACCTCAGGAGGCACGCATCGGACCGCCCAGGCCCGAACGGGCGCCCGTAGGCGTGAGGGGCCCCGACCCCCGCATCCCCGGACCACGGGACACGATCCGCGCCGCCCGGGTACGGCGAGAACGCCGGGCGACCAGAACGCTCACACCGTTCGGAGCGTTCGGCTGAGCACGCGCGACTCATGCTCAGTCCTTAGGAACGGTTCGGCGGGTCCATGATCGCTGCCCACCTCGTCTTCAAGGGCGAGGATCAGGGGCCTGCGTGGCGGGAGTGGCTGGCACGTTCGCGCGTGAACGGGGCATGACGAGGGCATGAAGGTCGTCGCATTGTCGGACACCCATGCGCCCAGGCGCTGGCGCTCGTGCCCGCCCAGGGTCGCCGAGCACCTGCGGGACGCGGACGTCATCCTGCACGCGGGAGACGTCTGCGTCGCCTCGGTGCTGGACGAACTGGCCACGTACGCGCCGGTTCACGTGGTGAAGGGCAACAACGACGGCCCCGACGTGGAGGCGCCGGAGACCCTTGAGCTCACTCTGGAGGGGCTGCGGGTGGGCATGATCCACGACAGCGGCCCGGCCAAGGGCCGGCTGGCCCGTCTGCGCCGCCGGTTCCCGCAGGCGGACCTGGTGGTCTTCGGGCACTCGCACATCCCGCTGGACGAGTCGGGCGAGGGCCTGCGGATCTTCAACCCGGGCTCGCCCACCGACCGCCGCCGCCAGCCGCACGGCACGCTCGGCCTGCTCACGATCGAGGACGGTGTGCTGACCCGGGCCGAGATCGTGCCCGTCACGTGACGACGTCGTCGCGCGCCTTCTCCAGATTGGCCTTGAGCTCCTCCAGGACGTCGGCGTAGCCCAGGTAGCTGTAGCGCTCGGCGGCGCGCCACGGATAGAGCTGGCCGGCCTTGACCGCGGGCAGCTTGGCCCAGGTCGGCTTCTTCGCCATCTCCTCGATCGTCATCGACTGGGCGCGGGCGTCCACGAGGATCACGTCGGCCTGGTACTTGTCGGCGTTCTCCCAGCTCACGAGCTCCCAGAAGCCGCCTTCCGAGGGCTTCGGCGGGGAGACGACGTTCAGGCCCAGCTCGCCCCAGTACGTCGACGATCTCCAGCAAGGGCTTGCCGCTGTGCATCACGCCCACGGACGGCGCGATCTGGTCGACGGCCGCGGCGGACTCCGCGGGGACTTACCAGAGCTTGTTCTTCTCGTACATGCCCGCCACGAGCACGTCGGGCTGGAGCGAGGCGTACTTCTCGACGTTGAACTCGCCGAAGGCGTTCCCGATCGACTCCACCTTCGTGATGTCGACCTCGCCCACCGCCCGGTCACGGCTGCCGTCCTTGAGCCGGTGCGGGCCGTACACCGCGATGGGGCGTACGCCGAAGTCCCACAGCGCGGCCGCCGAGTCGAACTGGGCCACGATGCGCTGCGGCCGCTGCGGCAGGGAGATGTTCTTGCCCCGGTCGTCGGTCCAGGTCCAAGGGCCCTGCCCGGCGGCGGAGGCCGGGGCCGAGGAGGCCGGAGCGGCGGGCCTGAGCGTGGTCCGGCGTGATCACGCCGGCCGGTACCCCTTCTGCGGGACCGGAGGACGCCGTCCGTACGACCGGTGACGTAGCCCGGGCGGCGACGGCGGACGGATTCCGATTCCCGGCTACGGCAACATCCTGGAGTCCTTCGGGGCTTAAGGGGCGCGGTAAGGCCGCGGGAACGAGACCGTAAGCGCCCTCCAGCACAGTGATCCCAGATCACCGCAGAGAAGGGCAGAACGATGAGCCAGCCGTACACCTCCACCCTCCAGGACGAGATCGCGCTCCCGGGCTTCACCGGCGCCGTGCACCGGCCGGGCCAGGACGGCTACGACGAACTGCGCCGCTCGCTCAACCCCACGGTCGACGCCCGCCCGGCCCTCGTGGCCGAGGCGTACGGGGTGGCGGACGTGCGGGCGGCGCTGCTCACGGCGCGGGCGCACGGCGTGCCGTTCGCGGTGCAGTCGACCGGGCACGGCACGCATGCCGCGTGCGACGGCGGCGTGCTGGTCAGGACGTCGCCCATGGCATCGGTGCTGGTGGACCCGGTCCGCCGGGTCGCGCGGGTGGGGCCGGGAGCACGCTGGAGCGCGGTGCTGGCCGCCGCCGCGCCGTTCGGCCTGGCGCCGCTGTCGGGGTCGGCGCCGTCGGTCGGCGTCACCGGGTACACGCTGGGCGGCGGCCTCGGCTGGCTGGCCCGCAAGCACGGGTTCGCCGCCGACAGCGTGGTGCGGGCCGAGGTGCTGCTGGCCGACGGCAGGCACGTCACGGCGAGCTCGAGCAGTCATCCCGAGCTGTTCTGGGCATTGCGCGGGGGCGGCGGCGGGTTCGGCGTGGTGACCTCGCTGGAGTTCCGGCTCTATCCGGTCTCGCGGGTGTACGCCGGTTTCGCGTACTTCCCCATCGAGGCGGCGGCCGGACTCGTGCACGCGTACCGGAGCTGGATCGACGACGCGCCCGACGAGATCAGCACCGCGGTGGTGCTCAAGCGGATGCCCGCCGGCGGGCCGCTGCCCGGACGGCACGTGGCGATGCTGAAGGTCATGCACGCCGGGGAGGCCGCCGAGGCCAGGCGGCTGCTGGCGCCGCTGTGGCGGGCGGCGGGCCCGGCGCTGCTGGACGAGACCCGCGCGATGGCGTACGCGGACGCGGCGATGGGCGGCACCCCCAACCGGCACATGGACATGTTCGACACGGTCCCCGGCGAGGTCGCCGACATCCTCGTGCGGGCCGCCGAGACGGCGCAGACCGTGGAGATCCGGCACTGGGGCGGCGCGATGGGCCGCCCCGGACCGGACGCGGGCCCGGTCAGCCACCGGAGCACCAAGCTGTCGGTCATCGTGGACACGCCGGTGCCCGGCCTGGCCGAGGAACTGCGGCCGTACGCCAACGGCGGTACGTTCCTCAACTTCCTGTCCGACCCGCGGCGGACGGCGGACGCCTATGGGGCGGCGGACTACCGGCGGCTGCGGGACGTCAAGCGGGCCTACGACCCGGACGGCTTCTTCCGCGTCGGCCACGTCGTGCCCGCGTGAGCGGACCCTGCGTCCCGGCGATCATCAGGACGAGTGCCACGAGGGCGGGCGCGCCAGTCCAGCACGGTTCCTCCATGGGTCAACTGCCGCGTCTTCAGGCGATGGAGGACGGCCGGGCCATGTCGACTGCGCCGGCGGCGGGTATGAGCGTCATGAAGGAAGGCTTCGGCGCCCGGCCGGCATGCGCGTCATCGAGCATGTGTGCGCGGATCCGGGCCTCGGTCAGCGCGGCAAGCGCCGCCCGGCCGGCGGGTGCGGGACGTACGGGGTCGAGGAGCGTCACCTCGACGGCGAGGCCCCGGGTGGCGGCCACCCGCAGCATTGAGGCCAGCAGCGAGTCGTCGCCGACGTAGCAGGCGCGGGTGGAGGTCACCGCGCCCTCGCGGTAACGCAGCGTCGCCGGGACCACCGCGGCGCCGGCGTCGATCGCGGCCTGGAACACGGCGGGGCGGAACCGGCCCATCTCGCGCCCGCACCAGGTGGTGCCCTCGGGGAAGGCGACCACGGTGTCGCCGGCCCGCAGCGCGCCCGCGACCGCCGCGACGGTCGCCGGCAGCGCGTACAGCCGCTCCCTGTCGATGAACAGCGCACCGGAGCCGGCCACCAGCCGTCCGACGACGGGCCACCCGGCGATCTCCTGCTTGGCGAGCGGGCGCGACGGCACCGTGGCGGCGAGGACCAGCGGGTCCAGCCAGGAGATGTGATTGGCCACGACGAGGCCCGCCGCGCCGGGCGCTGCCGGCGCGGCCTCCACCCGGATGCCGAGTGCCCTGAGCAGCAGCCGCGCCCACGCCCTCGTGATCGCCGCCCGCAGGCCGGCCGGTACCCGGCACGCCGCGAGGGACACCGGTATGCCGGCGAGGATCACGAGCAGCGCCACCGTCAGCCGCGCCGCCGTCCGGGGCAGCCCCGCGGCGGTGGCCGGGCCTTCCACGCAGGCGGCGGGCGTGCACGGGCCGACGGGCCGCCAGGGGTTGGCCTGGGCGGCGCCGCTCACCGGGCCGCTCACTGTGCCGCTCACCGGGCCCCTCACCGTGCCGCTCGCCGGGCCCCTCACCGTGTCGCTCCCGGCGCGGTCTCTCCGAGGAAGTAACGCAGGTAGCGGTGGTTGACGCGGGCCATGGACAGCAGCACGAAGAAGTCGGCGGTGCCGAAGTCCCGGTCGTGGGCGGGCGCCCCGCACACCCAGGACCCCAGCCGCAGGTAGCCGCGCAGGAGCGCCGGCGGGACGAACCGGTCACCGCGGGCCCCGCGCCGGCGGCCGCGCCACGGGTCGCGCGGCGTGACCCGGTACTCCTCCGGCCCGAGCGGCACCTGATCGACGACGGCCGCCGCGACCACGCCCTGGTCGTCGAGCGGCACCGAGCAGCAGCCGGCCAGCCACTGGTGGCCGCCTTCCGTCATGTACCGGGCGATGCCCGCCCACATGAGGGCCATCACCGCGCCGTCCCGGTGGTCGGGGTGCACGCAGGTGCGTCCGGCCTCGACCAGGCCCTTCCTGATCGGGGCGAGGTTGCGCAGGTCGAACTCGCCGTCGGAGTAGAGGCGGTCGGTCCGGCCCGGAGGCAGGAGCCGGTAGGTGCCGACGACCTCGGCGCCGTCGCGGACGAGGAGGTGGTCGCAGTAGGCGTCGAACCGGTCCGCGTCGAGGCCCGAGACGGGGCTGTCCAGGCGCGCCCCCATCTCCTCGGCGAAGACCTCGTACCGCAGTCGTTGCGCGGCCCGCAGGTCGGCTGCGCTGGTGGCCATGCCGACCGTGTACCGACCGGTGTCAAGAGAGATCGTCATGGGCGGGCGTCCTTCCCTGAAGGGGTCTCGCGCCTATGTCGACATGCGGAAATGACGGCCGCGTCGCGCTACGGGGGCAGGCAGGCGTCCGCGCGATGAACCTCGGGGCAGGCGTACCGGGAGAAGGTGACCGGCGGGGTGTCGGGGCTGCTGCACCGGCACATCACACGCTGACCGGCGGGGCCACCCAAGTGAAGGACTCGTCCTGACAGCCATATCGGCAAATTGCCATATTCATAAATGGCAGAACCACGCGTGCGAGGAAAAGCCGCCGTACCGATGACGTAAACAGCCACCTCTCCAATGGACGCCGTCAGGGCACAAAATACATCCATCGAGAAGTTTCGGTCACCGACGGCCGTCGTCGCACACCTTTGCACAGGTCTCCCCCGCATGTCTATAGGGGCCTTTCGACCTGCGGAGGTTCTGACAGGGAACGTTACGGATCGGGTCGACGTAGATATCAACTCTGCAACATTACGGTCAGGCAATTTGTCCGAAACATTGGTCAATGATTCTATTCCGCACTAACTGGCGGCGCTGACCCTAGTTCGGACAAAGGAGAGCTGTCGTGTCCCACAGGCACAGATTTGGGAGATTCCTCGCGGCGGTGGCAGGAGGTGCGCTTCTGCTGTCGGCTTGCGGCCAGAGCGGCGGCGGCCAGGCGAGCAAACCCTCGGCCTCGGCGGCCGGTGCGGCGCAGACCATCACCTATGCCGGTGAGCAGGAGTTCAACTCCTACAACAGCACGGCGGTGAACAACCTCGTCAACAGCACGGCCATGCAGCGGGTGCTGGCCGGCTTCTGGTACTACGGCCAGAACGGCGTCGTGACCCCGGACAAGGACTTCGGCACCTACACCAAGAGCTCCGACGACCCGTTGACGGTCGACTACGAGTTCAACTCCAGCGCCGTCTGGTCCGACGGCACCCCCATCGACTGTGACGACGCCCTGCTGTTCTGGGCCGCCAAGTCGGGCAAGGTCAAGGGCTTCCAGGTCGACGGCACCAGCGGCGTCGAGCTCGTCAAGGCCCCGGCCTGCAAGGCGGGCGACAAGAAGTTCACCTTCGAGTACTCGGAGCCGTTCGCCGACTGGGACAGCAACGGCCCGGGGGCCGCGGACCTGCTGCCCGCTCACGTGGCCTACAAGGCCGCGGGCATGAGCGAAGCGGACTTCATCGCCGCGGTTCAGGCGGAGGACGCCAAGAAGCTGGAGGCGGTGATCAAGTTCTACAACGAGGGCTGGGTCATCGAGGGCGGCATCAAGGACATGTCGCTCTTCCCCGCCTCCGGCCCGTACAAGATCTCCGCCATGGAGCCCGGCCAGTCGCTGACCCTCACCGCCAACGACAAGTGGTGGGGCCCCAAGCCCGCGACGCCGACCATCGTCATGCGCGTCATCTCGCAGGAGGAGCAGGCCCAGGCTCTGCAGAACCGCGAGGTCAACCTCATCGAGCCCCAGCCCAACCCGGACCTGCTCGCCCAGCTCGAAGGCATGCAGGGCGTCACCGTGAAGACCGGCGACCAGTACACCTACGAGCACCTGGACTTCAACTTCGAGGGTGCGTTCAAGGACAAGGCACTGCGCGAGGCGTTCGCCAAGTGCGTGCCCAGGCAGCTCATCGTGGACAACCTCATCAAGCCGCTGGCGCCGCAGGCACAGGTGCTGCAGGCCCGCACCAAGTTCCCGTTCGAGGCCGACTACGCCACCGTCGCGCAGGGCAACGGCGCGGAGAACTACGCCCAGCCCGACATCGAGGGCGCCAAGGCGCTGCTGGAGAAGGCCGGCAAGGCCGGGATGGAAGTGAAGATCGGCCACAACCTGCCCAACCCCCGCCGCACCCAGGAAGTGCAGCTGATCGCGGACTCCTGCGGCAAGGCCGGTTTCAAGATCGTCGACGCCGGTGACGAGAAGTTCTTCGAAGCCGGCGGACCGCTGGCCACCAACACCTACGACGTCGCCCTGTTCGCGTGGAGCGGCTCGGCCGAGGTCAGCCAATGGAGCTCGACGTACACCACGGCCAAGGAGTGCAGCGAGGCCGGCAAGGAGAACAACAACGGCTGCTACTCCAACAAGGAAGTCGACGAGCTCATCAAGAAGCTCAACGGCGAGGTCGACAAGACCAAGCACCCCGCCATGATCGCCGAGATCGAGAAGCTGCTCTGGACGGACCTCGCCACGATCCCGCTGTTCGCCCACCCGGGCATGCTCGCGTGGGACGAGAAGCTGCAGGGCATCGTGCCGAACCCGGCGCAGTCGTCGGTGACCTGGAACATGGACAAGTGGACGCTGGCGCCCTAGCCGTCCGATCATCCTGAACCAGCCGTGCGTGGGCCGGGCACCCGCAAGTCCCCGGCCCACGCGCAAGCACATCGTCACCATGAACCAAGGGGGTAGCGAGTGATCGCCTTCATCTCCCGAAGACTGATCACCTCCTTCTTCGTCCTCCTGGCCGCCACCATGGTCATCTACGGGCTGACGGCGCTCGCGGGCGACCCGCTGGAGGACTTGAGAGAGCTTCCGGGTCCGGACCGGGAAAGGAGGATGGCCGACCGCATCGACCGGATGAACCTCGACGTCGCCCTTCCGCTGAGGTACCTGGCCTGGCTCGGCAACCTGTTCCGAGGAGACCTCGGCGTCAACCGCGACGGACAGGACGTGGCCGTGCTGCTCGGCGCGGCCCTGTCGGCGACGCTCCAGCTCGTCGTGGCGGCCACCGTGCTCGCGGTCGTCATCGGCGTGCTCGTGGGCATCGTCTCGGCGCTGCGGCAGTACAGCGCCTTCGACTACTCGGTCACCTTCGCCGCCTTCGTCTGCTTCTCGCTCCCGCTCTTCTGGGTCGCGGTGATGCTCAAGCAGTACATCGCCATCGAGTTCAACGACTGGCTGCGCGATCCCGTCATCCCGCCCGCCGTCATCGGCTCGGTGGCCCTGGTCGGCGGCCTCGCCTGGGCGGCGCTGGCCGTGGGCGACCGGCGGCTCAGGCTCGCCGCGTTCGGTGCGGGCGCCGCCGTCACGGCCGTGACGCTGGCGCTGCTCTCGGCGACGCGCTGGTTCGCCGATCCGGGCATCGGACTCTTCGCGCTGGCCGTCCTCGCGGGAGGCACGGCGATCGGGCTGACCGTGCTGATCTCCGGACTGCAGTACCGGGGCCCGCTCTACGCGGCCCTGGCGGCCGCGGGGATCGGCGTGCTCCTGTCCGAGGTCCTGGATCCCGTGCTGGCCGACCCCGGCTGGCTGGGGATCTTCGGGCTCGCGCTCGTCACCGTGGCCGTCTGCGCAGGACTCGGGTACAGCCTCGGCGGCCTGCTCCGCCGGCAGGCGATCACCGCCGCCGTGCTGACCGGTTTGGTCACCGGCGGGCTGATCTTCGTCGACCGGATGTTGCGCGGCTTCGCCGCCTACAGCGAGCGGGTGCGCGGCCGCCCCATCTCGACGATCGGCTCGCGCACCCCGAACTTCACCGGCGACTTCTGGCAGACCAACCTGGACGCGGCCGGCCACCTCCTGCTGCCGACCATGGCGCTGATCCTGATCTCGCTGGCGACGTACACGCGTTACAGCCGCGCCAGCATGCTCGAGGTGATGAACCTCGACTACGTGCGCACCGCACGGGCCAAGGGGCTGCCCGAGCGCACGGTGATCACCAAGCACGCCTTCCGCAACGGGATGATCCCGATCACCACGCTGATGGCCTTCGACTTCGCGGGCGTGATCGGCGGCGCCATCGTGACCGAGAACGTCTTCGGCTGGCAGGGCATGGGAAGCCTGTTCCTCCAGGGGCTCCAGCAGGTGGACCCGGCCCCGGTCATGGCGTTCTTCATCGTCTCGGGGACCGCCATCGTCGTCTTCAACATGCTGGCCGACATCGTCTACGCCTATCTCGACCCGCGGATCAGGCTGTCATGAAGGAGAAGCACCCATGACGATCAGCGCCCAGGCCCCAGGGGCCGCACAGGGCATGACCGTCGTCGCACGTACCCAGGGTCAGATGGTCCGCCGCCGGTTCTTCCGGCATCGCGCGGCACTCACCGGCATGGTCGTCTTCGGCGGCGTCGTCCTGCTGGCGTTCACCTCCATCGGATTCGGGCCCCTGCCCGGCTGGTGGGACAAGACGTATCTCGCCACCGGCTCGCTGGTGAACCAGGGCAGGCCGACGCTCAGCGTGGTCCCCGAGTTCCTCGGCGGGCAGGGGATCCATCTCGGCGAGCATCCGTTCGGCCAGGACAACATCGGCATCGACTACTTCGCGCTGACCATGCGGGGAGCGCAGCAGTCGATCATCGTCGCGTTCATCGTCGGCTTCGTGGCCACCACGGTCGGAACGCTTGCAGGCGCCTTCGCCGGATATTTCAGGAAAACGACGGAATCTATCATCATGCGGCTGACCGATGTGATGATCACCATTCCGATCCTCATCATCGCGGCCATCGTCGGACGTTCGTTCGGCGACTCGGGCATCGTGATCCTGGCCGTCTGCATCGGCCTGGTGACCTGGCCCACGCTGGGCCGGCTGATCCGGGGCGAGTTCCTGTCGCTGCGCGAGAAGGAGTTCGTCGAGGCGGCACGGGCGGTCGGCACCTCCGCCGGCCGGATCATCTTCCGGCACATCCTGCCGAACACCGTCGGCGTCATCATCGTCAGCGCCACCCTGGCCGTCGCCAACGCGGTGCTCCTGGAATCGGCGCTGTCGTTCCTCGGTGTCGGCGTGCAGCCGCCGGACGTCTCCCTCGGCCAGCTCATCGACACCTACCGCAGCGCGATGACCACCCGCCCGTGGTTGTTCTGGTGGCCGGGCGTCTTCATCATCGCGATCGCCCTGTCCATCAACTTCATCGGCGACGGCCTGCGTGACGCCTTCGACCCTCGACAGACCCGGGTGCGTGCCTGATGACGAGTCCTGCCAACCAGATCCCCGGTGAGATTCTTCGCGTGGAGGACCTGACCGTCGAGTTCCCGACCGACGACGGCGTCGTCCACGCGGTCCGGGGCGTCTCCTACGCGCTGCACGAGCGCGAGGTGCTCGGCATCGTCGGCGAGTCCGGCTCGGGCAAGTCGGTCTCATCCCTGGCCGTGATGGGGCTGCTCCCGCGCGGCGCCCGCGTGCGGGGCCGGATCCTGTACCGCGGCGAGGACGTGCTGAAGCTGCCCGCCCGCAGGCGGCGGGCGCTGCGCGGCGGGAAGATCGCCATGATCTTCCAGGATCCGATGACGGCGCTGAACCCCGTGCACACGATCGGCGACCAGCTTGCCGAGGCGGTGCTGGCGCACGGCCTGGTGCCGAGGAAACAGGCGCTCGCCCGGGCCAGGGAGATGCTCGACCTGGTCGGCATCCCGCAGGCCGAGGCACGCCTGCGGGCCTACCCCCACGAGTTCTCCGGCGGCATGCGCCAGCGCGCGATGATCGCCATGGCGGTCATCAACAACCCGGACGTCATCATCGCCGACGAGCCGACCACGGCCCTCGACGTGACCGTCCAGGCCCAGATCCTGGAGAAGCTCCTGGCCGTCAAGGACGCCGTCAACGCCGCGATCGTGCTGATCACACACGACCTCGGCGTCGTCGCGGGCATCGCGCACCGGGTGCTGGTCATGTACGCGGGCAAGCCGGTCGAGATCGGCGACACCGACTCGATCTTCTACAAGCCGCGCATGCCGTACACGGCGGGTCTGCTCGGCTCGATGCCGTCGCTGGAGACCTCGGGCGGGCGGCTGCGCCCGATCGGCGGCGCTCCACCGTCCTTGATCAACCTGCCCGCGGGCTGCCCGTTCTCGCCACGCTGCCCGCTGGCCGACGACGCCTGCCGCAGCGAGGAGCCCGGTCTCATGGAAGCCGGCGAGGGCGGGCACTACGCCGCCTGCCACCACTGGCGCGAGGTGGCCGCGGCGGCTGATCCCACCGCGTTGTTCCGCGCCGGGAGCGAGGTCGTCCGATGACCCACCTGCTCGAGGTCAAGGACCTCATGATGAGCTTCCCCGTACGCGGCGGCGGCCTCCTGCGCAAGGTGACCGGCCACATCCAGGCGGTCAGCGGCGTCTCCCTGCACGTCGACCAGGGTGAGACCCTCGGCGTCGTCGGCGAGTCCGGATGCGGCAAGTCGACGACGGGCCGGGCCATCCTCCAGCTCCACAAACCCACCTCCGGCTCGGTGCTCTTCGAGGGCGACGAGCTGACGACGATGCCGCCCAAACGGCTGCGAGCGGTGCGGCGGGACATCCAGATCGTCTTCCAGGACCCCTATGCCTCGCTCAACCCGAAGCTGCCGGTCAACGACATCATCGCCGAGCCGCTGAAGGTCCACGGCCGCTGGCAGGACGGCGGCCCGGCCCGGGTGGCCGAGCTGCTCGAACGGGTCGGCCTCAACCCCGAGCACGGCAACAGGTACCCGCACGAGTTCTCCGGGGGGCAGCGGCAGCGTGTCGGGATCGCCCGAGCGCTGGCGCTGGAGCCCAAGCTCCTCGTGCTCGACGAGCCGGTGTCGGCGCTGGACGTGTCGGTGCAGGCCGGGGTGGTCAACCTGCTGGAGGATCTGCAGGACGCGTTCGGGCTGGCGTACATCTTCATCGCGCACGACCTCTCGGTGGTCAGGCACATCTCCGACCGGGTCGCGGTGATGTACCTCGGCAAGATCGTCGAGACCGGCTCGCGCGACGACGTCTACGACCGTCCCGCCCACCCCTACACCCAGGCGCTGCTGTCCGCCGCGCCGATGGCCAATCCGCGGGAGGAACGCAGCAGGCAGCGGATCATCCTCACCGGCGAGGTGCCGAGCCCGCTGGACCCGCCCAGCGGATGCAGGTTCCGCTCACGCTGCTGGAAGGCTCAGGACATCTGCGCCGTGGAGGAGCCCGCCCTGACCGACCGCGGCATCGGCCACCCTGCCGCCTGCCACTTCGCGGAGGTCAACACCAAGGTGGTTTGACGTCCGAGCACGTGCATGCGGTGCAGGCCGGTCGGCGCTGCGGCGTGCCGGCCGGTGCTGCGGCGTGCCGGCCGGTGCTGCGGCGTGCCGGCCGGTGCTGCGGGAGCGTGGCAGAGGCCAGGGCGACGGTGCGGGAGGAGGCGGCTGACGCAGGACGCTCAGGAAGGCGGTGGCGGCGCGGGCCGGTGACCTGGTGTCCGGGTCACCGGCCCGCGCGAGGTGCGTCAGGGGGTGGTGACGGTCGCGCCGGTGACCGCGGCCGACCAGTACAGCGCCCGCGCCACCTGCGGGAACAACCCCTTCGGGTGGTTGCGGAACATCGGCTCGGTGCCGAACAGCACCACGGCCGCGCCGCGCTCGTCCCTGCCGCTGACCACGGCGGCCTGTCCCCTGGCCGCCTCGGGCCCGCCCATGCCGTTGTCGTCGGGCCGCCAGTGGCCGGACACGAGGGGGCCGTCGGTTGCGTACGACTGCTCGACGGTGACCTCGGCGCCGAGCGCGGTGAACCAGCGTGGCGAGTACACGAACGAGTGCTCGGGCGACCCAGCGCCGACAGGGCCGGACGACGAGGTCACGCGCACCACACCGTTGGCGTCGCCGCGTCCGGCGACCGCGGTCGCCGTGAGCAGCCCAGCGGCGGCGTTGAACGCCGCTCCCGTGCCGCCCCGCGTGATCACGCCGCCGGTGGCGAGGTAGGCGTCGAGCGCCGTGCGGGCGGCCGGGTTGAGCGCCGCGTAGCTGAGCCCGCTGGAGACGTACAGGACGTCGGTGCCGCTCCAGTCGAAGCCCGCGTTGAGCACGGCGGTGGAGACCGGCGTGACCGCGAAGCCCATCTCGCGCAGCGTGAAGAGCTCGTCGGCGGAGGCGGCCGCGGCGATGCGCACCTGGGCCAGCGGCGTGCCGGTGGCCGATCCTGCTGGGGTGAAGGCGACACCGTACCGGTCGGACACGGTCGCGGCAGCCTGGCGGGCGGCGGCCGGCACGATGGCGCTGCCGTCGTTCGTCCAGGTCACGGCCACGCCCTGGGCCAGCAGGTCGTTCAGCGCCTGGACCTCCTTGGCGTCGGTCACCTTCAGCGCGAGCGACCCGGGGGTACGGGGGACGGAACCGGTGGGTGCGGCGGCCTTGACCGGCTCGGACGACACGTGGAGCGGGCCCGAGGCGACGCTGTCCACGGTGGCGCCCCAGAGCAGGGCGTGGCTCCAGCCGGAGATGTCGTACATCGCATCCACCCGGGGGGAGATGTCCTCTCCCGGCTCCAGCATCACGTTGGCCAGGCCGCGCTTGGGCTGGCGCATGTCCACGACATAGGACCCGGCCGGGTACGTCTTCCCGTTCAGCCGGAACGAGCGCTTGGCCCGCTCGACCCGTACGTCGTTGGCGATGAGGTGATCGACCAGGCGGGCGGCGGCGGTGGCCGAGCGCTGCCCGGTGATGACGTACGCGCGGGGGAAGGTCGTGTTGTAGACGTCCTCGGGGCCGAAGCCGGGCACGATGCCGAGCGGCACGACCTTGGACGGCTCACCGGCCGCGCCTCGCCGGAAGACCTCGATCTGGTCGGCGATCAGCTGGTCGTGCTTGGAGTGCACGAACCCGTAGGTCGCCCGGATGGCGGCGGCGGCCACATCGGTGTTGATCGCGGAGCGGCGGCGCAGCTCCTCGACGGGCAGGTTGTAGTCGGCGTTGTTGACCCGGAGCGGGATCTCGACGGTGTGCGAGGCGACGGTGCCGTGGAACGGCGCGTACTGCGGGGTGAAGATCGGCGGCCAGTCGTCCCAGCCCTCGTCCGAGTCACGGAACGGGATCTGCACCGGGTGCACGCCATCCTTCGCCGGCGTGTAGCCGAGCCCGTTGACCGCGGCCTCCATGCCGAGCCCGTTGGCGTAGGTGTTCCTGATGAACAGGTCGTACTCGTAGTTGGCGCCGTGCGGCGGCGTTGTCGGCTCGATGAGCGTCCCGTTGACGTAGCCGTGCAGGTCGATCATGGCGACCGGCTGGGTGTCGATCATCACCTGGCGCATGGCCCGGACCTCGGGCTGGGAGGCGGTGATGAAGTCGCGGTTCATGTCGAAGCCGGCGCCGTTCGCCCGCGTGCCGTTGACCCGGCCGTCGGGGTTGGCGGTGACGTTGAAGTACAGCCTGGTGCGTTTCATGAGGTCGGCGACCTGCGGGTCGGTGCTGGTCGCGAGCTCCTCGATGGTACGCAGCGCGGCGTCGGTGCCCTCCCACTCGTTGCCGTGGATGTTGGCGTTGACGAAGATCGGCGCCTTGTACCTGGCGGCCAGCCTGCGGTCGCGGGCGGCCCCGGCCGGGTCGTTCTCGATGCGGTCGCGGATGGCGCTCTGCTCACCGGCCTCGCCGCGGCTCTCGGGGGCGGTGAGGGTCACGAGGTAGAGGTCGCGGCCCTGGTGGCTGCGGCCGATGATCTCCACGCTGACGCGGTCGCTGCGCCGCTGCAGGTCGTTCAGCTTGGGCGCGATGGCGTGGTACGGCACGAGGCCCAGCTTGATCGAGGCGTCGGCGGGGTTCTCCGCGGGGGTCGAAAGCTGGACCTGCCTGGGATACCCGCGGTCGCGGGACAATCCGTACGATTCGGTCGTCTCCGGGGCCCGGCGGAGCGTCTCGGCCCGCTGCCCCTCCGCGGCGCCTGCGGCCACCTCGTTCCGCTCGGGGCCGTTGCCGAAGTCGCGTACGGCGGGCTGGGGCGGCTCGGCAGGCTCGGCTGCCGCCGACCCTGGTGGGACGAGGAGCGCGGCCGAGACGGCGATGCTCAGGATGGCTGCATATAAGCGCACAAAGTCCTCCACAAATCAGAAGTACGGTCTAATTCGTACGTTTTAACGGCAAAACCGCACAAGACGCCGTGATCAGAGCGACGCGCAATCCATGTCATTCTGTGTCGCCCGAGATCGCCCGACGGCCCCGCTCAGCGAGCATTCCACGGGCGGGCGTGCTCGTCGACGATCTCGGCCAGCCGCTGGAGCCGGGGCACCGCGCGGGCCCGGAGGGCGGCGGCAAGGTCGTGGGATGAGACGTCGATGCCGACGAGGTCGCTCCAGATGGCACGTCCGGCGAGCATCCCGGAGGCTCCCGCGCGGCAGGCGGCCCGCACGGCGGCCGGGAAGTCGTCGCGCTCCACGCCCTGCGAGAGCACCACCCACGGGACGGGGATCACCTCGTCGAGCCGCGCGCACTCCTCGATCAGCCGCTCCTCGGGCGCGGCCCCGCCGAGCGGTACTTGGGCCTTGTAGAGGCTGGGCCGCAGCCCCGCCAGCTCGGCGGCGGCCTCCCTGATCGCGGCAGGCCCGTCGAACACGGCCCCAGAGGCGGTGTGCCCGGCGGGCGGTTTGGCGACGCCTTCGAGCACGGACAGCAGCCCTGCCGCGGCGCACCGCCGGACGAACTCGGCGGCGATGTCCAGGCGGCGCTGCCGGTGCTCGTCGTCGCGCCAGATGAGCAGCAGCTTGGCGGCCACGGCGCCGGCCCGGCGGGCGGCGGCCAGGTGGACGCGCTCGTCGATCGAGGTGTCCTCGACAGGCCCGTCAGGGGTCTGCTGGAGGCTGTCGACGGCGACGATCAGCCCGCCGGGGATCAGGCGCTCGGCCGCCACCCGGGAGAAACCGTAGTCCTGATCGATCAGGAACCCCGAGGCGTGCGGCCCGACCTCCCTGGCCACCGCCAGCTTGAACGCCGTCAGCGTGCCGTCGCTCACCCGCTCTCCCGTGGCGGCGGCGAACATCTGCCTGAGGCTCTCGCGCTGGTCCATCGCCACCATGGCGAACCCGCCGGACGGCCGAGCCAGCAGGTCGAGCGTCGGAGCCGGCGTGGTGGTCTCGGAGGTGGCCATAGGGAGCTCCAATCCGGGGTCATGCGTTCCCGTGGCCGAGGCGAGCGGGCGCCGCGGGCACACCAGCCATCATGGGCACAGGAGCGACACGGACGCGAGTCTGCGATCGGCAAATCAATTCACTGCAACTCGCGCATTTATTTCGCGAAAAATGCCACCGAAATCCATCCTTGACAAACCTCACAGGCGGCCAATAATCTCCGGGAGATTTTATCGATTTAATGCGCCAGGAGCCCTGTGCCATGAGATCCCCCAGCGGCGTGCGCCGCTTATTCGCCACCGCCCTGGCCGCCCTGCTCACCGCGTCGGCGACCGCGGCCCCGGCCGCCGCCGACCCCGAGGGCGGCCACGGCGCGGGCGTGCGGCTCGAACACCTCGACCGTGGCCTGGTGGCGGCCTCCACCAGCGAGGGCGTGTTCCTCAGCTGGCGGCTGCTCGGCAACGAGGTGACCGGCGCCGGCGCCACCGGCATGGAGGGCGCCGGCTTCCGCGTCTACCGCGACGGCCGCCCGATCGCCACGGTGTCCGACAGCACCAACTACCTCGACGCCGCCGGCACCGGCTCGGCCGAGTACCGCGTCGCCCCCGTCGTCAAGGGCCGGGAGGGCCGCCGCAGCGCCGCCGCCACGCCCTGGGTTAAATCGTTTTATGATCTTCAACTGAAGAAACCGGCCGACGGCGTGACCCCGGCCGGCGAGGCGTACACGTACTCGGCCAATGACCTGAGCGTCGGCGATGTGGACGGCGACGGCCAGTACGAGTACGTCGTGAAGTGGGACCCGTCCAACTCCAAGGACGTCTCCCAGCGCGGCTACACCGGCAACACCTACGTCGACACGTACGAGCTGGACGGCACCCTCCGCTGGCGGCTCGACCTGGGCGTCAACATCCGCTCGGGCGCCCACTACACGCAGTTCCTGGTCTACGACTTCGACGGCGACGGCCGCTCGGAGATGATGCTCAAGACCGCCCCCGGCACGAAGATGATCCGCTACGGACGCGACGGCCAGGTCGTCTCCGAGCGTTACGTCACGATGCCGGAGCAGGACGTCAAAGCCGGCCACTCGCACGCCGACGACTACCGCAAGAGCGCGGCGGACTACTTCGACCACGTGGTCGGCATGTTCGAGAAGTGGCACGAGCACCCCGAGGTGGTGGCCGGGCGCTGGCCGGCGACGCTGGAGCAGGCCTTCGGCATCGCCTCGAAGCACCAGTACCCGCTGTCGCACGAGGCCGCCGTCGACCTGGCCACGTACTTCGTCGACGTCTACGCCCCGAGCCGCAGCGGCAACAACCGCCTGCGGGAGTTCGCCGGCTTCGTCATCACCGGCCCCGAGTACCTGTCGGTGCTGGACGGCGCCACCGGCAAGGAACTGCAGACCATCCACTACAAGCCGGGCCGCGGCGACGACGGCCTGCTGTGGGGCGACTACGCGATGGGCCGCATCGAGCCGGGCAACCGGGTCGACCGGTTCCTGTCCGCCGTCGCCTACCTCGACGGCAGGCGGCCGTCGGCGATCTTCGCCCGCGGCTACTACACCCGCACCACGCTGGTCGCCTACGACTGGAACGGCAGGAAGCTGAAGGAGGTCTGGTACGTCGACAGCGGCCACGCGCCGATGGCCAACCCGTTCAACGCCTCGCCCCACGGCGTGCCCGGCAGCAACCCCGAGTACGCCGACCTCACCACCCAGGGCTTCCACTCGATGAGCGTGGCCGACGTGGACAATGACGGCCGGCAGGAGATCGTGTACGGGGCCGCGACCATCGACGACGACGGCGACCTGCTGTACTCGTCGTTCGCCGAGGGCCCGCCGCAGAGCAACGTGCCCGGGCAGAGCGTGCGGCTCGGCCACGGCGACGCCATGCACGTCGGCGACCTCGACCCCGACCACCCGGGCCTGGAGATCTGGACCGTGCACGAGGGCGGCGCGTGGGCTCCGTACGGATGGGCGATGCGTGACGCCGCCACCGGAAAGGTGCTGTTCGGCGGCTACAGCGGCCGGGACACCGGGCGCGGCATGGTCGGCGACATCGACCCCGCCATCCGCGGCCTGGAGGCATGGTCGTCGATGCCGCCCAACCAGGAGATCCAGGCGGGCCTGTGGTCGGCGCGCGGCGAGCACCTGGGCCGGACCACGCCCGGCACGAACATGAGCATCCGCTGGGCGGCCGACATGACGACCCAGCTCGTCAACGGCACCGCCACCACGGTGTTGCAGACGCCGACGATCGACGACTGGAAGCGCGGCACGGTGCTCACCGCGGAGGGCACGCTGACCAACAACTGGACGAAGGGCAACCCGGGCCTGGTGGCCGACGTGTTCGGCGACTGGCGGGAGGAGCTGCTGACGCGCACGGCCGACAGCTCGGCGATCCGGATCTTCCTCAGTACGGAGGTCACGGACCGCAAGCTGTACACGCTCATGCACGACCCGCAGTACCGCGTGGACGTGGCCCGGCAGCAGACCGGCTACAACCAGCCCGCCTACCCGAGCTTCTACCTGGGCTCGGACATCGACTGGTCGCGGGTGCCCGTGCCCCGCTTCCGTACCTCCCAGGGCTGAGCCCCAGCAGCGAGTCGACCGGCGGCGGTCAGCCGCCGGTCGACTCGCGGGCCACGACCGTGAAGCGGCTGATGAACTCCCGCGCGACCTGCCGCTTCTTCCCCTTCTCGGCCAGCCGCCCCACCAGGAACCGGACGGCCGTGCTGGCCATGAGCGCGTGGTCGGGGTCGATCGACGACAACGAGGGCACGATGTAGGCGCCCTCGGCGATGTTGTCGAACCCGATGACCTTGACGTCCTGCGGCACGCGCACCCCGGCGTCGGCGAACCCGCGTAACGCGCCCATCGCCACGGTGTCGGTCACGCAGAACGCGCCGTCGAACTCGACCCCTGACTCGCTCACCCGCCGCGCGGCTGCGGCGCCCTGCTCCATGGTGAGCGCGTCGATGTGGACGAGCAGCCGCGGGTCGAGGGGGATGCCGGCCTCCGCCAGCGCCTCTCGATAGCCGTCCTGGCGCAGGCTGGAGACGTCGACCTCGTCCCCGGGCCAGCCGTCGATCAGCACGATGCGGCGGCAGCCCCGCTCGATCAGGTGCATGGTCGCCGCCCGCGCACCCTCGACGTTGGGCATCGCGACGTGGTCCACCGGCCCGTCGAAGATCCGCTCCCCCAGGATGACCATCGGGTAGTCGACCTTGAGCAGGTCGGTGTCGGCCGGCCCCAGCCCGACGGTGCTGAGGATGAGCCCGTCGTAGAGCCGGTTGCGGGACAGGGCGAGCGCGTCGAGCTCGCCCTCGCGGGAGGCGCCGGTCTGCTCGATCGCCACCTTGAGGTTGTGCCGGGCCGCCGCCGTGATGATCTCGGCGGCGAGCTGCCCGTAGTAGGGCCGGTCGACCTCGGGCACGGCCAGCCCGATCGTGCCGGTGCGCCCGGTGCGCAGGTTGCGCGCGGCCACGTTGACCCGGTAGTCGAGGTCGGCGATGGCCTGCAGCACGCGGGCCCGGGTCTCCGTCTTGACGTGCGGGTGGTCGTTGATCACGTGGGACACGGTCATGGCGGACACGCCTGCCGCTCGCGCCACGTCCTGGATCGTCACCATCCCCGCCGCCTCACCGGAGAATCCTCTCATGGAGGGCCTCAGCCCTTGACGCTTCCTTGCAGGAGCCCGTTGACGATGTGCCGCTGCATCGCGATGAAGAAGATCACGACGGGGATGAGCACGATCACGCTGAGCGTCATGAACGCCGGCCAGTCCACCGAGTACTCCCCGACGGCCTTGTAGACCTGCAGGACCAGGGTCTGCTTGTCGGGCGAGCTGATGAAGACGTTCGGCGTGATGAAGTCGTTCCAGATCCACATGGTCTGGAACACCCCGACCGTGATGAGGATCGGCCGGATGAGCGGCAGCACGATCCGCCAGTAGATCTGCCAGGGTCCTGCGCCGTCGATGCGAGCGGCCTCGAAGATCGAGATCGGCAGCGACCGGAGGTATCCCTGGATGAGGAAGTAGCAGAAGATCGACCCGGCCGTGTACAGGAGGATGAGCCCTTCCAGGCTGTCCACGAGCTGCAGCTCCACCAGGATCCGGTAGACCGGGATCAGCGTGGCCTGGCCGGGGACCAGGAACGCGATCACGAGCAGCACGCCGGCGACCCGGTTGACCAGGGTGGTGCGCAG